>JANWWN010000001.1:0-33676 GCA_025055435.1 Cyclobacteriaceae bacterium | reverse complement strand
ATTACCTTACTTGCCGGAATGTTTGCTATTGGCCTTGCGCCCGAATGGCTGGCTGAGTTGATAAGAGAGGCGATGTATATTTATGTTGAAAAGTAAGTAATGATACCCAGGGTTTACATTGATACGTCCATAGTTGGAGGTTATTTTGATGAGGAATTTAAAGACGCTACCATCAAATTGTTTGGTAAACTTCAAAACAGAAAAATAAAGTTTGTTATATCCGACTTGCTGGAGCTTGAGTTAATTCATGCGCCAAAAAGAGTAAGGGAATTGCTACATAAATATCCTGGTGATGTATTAGAAAGAGTTGAACTTACCAGTAAAGTTGCTGAATTAGCAAATAAGTACATAGAAGAACAGGTTGTTGGGTATAGTAGTATTGAAGATTGCCGTTATATTGCTATGGCCACAGTTTACAGAGTTGATGTTTTGGTGAGTTGGAATTTCAAGCATATTTTAAATTTGAATAAAATCAGAGCCTATAATTCAGTGAATCTTCGGTTTGGTTATCCAGTTATCGAAATCAGAAGTCCAAAAGAAATAATTGATTATGAAAACGATTAAGAAAACAAAAAAATTTGATGCCATCAAAATGATGCGAACCATCCGGGAGCGTATCAGCAGTGAAACTCACCACATGACTTTTGATCAATTAAAAATTTATATCAACAACGAGCTTTTAAAAAGAAAGTCCGGGATTTCCGGAAAAAAGTAAGTAATCATGACGCTGAAAGAACTGCTGCTGATGCGCCATGAATGGCTGCTGGTTTTTGCGGCAGTTACTGTTTTGTTTTGCGAAATCGCGCTGCCGGATGAACGAAAAAAAATTATTCCGAACATAGCCATTGGATTAAGCGGCGTATTGGTACTTGCCGGTTTTCTGCCCTCAGAAGAAGGCAGCCTCTTTGGCGGAATGTACATAACTGACCACCTGCGCATCTTCATGAAAAATATACTGCAGGTGGGTGCTTTCCTCATCTTCCTGCTAAGCGAACCGTGGCTGCGCAGGCCGGCCATGCAGAACCGGAGTACGGAATTTTATCTGCTTATATTTTCCAGTCTGACCGGAGCATCCTACCTTCTTTCAGCCGGACATTTTCTGATGTTTTATCTTGCATTGGAACTGCTCACCCTGCCCGTGGCTGCACTGGCAGCATTTGAATATTACGAACATAAATCGGCTGAGGCCGGTATTAAACTCATTCTTTCTTCTGCTTTTTCTTCGGCAGTTTTACTGTTTGGCATATCGCTTCTGTATGCAACCGGTACTTCGTTATACTTTCATCAGTTTGTGTTTCAATCGTCACCGTTCACGTTAATAGCGCTCATATTTCTGCTTTCGGGCTTAGCATTCAAAATCAGTCTGGTGCCCTTCCACCTCTGGACTGCCGATGTGTACGAAGGAAGCCCTACCGCCAATACGGCCTACCTATCTGTTATTTCAAAGGGCGCATCAGTATTCGTTCTGATACTGGTGCTGTTCAGCCTTTTTAAAGAGGCGTCGTCCTGGTGGAACGACATCATCTACGTGCTGGCTGCACTCACCATGACCATCGGCAACCTGTTTGCCCTGCGGCAACATAACCTGAAGCGCTTTCTGGCTTTTTCATCCATTGCCCAGGCGGGATTTATTATGTTGGGCGTAGTTCAGGCTGATGTTATTGGAGCAGGTACGGTGTTGTACTTTGTATTCATCTACCTGTTTTCCAACCTTGCTGCCTTTGGCGTGGTTATGGTGGCCGAACAATTTACCGGAGCAGTAACCATCCGTGACTTCAATGGATTTTATTCTACCAACCCGCGGCTAAGTCTGGTAATGCTTCTGGCTTTGTTTTCGCTGGCGGGCATTCCGCCCCTGGCCGGTTTTTTTGGCAAGTTTTTTCTGTTTATGGCTGTAGCCGAACGCGGATACTATCTGTTGCTGGGCATTGCCGTGCTTAATGCAGTTATCTCGCTTTACTATTATCTGATTGTGGTAAAAGCTATGTTTATTGAAGAAAATCCGCGACCCCTGCCTGCCGTAAATAGTCCGTTAGCGGTAAAGCTTGGCTTACTGATTTGCGTGGCGGGCATGGTGGTAACCGGGTTTATCGGAAACCTGTTTGATTACATACGCGAACTTGTAACCGGTTGGCTGTATGGGCTTGCATAAGTTTGAACATGTTACAAAAGAAATTGACGGAGTAAACTACCGGGTGATTGAAGCAGGTATTACGCAACAACGTGCAGATTTTCTGCAAAATCTATTGCACTTTAATAAAGTGGAAACACGCCTGGAACAGGAACCGCCACAGGAAGGCAAGGAACCGACTTTCACTTTACTTACTCCCGATGTAACGTTCAATCCGGTGGTTAAGGTTTACAACCGTGAGTTGCGCACACCCGACGGACGCAGGGTAACACCCGACTATTGGAATCAGCTAACCGATAAAACCAACCCGAACTATTGGGATTTGAAAAAGAAGGATTTTCTGAATCGCTAATTGCGCCGGATGAGCCTGCCCGGATAATTCGGAACAGCTTGCTGATTGCGATACACAAGCTGACCGTTCACCCAAACCATTTCAATGCCCTCCGATAGTGCTTTTGGATTTTCAATTGTTGCGCGATCCATCACCCTTTCGGGGTTAAATAAAACCAGATCAGCATAATATCCGGGAAGTATTAAGCCGCGTTCGCGAATGCCCAGATTTTGTGCCGGCAGCGCTGTCATTTTATAAATGGCTTTTTCCAGTGGCATTAGTTTTTGTTTACGAACATAATAGCCCAGAAATCGTGTGAAGGCTCCATGGCCACGCGGGTGTCCGTCAACTGCACCATCGGAACAGATGCTGCTGTGCTCCCACTGAAGAAAATTTTTTATATCCTCTTCACCCATCGAAGTAGCCACAATAAAACCATCTTCACCTGCCGCTTCGCCTTCGCGGATGACACGCAGCAGGGTCTGAGCCGCATCCTCGCCATGCATTTTACCTATTTCGGTGATGGTTTTTCCTTCGTACGCCGGATTGGCAGGAAAGGACATCAGAAATGACGCAGTCGGATCAAACAATTCCGTTACGGCAAAGCGGGCACTGGACAAACTATTAAAATCCTTTTTGGGAAAAAGTACACGGGGTGTTGAACCCCACATGCTGTAGGGGTAAACATCGGCTGAAACCTGCACGCCGGATTGCCGCGCAGCCTGAAGCATACCAATTACATATGCTGAGCTTCCCCATTTGCTTCGCAGGGCTATTTTAATGTGGGATATCTGAACAGGCAATTGTGCCTCACGACCAATATCAATCAATTCCTGTAAAGCACGATCAATATGAATGTCCTCACTGCGGATATGGCTGATGTAGCGCCCTCCGAAGGAGGCAGCAACTTTTGCTAATTCGATTACCTCCTCGCGGTCGGAATAAAAAGCACCTTCGTATTCCAGGCCGGTGGATAAGCCCAATGAACCTTTTTCCATTTCCTGCTTTAACAACGCAATCATTTCAAGTCGCTCATCGGGCAGGGATTTCCGGAATACATTGGCTTTCATCGCCTTGTTCCTCAGGTAGGTATGGCCGGTGAAAGTAGCAACATTAACGCTCACAGGCCTCTCAGCAAACAGCTTCACAATTGAATCCATCGGACTTGACCATCCGTCCTGCCCTACTACAATTGTAGTTATTCCCTGACTGGTTGCAGCTACACAGGCAGGACTTTGGCGCAAGCCCCAATCGTGATGGCTGTGGCTATCAATAAAACCGGGAGCAAGCGCCAGAAATTTTCCATCTGTTACCGGTTCTCCCGGAAAAGCTTTGAGCTCTCCCACATCGCGTATGCGGTCGTTCAAAATACGCACGCTTCCTGTAAAGGCCGGTAGCCCTGTGCCATTAATGATGCTTATGTTGGTGATTAGCTGCGTTGCTGGCAGCTCATATTTTTTACCTTCCCAGATATCGCGCACTACACGAGCTGACCCATCAGAACCGTTCGATAGTATTATTATCACCTGGTGTTTATCCAAATACCTCACCATCAGTGTGCGAAAACCAACCCAACTTCCGGAATGCGATATGATTTTTCCCGGTTCATCAATCACCCATCCGAAGCCGTAGCGATGATTTTCGCCCGAATTCAATTTTCCGGGCATAAACGCTTCCTGAAGCAAACTTTTAGGAATGATTTTGCCGGCATGAAGGGCCTGATCCCACCGAAACAAATCTTCGGCTGAGGAGAAAATATTTCCATCGCCCGCCACTCCATCAAAATGATTCATATCATGGATCACCGGTTTTTGATTTTCATAACGAAAACCTGTTACTGCTGATGCCGGTCGTTTACCCGATTTCAACGTGTACACGTAGGTGTCTTTCAGTTTTAAAGGTTTGGCAATGCTTTGCTGGAAAAAATCGGATAAAGACATACCGGAAACTTTTTCGATGATTGAACCTAACAGTACATAATTGGTATTGCAATACATCCAGCGAGTGCCCGGTTCAAAAAGCAGGGAAGGCTTATTTGATGCCAGTATATTCAATACCATGGTATTGGTGAGTGTATCCTGAAAATTCATGTGCCGGTCGGCCAGATCAAAATATTCGGGCAAGCCGGAAACCTGGTTCAACAGGTGACGGACTGTTATTTCCGGATAGGGAAAGTTTGAAAGAAATTTCTGAACGGGATCATCATAGTGCAGTTTACCCTGCGCTTTAAGTAACACGGCCAGCGAAGCATAAAATTGTTTGGATAAAGAAGCCAGATTAAATGATGAGGCTGAAGTAAGCGGTTGTGCTGTTACGGGATTAGCTATACCCAGCGATTTTTTATATAAAACTTTACCCTTCTCGGCAATTAAAACCACACCGTTGAATAACTGCCTTTCATGAAGATAATTCAGAACCGAATCAATTTGAGTAAGCTGGTTGTTGGTTTGTGCCCGGGCAATGAAAAAAAATACAACAAACAGTATAGGTAAAGTAAACTTCATGCCGCAAGGTTTAACTTTCTATTCCGGTTTAATCGTGCAACGGCCGTTTTTTAATCATGCCTCCCTTCACGTCGTTGATGCTGTTTTCAACAACGAAGGCGTGTTCATCAATTTTGGAGATTTCGGTTTTCAGCTTTTGCAGTTCAAGACGGGTAATGACCGAAAATATCACATCCATCTCTTTTACCTTATGACCGGTTTTACCAAAGCCGCTTTGGCCTTTCAGTACCGTTACACCGCGGCCCATGCGGTTGATGATGGCATCTTTTATTTCTTCACTTTTCTCCGACACAATCATCACACTGGTATATTCTTCAATGCCATGAACAACAAAATCCACCGTTTTGGAAGCCACCAGATAGGTGAGAATCGCGTAAAGCGCAATTTCGATGTTGATCAGATAAGCCGCCACCGAAAAGATGATGATGTTCAGTGCGAGAATGATATCGCCCACGGTTAATGTGGTTTTTCGGCTGGTGTAAATGGCCAGCACTTCGGTACCATCGAGCACGCTGCCGCCGCGAATCGAAAGACCAATGCCTGCTCCTAAAAAGAATCCGCCAAAGAAGGCAATGAGCAGGTCATCGTTGGTAATCATCGGAAAATCAATCCAATACAAGGCCAGTGCCAGCCCCAGAATGGCGACCAGCGTTTTAAAAGCAAATATTTTCGATACCTGCGTATAGCCTATTACCATGAAAGGAACGTTGAGCACTACCACCAGCAACGACAGGTCGGTTTTAGTAAGTTGATTAACTAACAGGGAAATACCCATTACGCCTCCGTCCAGAAAATTGTTTGGCAAAAGAAAGCCTTTAAGTCCGAACGAAGCCGAAAGGATGCCGGCTGTTATGAAAATAGTGTCTTTAATGGCGCGCTCCAGTTTAATTCGGCGGATGCGCAGCGCTTTTAGATGCTGAAAACGTTCACGAGTGCTCATGCTCAACAAAATAAGTAATATGAGCGCTCTTTAAAAAATTATTGTCACCTCTGCATCATTAACCCGTTTTCCAGGAGATTAATGATTTTTTTAGAAATCACTAAAAAGAATTAAGCATCCGAAATGACGTGGTTATAATTAACCTGACTTTTTTACTTTGTATCCATCCTGCAACAGCAGGTTCACAAGTTTATCGCGCTGGTCGCCCTGCAAAATAATTTCTCCGTCTTTTACCGAGCCACCCACACCGCATTTGCCTTTCAACTTTTTACCCAGCTCTTCCAGGTCTGCTGTTTTGCCAACAAAACCCGTCACGAGTGTAACCGTTTTTCCGGACCGCCCGCTCCTATCGAGCTGAACCCTGAGTTGCTGTTTGGGTGGAGGCAGGGTTTCGGGCTCGGACTGCTGATGATAAACATACTGAAAGTCTGCATTGGTTGAATACACAATGCCTTCGCGCTTTTTCCAGTCGTTTTTCTTAGACATAGGCTGATA
Source organism: Cyclobacteriaceae bacterium (assembly GCA_025055435.1). GTDB lineage: Bacteria > Bacteroidota > Bacteroidia > Cytophagales > Cyclobacteriaceae > UBA2336. Next base: position 27,275 of record JANWWN010000001.1, on the reverse strand, counting down.
TAAAAAAGCAAGCGGATTGAACCGCTTGCTTTTGCAAAAGTTGCGAAATATTACTTCCGGTGTTTTACCACAAACGTAAGCACGGGGCGTTTGCTGTGGTTCACCACATCTTCGGCAATGCTGCCGGCCAGCACGTGCGCAAAGCCCGTACGACCATGCGTGGCCATGGCTATCATATCGGCATTGATGCTGTCGGCAAAGTAGATAATGCCTTCTTCTTCGGTTATATCGTTGAAAACGTTGATGGTATAATTTTTCAGCTGCAGTTTCTTGGCGAAGTCCTGCATGTATTTTTTTACAACCGCGTCACGCTGGAAGTTTCCGGGAGTATTGATGCGCACCAGATGTATTGTGGAGTTATACATTTCCTGTGCACGCTTCACAATTCTGGAGAATACTTCCTCATCTTTATTCATGGCCGTAGCATACACAATATTTTTGAAATCTAGGCTAGCAGGCTTCTTCTGCACCGTGAGAACGGGGCAGCGGGAATGGCGAACTACTTTTTCCGTATTGGAACCAATTATCATTTCGGCCATACCTGTTACACCCTTGGTCCCCATAACCACCAGATCAACTTTATGCTCTTCTATAATGGTACGCATTCCATGAAAGGGCGAGCCGATTCGCAATTCAGTTTTCACTTTGATGCCATCAAACAATTTATCGGTCTCCAGCTTAGCCATTTGTTTGCGGGCACGATCAATAAGTTTCATCATGAAAAGGCGCTCTTCCATGTCATCGGATTTTATTTCACCCATAACACTGAAAGAATCTTTTGAACCTTCTTCAATGACGTGCAGCAGGGTAAGTTCCGCACCCGACTTGCGGGCTATGCTTGCAGCCACTTCGGCTGCATATCCGGCAACTTTAGAAAAGTCGGTCGGGACAAGAATTTTTTTCATAGGGCTTGGATATTAATGTTCTAAAAATAGAAAGAAATTATCATTATCAGACTTTAGTCCGTGTTAAATTATAGAAACCTGATTCGAAGCGATCGGGCACCACCACAACCGGTACGGGTATGCGTTTTATCATTTCCTGTAAGCTGTTTAATCCCGATTCGTTGTTTTCCATCGCCATCTTTTCGCCCATTACCACGAGGAGTGCCGGATGCTGCCTGAAAAAGGCTTCTACCCGGTCACCCGGAAAGCCCACTTCCGCTCTGAATTCATAATTGAGTGACCCGTTGAGGTGGAGCTTTTGTTCCAGTTCCAAAAAATTTTTTTGTGCTTTCTGAAGCAATCCTTTCCGGTAATCCGCAATTGGTTCCTTATCGGGCTTGATGCGATACGGATATAAAATGGTTAATGGTGCCTGAAAACGATTAGCCAGCCCGGCCGCCACATCAAGCACGCTTACCGAAGCAGGCGACAGATCAATAACACACAATACCGGTTTCATAAAAAACTTCTACCAACCTACACGATAATGTACGCGGTTAACGTGACGTTCATCAGGGCAGCATTCTGATTTTCATCATCCGTTGTTGTGATTATATTGGCCGGCAGTTATGAACGCATCGCTGTTTTCAACGGGAGAAACTTTCAGGGAAATTTTTCAAAGCGCAGCCGAAGGCATTCTCCTTGTCGACACCAACGGCATTATTCAGTTGGCTAATCCCGCTACGGAAAAAATGTTCGGATATGATACCGGGGAACTCAGCGGGAAACCGCTGGAAAATTTGCTTCCGCAGCGCTTTCGCCAGGCGCACATACATCAGCGGGAAATCTTCCACAAAAACCCTGCACCACGGCGTATGGGCGTAGGTCGCGACCTCCTTGCCATACGAAAAGACGGATCGGAATTTCCCGTAGAGGTAAGTTTAAGCCATCATACCGTTAACAACAGCCTGCTGATTATGGCGTTCGTCATCGATATTACTGAAAGGAAAAAAGCGGAAGAGGCCATCCGGCGCAGCGAAGAGCAACTGCTGGTGTATGCGGCCGAACTCGAACGCAAGGTACAGGCCCGAACCGATGCACTAAATAAAACCGTTCAGGACCTGGAAAAAGCCAACCAGTTTTTACAGGAACAGATTGCCGAACGAAAAAAAGCCGAAGAAGAAGCACGCCGAGCATTGGAGCGCGAGCGTGAGCTGAACGAACTGAAAAGCAAATTTGTAAGCATCGCCTCACACGAATTCCGGACACCATTGAGCACGGTGCTCAGCTCAGCTTCGCTCATAGCCCAGTATCGTGAAAAAGGCGATTTGGATAAAATCGATAAGCATATACAACGGATAAAATCAGCTGTTAATCATCTTACTGCTATTCTCAATGATTTTCTTTCCCTGGGCAAACTGGAAGAAGGACGCATTGATGTGCAGAAAGAAGAAGTAAAATTAGATCAGCTTATTCAGGAGGCTATGGATGAGATGAGACCCCAGCTGAAGGAAGCTCAGCGGATGCATTTCCGCAGTGAGGGTCAACCGCAACCGGCGGCTACCGATGTCCGCATCATGCGCAACATCCTGTTTAACCTGCTGTCGAACGCCAGTAAATATTCCGATCCAGGTAAATCCATTGATGTTTATTTACGATTCTGGAAAAACCATTTTGAAATCTCTATACGGGATGAAGGTATCGGCATACCCAAGGCCGACCAAAAACACCTTTTCGAACGATTTTTCCGCGCCAGTAATTCCGGAAACATCCAGGGTACCGGGCTCGGACTGAACATCGTGAAAAGGTATGTGGAATTGTTGGGCGGTGAGATTAATTTTACCAGTGAAGAAGGAAGGGGTACTACCTTTACCTTGTCATTCCCTTATCATTAAATTGATTTGGACATGAAAAAAATACTGCTCATTGAAGATAACCCCGAGGTACGGGAAAACACCAGCGAAATTCTTTCACTGGCCAACTATCAGGTAATTACCGCTGAAAACGGCAAAGCAGGTGTTGAGCTGGCATTGCAGGAAAAACCTGATCTGATTATCTGCGACATCATGATGCCTGAACTGGACGGCTATGGTGTATTGCACATACTCAGCAAAAAGCCGGAAACCGCCTCCATACCCTTTATATTTCTCACTGCCAAAACCGAAAAATCCGACATCCGTAAAGGCATGACACTGGGTGCGGATGATTATCTGACCAAACCCTTTGACGATACCGATTTGCTCAATGCCGTGGAAAGCCGGTTGAACAGGGTGGCCTTGTTTAAAAAAAATTACGATGCCTCAACCGAAGGCCTCAACCAACTCATCGATGATGCACGGCAGGTACTCCGGCTGAACGACCTTTGTAAAGACAGAAAGGTTCGTCAGTTTAAAAAGAAAGCTACCATTTTCATGGAAGGCGAAACGCCCAATGCCATCTTTTTCCTGCAGAAGGGAAATGTTAAAACGTTCCGCACCAATGCCGATGGCAAGGAATTTATTACTGATTTATATGCCGCTGGCGACTTTTTTGGATACGAACCTATTCTGGAAAACAATACCTACACCGAATCGGCAGTTGCCCTGGAAGACAGCGAGGTAATCATCATTCCCCGACATGATTTTCTTACCCTGCTACACGGTCATCCTGAACTTACCCGCAGCTTTGTTTCATTGTTGTGTAAGAAGGTTACCGAGAAAGAAGCACAACTGCTTGCATTAGCCTATAATTCCGTGCGCCAACGAACCGCCGAGGCTTTGCTTAAAGTAAGTCATATTAAAGAAAGTAAAGAACTATCCCTATCCCGCGATGACCTGGCCAAGATGGTGGGCACTGCTTCCGAGTCGGTTATACGCGTATTATCCGATTTCCGCGATGAAGGCATTGTTGAAATTGATGGCAGCAAAATAAAAATACTGCATCCCGGTAAACTCGAACAGGTGGTTAAGTGGAACGTGGCGCGCCATTAAGGCAAAGGGTAGCACAGCACGCTGTCGTGAATGGAAAATAAATTGATCATGGATGCCCCTCGCCAAACCAGCAAAAAACCGGTAGCTGCCAACGTAGCATTTTGCAACTGCTGAACAGAGATCGGTAACGACTTGATTATGTTTCCGGCAAACCAGTTTACCATAAGCAAAGCAGGGATGGTTCCCAGCCCGAATAGCAACATCACTGCCATACTTTGGCCAATGCCGGGCTGAACCAGGGCAATCACAACAGCCGAATATACCAATCCGCAGGGAAGCAAGCCGTTAAGCGCACCAACACCCAGCGATGCATAGAAACTTTTTCTTCTCAAAAGAAGGCCGATGTTTTTCTGTACATCAAACAATCCCCGGTTAAACCGGGCGGTTAACCATTTTGCGGCCGAGCGAAAAACCAACAACAGGATTACAAAAAGTCCGAGTATAACAGAAAACCATCCCAGCCAGCCGGTAAAAGTCATGAACTGGCTTAACCATCCGGCAAGCAGCCCCATCAAAATGTAAGTAGATAGTCTGCCTGCATGATACATGGCAGCAGCACTTATCGTTCGTCCTGCCTGATAGGCAAGTACACCACACATACCTGCACAGTGTAAACTTCCGGTTAAACCAAGTAAAAATGCTGCGGCCAACATGATTCAGATAACCAAAAACTCCTCCCAGTAGTATTCTTTATCATGCATCTTCCACCAAATGCGGATACGGTACGCTCCGGAAGCCTTCTCTTTCATTTCAAAGTACAGGCGATTATCCGGCAGGGTTTCAAATACAAATTGCTCATCCAGTTTCTTACTGGACGGGCGGAAGACCTGAATGCGTCCTCCCTGGACCGGTGTATCATAGGGGAAACTTACTTCGGCGTATTTGCCTTCGCTTATCTTTACCTTCGGCTTTTCATCCAGTTTTAATGCATTGTTTTTTCTTTCCAGCTGTTGCTGATAGATGAGTTCCTGCTCGTAGTAATCATCAGCTACCAGACTGATGTCCTGCTTCATCATGATAACCACCATGGTTCCAATGAAAACCATGAACAGAAGAAAGGAAACAAAAATCCACCTTGGCCAACTCATCTTATGTGCTTTTTAACGTTCACCTTTAACACGGTCGTGGTGCGAATGTACAGGCCCGACAAACTTTGCCTTGATGGTTTCGAGTTTGCGGTCATCGTGATAAACACCTAACCGTATATTCATTTTAGCCTTCACGACTTTATCGGCAGGAAGCTCTATCAGATACATTTCCTTAAGCAGATTTCCTGCCTTCACCACTGATTCCGGCTCCCCGCCAACTTTTCGTAGCAATGCACCCTGAGGTTCTTCAACGATTAAATTCAACTTCAGGTCATCAAAGGTTTTGTTTACAAATTCCACCTGATACAGATTGGTGATGTTACCTTCCGGCGTGCGCTGGTACAACGTTCCAGGCATTTTGAGTATGGTGCTCTCCACGTCCGAACGGGTAGATAGTAAATACACCAGCACACCCAATAAGGCTGTGAGCACAACGGAATAACCTGCTACGCGGGTTGTAAATAATTTTTTAACGCCATCGCGGATGGAGTTGTAGGAAGCAAACCGGATAAGTCCGCGCGGCTTACCGATTTTTACCATCACTTCATCACAGGCATCGATACAGGCTGTGCAGTTTACACATTCCAACTGTGTTCCGTTGCGGATATCAATACCTGTCGGACAAACATGTACACACAACTTACAGTCAATGCAATCACCTTTATCCGGGTCGGGTTGGTTTTTCTTCAGTTTACCACGTGGTTCACCACGCAGCCAGTCGTAAGCCACAACAATTGAGTTTTTATCAAGCAATACACCCTGTAATCTGCCGTAAGGACACACAGCAATACAGGCCTGCTCGCGAAACCAGGAGAACACAAAGTAAAATACTCCGGTAAAAGCCATTAAACCGATAAAGCCTGCGAGGTGCTCGGTTGGCGGCTGTGAAATAATTTTTAACATCTCATCCAGGCCAATGAGGTAGGCCATTACCGTATGCGATATGATGAGGGATATGACCATGAAGATAAGTTGCTTACTAACCTTCTTCAAAATTTTTTCCCTGTTCCAGGGTTGTTGTGCAAGCTTGCGTTGTTGATTGGCATCGCCTTCAATCCAGTATTCAATCTTACGGAATACCATTTCCATAAACAGCGTTTGCGGACAGGCCCAGCCACACCACACCCGCCCAAAAACTACCGTAAACAGAATAATAAACACGAAAAAGGTAAGCATGGCCAGTGCCAGCAAAATGAAATCCTGCGGCCAAAACACCTGTCCGAAAAGAATAAACTTCCGATCGAAAATATTGACCAGCATAAAAGGATGCCCGTCAACGCGCAGGAAAGGACCTGTAAAAAACAACACCAGCAAAATGATTGCAACAATCACCCGGTAGTTATGTAACCTGCCCGCAGGCTTTTTGGGATATATCCAAACGCGCTTTCCGGATTTATCAACCGTGGCGATGGAGTTGCGGAACTCTTCATCGAACTGGTAAAAATTGTCAGTGGCGGTGTTCACAATTACTTACCTTAACCTATTACTTCTAACCATCACCTACATTGAAGCTCCCTGTTCTGCAGAGCCGTTGCTTCCCTCTTCCTTATATAATTCACCCTGCGGCGCTTTGGGATTGGGCGGGTTGGTGCCCCGGATACTTTTAATATAAAAAGCTACATCACGCATTTGCGCAGGCGAAAGCACCGGAGCCCAGGATATCATACCTTTTTCCGGAACACCGTTTTTAATGGTAAGGTAAATATCCTTGATACTTCCGCCATGAATCCAATAGTCATCGGTTAAATTCGGGCCGATACTTCCCTGTCCTTCGGGCATGTGGCAGGATGCACAGTTGATGGCGTATATTTTCTTACCGCTGGCCAGAATGGCCTCATCGGGCTGATAGACCAACGCATTTTCATCAATCACTTCAGCAGGTTGCGCAGCAGCCAGTTTTGCTTTTTGTTCGGCAGCTTTGGCAACTTCCATCTTATATTCATCATCCATTAACGGAAAAGTATCGGTTACGTGATAGACAATGAGATAGGCTGCACCCCATACAACGGAACCATACAACAACCACTTCCACCAGGGTGGCAGATGATTATCCAGTTCCCGAATGCCATCGTAGTTGTGATCGAGTAACAATTCCGATTCCTTTTCAAGCGGCTGGTAGCCGTTGATCCATATCCAGAAGCGCTGCCATAAACTTTGCTGCTTAGCTGTAGCCGGTGCAGCCTCCGGCCTGGCTGCCTCCTGCATGCGGATTAGCATATTCAATATCTGCAATAAATAAATGGCAATACCCAACACGAGCAATGCTACAATGAACACGAATCCGGTAACCACATAAAACGGAAGCAGAGGATCTGCTAACGGATCATTTCCCTGTTGAGCGAACGTTAATGCAGGGAAAGCAAGTATTGCCAGGTAAGCGAGCATTATTTTTTTCATATGTGTTGCGATTTGATATCTGACTTATTTTTGTTTTCATCCAGCGGCAGATTCTTCATATAATTGATGAAGCTCCGTTTTTCGGTAAATACATACCAAAGCATGATAACGAAGAAGAGGAAGAAAATAACCAGCGATATGATGGGCCATATCGAAACATTTTCTATATGTTGAAGCACGTTTTTATACATGGTATCAGCGGTTTGAGGTGGTTGTTTCAGCTTCAGCCGTTTTAGCGGCTTTAATGTCTTTACCCAGGCGTTGCAGATAGGCTATCAGGGCAATAATCTCTGCGTCAGGCTGAACGTTAATGCCTTCCAGTTGCAGGTTCTCGGCTATCCGGTTAGCCTGACGCTCGAGGTCTTCGTTGGCTTTATTTTCATAACCCTCTTCGTAGGGCACACCGATTTTACGCAGCGCTTTGATTTTTGTGGCCGTTAACGACTTATCAATGGTTCGTTCGAATAACCAGGGATAGGCTGGCATGGTCGAACCCGAGGATACGGCGTCAGGTGCAAGCATGTGGTTGTAGTGCCACAGGTCGGAATATTTTCCACCTACGCGGTGCAAATCCGGACCTGTACGCTTGGATCCCCAAAGGAAGGGATGATCGTACACGTATTCACCCGATTTGGAATATTCTCCGCCCAGCGGATCGTAGCGCTCAACTTCCGAACGGAACGGACGCACCAACTGCGAATGGCAGCTTACACAACCTTCACGTATGTAAATGTCCCGACCGTGTATCTCCAGCGGGGTATAAGGTTTTACACTGGAAATAGTCGGCACATTCGACTTCACCAAAAAGGTAGGGATCATTTCAATGATTCCGCCAATAAGTATGGCGATGAAGGTTAGAACGGTAAACAGCACAGGCTTGCTTTCCAGGGCATGATGCCAGCCGCCACCCGAAGCAGCGAGTTTGGGCAGGGGCGCAGCCTCTGCGGGCTCATCGGCCATGAAACTTCCGGAGTACGCAGTTTTAATCAGGTTGTAAGTCATCACAATGGCGCCCGTCAGGTACAGGGCCCCGCCAAGGGCACGCAGCATGTACATCGGAAGGATTTGCACCGTGGTTTCAAGGAAGTTTTTGTACACCAGAAATCCTTCGGCATTGAATTCTTTCCACATCAGACTTTGTGTAACACCCGATATGTACATGGGCACCGCATAGAAAATGATACCGAGGGTTCCGATCCAGAAGTGGAAATTAGCCAGCCGGGTTGAATACAATTTTGTATTCCACATGCGTGGCACCAGCCAATAAAGCATGCCGAAGATGAGGAAGCCATTCCAGCCCAAACCACCTACGTGAGCATGTGCCACAATCCAGTCGGTAAAGTGCGCAATGGCATTTACGTTTTTCAGCGACAGCAGCGGCCCTTCAAAGGTTGCCATACCGTAAGCCGTGACAGCCACCACCATGAATTTCAAAACCACATCTTCACGTACACGGTCCCATGCTCCGCGCAAGGTCATCAAACCGTTTAGCATACCACCCCAGGAAGGAGCAATAAGCATTACCGAAAACACGGTGCCGAGCGATTGTGCCCAGTCGGGTAAGGTAGAATACAATAAGTGGTGCGGTCCGGCCCAGATGTAAATGAAGATGAGCGTCCAGAAGTGAATAATCGAAAGCCGGTAGGAATAAACCGGGCGGTTCGCAGCTTTTGGTAAGAAGTAATACATCAAACCCAGATACGGTGTGGTTAGGAAAAACGCAACGGCATTGTGGCCATACCACCATTGCACCAGGGCATCCTGCACACCGGCATACCATGAATAGCTTTTCAGGAACGTCACCGGCATTTCGAATGAGTTAACCACATGCAGAACAGCCACTGTTACAAATGTGGCGATGTAAAACCAGATGGCTACATACATGTGCTTCTCACGCCGGTTGAGGATGGTACCAATCATGTTCCATCCAAACACCACCCAGATTACCGTAATGGCAATATCAATGGGCCATTCCAGTTCGGCATATTCTTTTGATGTGGTATAACCCAATGGAAGGGTTATGGCTGCCGCTAAGATGATGAATTGCCAGCCCCAGAAGTGAATCCAGCTCAACGTGTCGCTGTACATTCGTGTTTTCAGCAACCGCTGCATGGAGTAATACACTCCGGCAAACATGGCATTGCCCACAAAAGCAAAGATTACCGCATTGGTATGCAATGGCCGTATGCGACCAAACGAAGTGTAGGGCAGTTCAAAATTAAATACAGGCCACACCAGTTGCAGGGCTGCTGTTAAACCCACCAGCATGCCCACCAGACCAAACACCACGGTGGCAATGATGAAGGCCTTAACGATTTTGTTGTCGTAATTGAATTTTTCGAGCTCCATAAACGGTAAAAACTTGGGTGATACGTGTTTTAACAGGCTTAAAAGTAGATGGGCCTTATGCGGGCAAGTATGATTTCAGTTATTGATGGCCCTGATTTTCGTCAGCCAGATAAGGTGCAAATCCGACAATTTGGGCAGATGCTATTTTACGATATATTTGCAGTCCTGTTTTTAAGGGGTCATAGCTCAGCTGGCTAGAGCGCTACAATGGCATTGTAGAGGTCGTGGGTTCGACTCCCACTGGCTCCACGACTCAATTTCATTCTTCAGCAAAACTAACCGAGGGTTCCCTGCCTGACTGCGGCACGCAGGCTGGGACTCCCACTGGCTCCACGACTCAATTTCACTTTATCTTTTCGTAAGACGATAAGTAGTTTACCTGCCTGAACGGTAAAATGAAAGGCAGTAATGCGACATCGAATCCTTCACAAACGATCAACAGCGTTAAGTATTTGTTTTAGTTTTACCTCATTAACCTTATAGCTTCCTGATTTACCGGGCAGAGGCACATTAAAAGAAACCTGCTCATTGGACCGACTGGAATGGTCCCGCCATTCGCGCGCCGAACAGTGGATTTCCCGAACGCCGGTTTGCCGGACGAGCGGCACAACATTTTCCGGAGTAATACCGGAACCGGCCATGATAACAATCCGGTTTCCTGCATACCGAACCAATGAAGCAATGCGTTCGGCACCTTCTATGGCTGTAGCTCTTTGTCCCGATGTAAGGATACGGTCAAAACCTGCGCGTATGGCATCTTCAAGGGCTTCGTCTGCATCACGCGTAACATCAAAAGCACGATGCAACGTAACCTGCATGGGTCGTGCCCGGTCAATCAGCCTGCTGCACCGGTTCACATCCAGCCTTCCTTCTTCGTTTAAGATACCGAAAACAATGCCGTGCACCCCGGCTGATTTACATGCTTCCACATCGTGTTGCATGGCAACAAATTCATCATCGCTGTAAACAAAATTTCCGCCATGCGGACGAACCATTACAAGTACATCGATGGAAACAAGCCGAAGCACCTGTTTAATTATTCCGTAAGAAGGTGTCGTTCCTCCTTCTGCCGGATTATCGCATAACTCAATGCGATGTGCGCCGGCCCGCGCAGCTTCAACAGCCGATTGAATGTTAAAGACAGGCACTTCAACTACCACCGACATATTTAAAAGTAACTGGATGACTTGAATACTTCGTGCAAAATACCCGGTGCAGATACCGTATATTCAAAATCGTTCGTTGTAGAGTAAGCTCCGGTTTGTCCGCTTAAATTCATCGCAATAAAAGCAACACCCAGTGATTTTGCCTTTTCTTCCCCGCGTTTGCGAATCACTCTTTTCACGGCTTCCTCACAAGCCAGTTGCGGACTATATCCCTGACGCATTAGTTCAACCACGGTGTGGCTTCCGGCAATTCGTATCATCTCCTCACCCACCCCGGTAGCCGTAGCCGCTCCCACTTCTCCATCCACATACAACCCTGCTCCGATAATGGGTGAATCCCCTACTCTGCCGTGCATCTTAAAAGCCATGCCGCTGGTTGTGCAGGCACCGCAAATACACCCTTTGCTGTCCAGCGCCAGTATGCCGATAGTATCGTGCTGACCGGGCCGGTGGTAGGGTTTATACTCCGATTTCTTTAACCATTCACGCCAGGCCTTTTCAGCTTGTGGAGTGAGTAGTTTTTCCCGCCTGAATCCCTGCGCAGCAGCAAATTGTTCAGCGCCTTTCCCCACAAGCATCACATGCGGTGTTTTTTCCATCACCCTCCTTGCTACAGAAATCACATGCTTATATCCCTGTACAAACGCCACCGACCCGCAGTTCGATTTCTCATCCATTATGCTTGCATCCAGCGTTACAAAACCATCACGATCGGGAAGACCACCATACCCTACCGACATATCATCCGGGTTGGCCTCGGGAACACGTGCACCGGCCTCAACGGCATCGAGTGCATAGCCACCTGCTTGCAGAATTTCCCAGGCAGCAGCGTTAGCCAGCGTATTGCGCCAGGTTGAAATGACCTTTGGACGTTGACCCTCCCACGAGCCTGCCGAAACCAGCAAAGTTGGAGCGGCCAAAGCAGAGAGTCGAAGAAAATTCCGGCGTGAATAACCCCTTGCCATTTTTGATTTGGTTGAACACGAATGAAGGAAGAAAATCCGATTCAGCAAACCCTTACGGTAAAGAGCGGCAAAATATCTTCAAGTAGTAATTAATCAATTACCCTTCGTGCAAACCTAAACCGTTGAATGTAATAATCCGAGTAAATGTTGGTTTCCACTACACCCAGCGTGGTTGAAGCATGAATAAACTTGATGTTATCGCGCGAGCGCTTTTCGGTCACCAAACCCACATGGGTAACCTTGCGCCTGCTTTTACCGGTAGCAAAAAACACCAGGTCGCCCGGCTTTATTTCTTCCAGCTTTACAGCCTTACCCAATTTGCTTTGTGCGGCCGAAGTACGCGGTAATTCCACATCAATTGCCCGGAAGGCGTTGATCAGCAGCCCGGAGCAATCCATGCCCGAACGTGTTGTACCACCATATTTATAGGGTGTGCCAATATAGGAACGAGCGGCCCCGATAACCTTTTCAACTTTGTCCTGTCTTACGCGGGCTTTGTGCGAAGCGCAGGAGGCGAAAATGAGCAATGCCCCAAACAAAAGCATCTGAAAAGGTTGCTTACCTTTACGGCAAAAAATGAGCAACATTGGAAATCACTAAAAATTTCTCATCAAAAGTACAAAAACAAGACCAGCTTGTCACCCTCCCGCAAAACCTGATAGACCAACTATCGAAGGTGGTCGGCCAGGAATTTCTTGTATTGAATGAGGAGGAAAAGGCCGACTATGCCCATGATAAAACGGAAGATTACTTTTTCCTTCCGGCCCTGGTGGTAAAACCCGGTTCTGCAGAGGAGGTCAGCCACATCATGAAAATTTGCAACCAGCACAAGTTACCGGTAACCGTTCGCGGCGCAGGCACCGGACTGGCCGGTTCGGCTTTGCCAACGCATGGCGGCCTGGTTCTTTCCATGGAACGCTTTAACCGCATACTGAATATTGATGAACTGAACCTGCAGGCCACTGTCGAACCCGGTGTTATCACCGAAGTGTTTCAGCAGGCTGTGAAGGAAAAAGGACTTTTTTATCCGCCCGACCCCGCCAGCCGGGGCTCCTGTTTTCTGGGCGGCAATCTGGCACAGAATTCCGGTGGCCCGAAAGCTGTTAAATATGGCGTTACCCGCGATTACGTATTGAATCTGGAGGTAGTGTTGCCCACCGGTGAAATTATATGGACCGGTGCCAACGTGTTGAAAAACTCAACCGGATACAACCTTACCCAGCTGATGATTGGCAGCGAAGGTACGCTGGGTGTCATCACAAAAATTGTCTTCAAACTGCGTGGCTATCCGCAAAAAGATGTGCTTATGCTGATTCCCTTCAGCACCAACGAAGAAGCCTGCCGTGCAATTGCCGCCATCTTTACGGCCGGCATTCAGCCCTCGGGAATGGAATTTTTTGAGCGGGCCGCAGCCTTGCATACCCTTGCCTATTGCGAAAAAGTTTTACACAGTCCGGTGGCTACTTCCTTTCCTGATAACATGGACGCCTACTTACTATGCGAGCTGGACGGCAACGATGAAGAGGTGCTGATGCGCGATGCCGAGCGTGTGATGCGTGTAGTAGAAAAGTTTAATGCGGGTGAGATTTTATTTGCAGACAGCTCAGCCCAGAAAGAAGAGCTATGGAAAGTAAGGAAGAACATCTCACCGGCGGTAAACTGGTACACCCTTACAAAAAGCGAAGACGTAGTGGTGCCGCGCGGCAACCTGCCCAAACTGGTAAGCGGCATTAAAGAAATCGGGAAACGCTATGGATTTAACACCGTATGCTTCGGCCACCTGGGCGATGGCAACCTGCATGTAAATATTCTGAAAGAAAACATCAGCGACTACGACTGGCAGACAAAAATACCGGAAGGCATCGGTGAAATTTTCAAACTCACGGTAAACCTGGGCGGAACCCTTTCGGGCGAACATGGTATCGGTATAGCCAAAAAGCCATACATGTCGTTGGCTGTATCTGAAAAGAACATCGAGTTGATGCGCGGTATTAAAAAAGTGTTCGACCCGAATAACATATTAAATCCGGGAAAGATATTTTAAATCACCGCAGGCTGAGCGGAGCCGAAGCCTGCGATTCTAATTCAATCTTCCCTCCCACAACCCTGTATTCACTCACCTGAAAAATTTTCTTTTATAAAAAAATCCGCAGGCCGGTACCCGCCTGCGGATTCTTACAAACTTTTTAAGCCTTACCGACCCTTAAACGAGCGGGTTGAACCAAACATGTAGTGAAGACCCATTTGAATACCTACCAACGCATTAGCCCGGCCCCCGAAAATGTCGGATGCGTTACCCGAACGGATGGCATCAATAACATCCTGATTGCGCATATCGGTGAGGCTATAGTTAATCCTTACCTGCGTTGACAGATATAAATGCTTCGACAAATCTACATCCAGGCCAAAGCCCAGGGCAATTTGAAATTCGGCATTCTTGAAATCGTTTTGAGCTTTTGTAAACTCCTCTATATAAGTCTGCTCGAGCGTATACGTTCCATCACCGTTGTCAATTGCACCGGGAGGAAGTTCAAAGTTCGGGTCATCGGGTTTGGTATAAGTCCCCGGGTCAAACTGCACCAGCTCGCGTGCTTTGGTTAAAAGACCCAGTTGCGGACCGAAGTTAAAATTGGTACGGGCTTTTCCGCTGCCACCTCCCATAAACTGCAGCAACACCGGGAGGTTAATGTACTGCAGGGATATATCGCGCTTTCCCGCAATTTCTTCGGCTGTGTTAATCACTTCATACAACTGCCCCTGGTTGGAAAGAATGGATTCCAGTTGTAAACCGAGCTTTCTTCCGAGGTTTACACCGAAGCTGAATCCCACAGGTGCCCACTGATAGGTATAAGTTGAGTTGTAGCGAGGGTCCTGTTTCAGACCTTTGTCCAGTACGAAAGTGGCATTCAGACCGGTTGTTGCTCCAATGTGAATCTGGCCCCAGGCCGGAGCCAGGAGCAATACAGCAGCAACAGTGGTAAAAATGAATTTCTTCATAAGCATAGAATTTGAATTTTGCCGCGTTTATACCGTTTTCGCATTAAAATGTAAACCACATGCGGGAATTTTAAGCAATTTCATCATTTTACAACCCTATGCAACGCATACTACTACTTTTACTTTTGTTAACAGCCTGCCAAAAGAAAGGTGCGGATAGGAGTGAATTTCCAGCCCTTTTTAATGGCAAAGACCTCACCGGCTGGAAGATCTACCGCAACCTGCCTAATAATTCATGGGAAGTAACAAATGGTATGTTACACTGTAAACCGTTTTCAGATACGGAAGAAAATCTTCGCTCCCATCTGATGACCACCAACACCTATTCCGACTTCGAATTATCATTCGAATGGAAAATATCCGAACAGGGCAACAGCGGTATCCTGTTCCGCGTAAGCGAAAATGAACCTGAACCGCACTACACGGGTCCTGAATATCAGCTGCTGGATGATGAGCATTATCCCGGTGACGTACCCGATAACCGCAAAACAGCTTCCTGCTTTGATTTATACGCAGCCGAAGGCAAAGTACTTAATCCTGCCGGCCAATGGAACAGCGGAAAAATCGTGGCACAAGGTAATTCCATTCGCTATTGGCTGAACGGGAAAGAAGTACTGCATTATGAAATCGGCTCGCCCGACTGGAACGAGCGGATAACAAAAAGCAAATGGAAAGATTTTCCGCTATTCGCTACTTTTACCCGTGGCCATATTGTGCTGCAGGACCACGGCAACGAAGTATGGTTCCGAAATCTGTATCTTACCGAACTGAAATAAAATGCTAACCCCACAACCATGAAAACCATCACCTATTCCCTACTCATCATTGCATTACTGTTTGCATGTAAAAAGCAGGAATCGCAACAACCGCAGACCACCGACTGGATTAGTCTGTTCGATGGCTCATCCAAAGCAGGATGGCATGTCTATAACCATACTTCCGATGGATCGGCCTGGATTATTGATGATGGCGCCATTCACCTGGACCCTTCGCGCTCCGGACGCGGTGATCTGGTAACCGATGAAGAATTTGAAAACTTTGAACTGGAACTGGAATGGAAAATCGACTCCTGCGGTAACAGCGGTATCATGTTTAATGTGGTGGAGAGCCCGGAATATCAATACACCTTCCTTACCGGTCCGGAGATGCAGGTATTAGACAACGCCTGCCACCCCGACTCGCAATATGAAAAACACCGGGCCGGTGATCTTTACGATTTGATTGCTTCCTCTGCGAACGTGGTGAAACCTGCCGGTGAGTGGAACAAGGTGCGGATTATTTCCAACAACGGCCAGGTTGAATTCTGGCTCAACGATGTTAACGTAGTAAAATTTACCATGCACACCCCCGAATGGGATGCCATGGTAGCCGCCAGCAAATTCAAAGATATGCCGGCTTTCGGCAAAGCCCGTAAAGGCCGCATCGCCATTCAGGACCACGATGATAAAGTATGGTACCGGAATATTCGCATACGTAAACTTTAGCATACACCCCAAAAATCTCCTGACTTTTTAAACACAGCTTCGCAAAATGAAGACGATTAACAACTTTTCTTTTAAAGGAAAGCGGGCGCTCATTCGTGTGGACTTTAACGTGCCGCTCGATAAACAATTTCTCGTTACCGATGACAACCGCATCCGGGCAACTGTGCCGACCATCAAAAAAATTTTACAGGATGGCGGCAGTTGCGTGCTGATGTCGCATCTGGGAAGGCCCAAAGGCGGCCCGGAAGAAAAATATTCTCTTAAACACACCATTCCGGTAACCGAAAAACTGCTGGGCGTGTCCGTAAAGTTTGCAAATGATTGTATTGGCGAAGAGGCCTTCCGGCTTTCGGCTTCGCTTAAACCGGGTGAAGTGTTGTTACTGGAAAATCTGCGCTTCTATCCGGAAGAAGAGAAAGGAGATGAAAACTTTGCGCAAAAACTTTCCCGCCATGGCGACATTTATGTAAATGATGCGTTCGGAACGGCACATCGGGCTCATGCCTCGACCACCATCGTAGCTAAATTCTTCTCCGACAAATGCGCCGGCTATGTCATGGCAGCCGAACTGGACAACGCACGCCGTGTGATGGAGAATGCCGAACGACCCTTTACGGCCATCATGGGCGGAGCAAAAATTTCGGATAAAATACTCATCATCGATCAGCTGCTTCAACGGGTAAACCACCTCATCATCGGTGGTGGAATGGCCTATACCTTTTTCAAAGCCCTTGGTGGAAGCGTTGGTAATTCGTTGGTCGAGCAGGATAAACTGGAACTGGCGCGGCAACTCATTCAGCAGGCCAAAGCAAAAGGCGTTGAACTCCATCTGCCCATCGACTCCATCATTGCCGATAAGTTTGATGCCTCGGCCAACACCGATATTGCCAACAACAACAACATTCCCGAAGGATGGATGGGCCTGGACATTGGTCCGCAGGCTGCTCAGGTGTTCGGCAAGGTCATCGAACAATCGAAAACCATCTTGTGGAACGGGCCGATGGGTGTTTTCGAGATGGAAAAATTTTCAGGGGGCACCAAAGCCATAGCCGAAGCAGTGGTGCGTGCCACACGGGCAGGTGCCTTTTCACTGATTGGCGGTGGCGACTCGGCCGCTGCAGTCAATCAGTTTGGTTTTGCCGACAAGGTAAGCTACGTATCAACCGGAGGTGGCGCATTGCTTGAATATTTTGAAGGGAAAGTATTACCCGGCGTTGAGGCACTTGAAAAATGAATAATCCCGTGCCGGCTTTCATGTTTTTGCTCCACATTCACGTCATTATCGCATGAACCGTGTAGCGTCCATCGGGTTGTGGGCCGGCCCGGCCGCATTCACCCTGTTGTGGCTGCTTGTGCCGGAAACCTACATTTCGCCTAAGGCACCCGCGGTGCTTGCATTGGGAGCCTGGATGATCATCTGGTGGATAACCGAGGCGGTGCCCATTCCGGTTACCGCCTTTCTGCCACTGATCGGCTTTCCGATGATGGGTGTAATGAAAATCGGTCAGGCGGCCGCACCCTATGCCAACCCGGTTATCTTCCTGTTCATGGGCGGCTTTATCATTGCGCTGGCACTTGAAAAACACCGGTTACACGAACGCATCGCACTTAACCTCATCCGGCTTACCGGAACCTCGGGCAATGGTATCATCCTTGGATTCTCGCTGGCCACCGCGCTGCTCAGCATGTGGATAAGCAATACTGCAACAGCCATGATGATGTTGCCCATTGCCACATCAGTAACCAACCTGATCATACGCAGCGACTCTCAGGGCGGCAGAGCAAAAACGCAGCAAGAAAAAAATTTTGCCACCGGACTGATGCTTACGGTTGGCTATGCCGCTTCGCTCGGAGGCATGGCTACGCTTATCGGCACGCCGCCTAACGTAGTGTTTGCCGGATTACTCAACGATATGTTTCAGATTAAAATATCTTTTGCCGAGTGGTTTATCGTGGGCTTTCCCGTAGCGGCTTTGCTGGTATTGGCAAATTATTTTACCGTTACCCGCCTGTTATTCCCCAACCGCCTGCCGAAAATCGAAGGGTCGGCACAGCTTATCCAAAGCAAGCTTGCCGAACTGGGCCCGATGCGTAAGTCGGAAAAGCTCGTTCTCGTCATCTTCGCATTAACGGCTTTGTTGTGGATGACGCAGCAGCCGTTGAACAATCTGCTTGAAACCGATTTTCTTAACGACACCACCATCGCCATGCTGGGCGGACTGTTGATGTTTGCCGTGCCGGTCAGCTTTACAAAAGGTGAATTTATTCTTACCTGGAAAGACACCGAGAAAATGGCCTGGGGTATTCTGTTTTTGTTTGGTGGCGGACTCTGCCTGGCAGAGGGCCTCAGCACCGGTGGCATCATTCAGGCCATTGGACAATGGATTGGCGGGCAGAGCCACTATTCCGCATGGCTGGTGTTAACCCTGATTGTTATTTCCGTTTCGTTGTCGGAGGTGATGAGCAACGTAGCCCTGGTTAATGTTTTTGTGCCGGTGGTGTTTGGCATCGCCCAGGTTATGCAGGTCAATCCCATTCTGTTGGGTTTGCCGGTTACGCTGGGAGCCAGCATTGCGCTCATGTCGCCCATTGCCACTCCGCCCAACGCCATAGTTTTCTCCAGCGGCCATATCCGCATTCAGGATATGGTAAAAGCCGGCTTCCTCCTTAACATCATTTCGGTCATCATCATCTGGGCCGTATCTGTTACGGTGATGGAGTGGTATTGGTAGCGTAGCTGCAGGCTGCAGGCTGCAGGCTGCAGGCTACAGGCTTTTAGCTGCAGATTTGGAATTATATTTTCAGATTTGATTGGATAGGTCAATAATGAAGTATATACTTAGTTGCTTAAATGTAAATGTTGGCGTTAATTTTAATTTTGATATGATGAAACAAATGATGATAGGTATTCTTTTAAGCATTTCAATGTTGACTTTTGGTCAAGTTGAAACTGAGGTCAATATGATGTGTAGGCTTCCCATTTTTAGGACAACTCTAAATTAGAAAATTTATTCATTGTGATTACCGTAACCGGTAGGGCCTGTACGATGCCGGAACTTTTTGCAAAACATCTCGAAGCATCTTGTTGTGCAGATCTAATTCGGCATACATTTGCCTGAGCTTCCGGTTTTCTTCCTGCAGTTCCTTGACGCGCTTCAGCTCGCTCAGCTCCATGCCCTATACCTGGCCTTCCATTTGTAAATGGCGGCTTTGGACACCCCTGCTCCCAGGTGATATCCTGAATGCTTTTGCCCGCATCAAACTCCCTGAGTATGTTGATAATCTGGGCTTCAGTAAATCGGGTTCGCTTCATAGTTAACAGTTTAAAGTTAGACCTTTTGCCTAATTTAATTCTGTATTATTTTCGGGGGAGCTTACAGATTTATGAGTGGCTCCGTTTCTGGGGTAGCTTCTGAACTTCTTGGATCATGTTTCAGGTAATATTTCCAAAAACCAGAAAGAGTAGACTGATGATTGGATCAATAGTGTTTACTCTAATAATGATGTGGCTTGCACCTTTTGGATCATTTAATCCAATGAAACTGGGGTTTTATCTCAGCATTTTGTCTGGACTTATTTGGATTTTAATCCTACGGGTTTTCCTTAACAAATTTCAAGGCAAATCAGAATAGCCATATTGAATAAAATAAGTAATTCCATAAGGAATACCCGACTGTAGGCTTCCCATTTTTGGGACTTATATCCTAAGTATCCAGGTCCAACTTCCTACCGCTCCATACCCCCACATACGCCACCTTCTTAGTTTCAAAAAAAGGAAGCGGAAAGTATTCGTACAGGTTAAAAATCGTGCAGGGCCGCTTCAGCTCGTTGATTTCTTCCGTTAAGTCGCCTCCTTTCAGGAACAGCAAACCGTTGGGTAAGGTATGTTGTGCATCGGCTTTTATCCTGCGGTGAACCCACCTGTACACCGTAGCCAGTGGAGCTACGGCACGCGTTACCGCAAAATCATAGCTGCCTTTCAGTTCTTCGGCACGGATGTGTTGTGCCGTTACATTTTCCAGTCCCAGTGCTTTAGCCACTGCCTTTACCACGGTAATCTTTTTTCCGATGGAGTCCACCAGGTGAAAGCGAACATCCGGAAACAAAATCGCAAGCGGTATTCCCGGAAACCCTCCACCCGTACCCACGTCCAGCACCGCAGCACCTTTCTTAAATGTTACAACCTTGGCTATACCCAGCGAATGCAACACGTGGTGTACGTACAGGTTGGCAATATCTTTTCGCGATATCACGTTGATTTTTTCATTCCACTCCGCATACAGAGGCATGAGCTGCTCAAACTGTGCTTTTTGTTTACTGGTAAGTCCGGGAAAATAGGTGAATACGATGTTAGCAGTGGGTTGTTGGTCATTCATCAGATGTGGTCGCGTTTGCTTTTCATCATTTCATACAGCAGCTCGCGGGCGCGGTGCAACTGTGCCTTGACGGTGCCCAGCGGCGCTTCCAGTTCCTGCGCAATCTCTTCATACGAAAGCTCATCAAAGTAGCGCAGCCGCACGAGTTTCTGATATTTGGGCGGAAGTTTATCAACAAAAATCTGCATCAGCTCCTCCTTTTGCATCTTAATGGCACGCTCCTGCGGGTTGAGGTTCTCATCTTCCACTTCAATGGATACGGCATCGCCCTCGCTGTCGGTGTAGGCGTTACTGATGCTGAGTGTGTTGAGCTTTTTTCTGCGGATAAAATCAATGGTATTGTTGGTGGCAATGCGGAAGAGCCAGGTGGAGAAGGTGAAGTCTTTCTTAAACTTATGCAGACTTTTAAATGCTTTGGCAAACGATTCGATGGTCAGGTCCTCGGCATCATCCACATTGCGCACCATTTTCAGAATCATGTGATAAACAGGTCGCTTATAGCGCTGCATCAGCCGGGCATAGGCCTGTTCGTCATTTTGCTGAACGGCCTGATCAATCAGGCGGAAATCTTCCAGCGCTTTTGACGAAAATCTTCCTTCCTCAAATTGGTTCAGTTCTTCCATTTTACGCGTTTAGCTACCAGGGCCCGTGGCGCAAGGGTAAGATAGTAAAACAGGTATAGAAAGTCTAACAACGGAGTGAAAAGGCTTTCGTAGGTAAAGCCGAGTTTGCGCGCAGCGCGGGCCATCAGCCAGGTAAATCCGCCGGTGCGCAGGGCCAGCAGTGCGGCAACCCATACGCTCTGGAAACCGCTGAGCATGAGGGCAAAACCTCCGGTCCATATGGCCAGGTGTGACACCGACAACGTGCCCAGCATAATTTTATCGCGCCTCCGGTAAAATTTTCCTGCCATGAGATGACGTTTTTTTTGTTGCAAAAAATCGTGCCATGTTATTTTCGGTTCCGATAACACCCGACATGCCTCAGCGGTGCATACGCGGGTGTTGTGCCACCGCGCATGACGGTTTACCCATAAGTCGTCATCGCCACCGGTAAGTTTCAGTAATCCGTTAAAACCTTTGTTGTTCAGAAAAAACGATTTACGGTAAGCCAGATTGCGACCCACGCCCATGTAAGGCATATTGTTACCGGCAAAACCAATGTATTGAACGGCCGTGTACAACGTTTCAAACCGGATAAACCGGTTGAGCAGTCCGGGTTTGGCATAGTAGGGAGAGCAACCCAGCACAAACTGAGTGTTGTCCGTCATGTACCGGCTCATGGAAGCAATCCATTTATCGGATGCGGGCCGGCAGTCGGCATCGGTTAGCAGCAGCCAGTCGTGCGAAGCAGCTTTTATGCCCAACGTAAGCGCATATTTTTTCGGGTTTACATGTTCGGGTACGGTGTTGATGCGCACCATGCGTACCCGCCTATCCCGACCGGATAACTCCAGCAGGTAGTCGTACGTGCCGTCATCCGAGCGGTCATCAACCACTACCACTTCAAAGTGCGGATAGTGTTGGGAAAGAATCAGGGGCAGAAGGTTGCGCAGATTGTGTTCTTCATTACGGGCGCAAATCAGCACCGATACGGGTGGCGGGTCGACCGGTATTTCGGGCTGACGGCGTACAGCCCTGCTCAATCCGCGGGCCAGAAAGAAAATGAAAATAAACTGCACAATGGCAGCAAGTACAACGAGTGCAAAGAGTACATTCACATTTACTGCGTTTGGCGTCAAATATACGCCGGCGTTTTTAGTGGACATTAATTTTTAAAACACACGCGGTAAATCAGGTATTTTTGGCACATCATGAAGTTTTCTCTGCTTAAAACCGATAGCCAGTCGGCAGCGCGGGCCGGCGTATTGCATACTTCGCATGGCGACATCCACACGCCCATCTTCATGCCGGTAGGAACAGCCGGTTCGGTTAAAGCGGTGCATCAGCGCGAACTGCTTCAGGATATCGGAGCGGAAATCATACTTGGTAACACATATCATCTTTATCTCCGTCCGGGCACAACGTTGTTGCAACAGGCTGGCGGATTGCACCGCTTTATGAACTGGAATAAACCCATACTTACCGACAGTGGCGGTTATCAGGTTTATTCCCTGAGCGACATGCGGAAAATCAATTCCGAAGGTGTATCGTTCAAATCACACATTGACGGCTCAAAACATTTCTTCACTCCGGAATCAGTAACCGATATTCAGCGCCAGATTGGTGCGGACATCATCATGGCATTTGATGAATGCACACCCTATCCCTGTGATTATTCCTATGCCCGTCAATCCATGGAACTTACACACGCCTGGCTGAAGCGTTGCATACATCGCATGAACGAAACCGAACCGCTTTACGGGCACGAACAGGCGTTGTTTCCCATTGTTCAGGGCAGTACCTATGCCGACCTGCGCAAAGCATCGGCCGAATTTGCTGCTGCACAAAATATGCCCGGCAACGCCATAGGCGGACTATCGGTAGGCGAGCCGCACGAGGAAATGTATGCCATGACCGAAGCCGTATGCTGCATCCTTCCGGCTGATAAACCGCGCTACCTGATGGGCGTGGGCACACCCGAAAACATCCTGGAAAGCATTGCGCTGGGGGTGGATATGTTTGATTGTGTGATGCCCACCCGAAACGCCCGGAACGGCATGTTGTTTACCACCGAAGGCATCATCAACATCCGCAATGAAAAATGGAAAGATGATTTTACACCGATTGATGCTGCTCTGGGGGGTTATGTCAGCACGTATTACAGTAAAGCTTATCTGCGCCACCTGGTAATCAGCAAAGAAATATTGGGCGCGCAAATTGCTTCGGTTCATAACCTTACCTTTTACCTTTGGCTGGTAAAAGAAGCCCGCCGCCAGATACTGGCCGGCACTTTTTTGGAATGGAAAAACCGGATGGTTAAAAAAATAGCGCAACGCCTGTAATGAAGATACTTGACCGTTACATATTAAAGCAGTTCATCGTTACTTTTTTATTTGCCATCGCCTTGTTGCTGGCTATTGTAACGGTAATTGACTACACGGAAAAGACAGATAAGTACGCTCAGGCTAATCTTACAACCGCCCAGATATTAAGTTACTACGGTGATTTTATTCCATGGATTGCCGGGCTGGTTACACCCCTTACGGCATTTATAGCCGTGGTATTTGTTACTTCACGACTGGCGGTGCGAACCGAAATAATTGCCGCCCTAAGCAGTGGGGTGAGCTTCAGGCGGTTACTCGTACCTTATTTTACAGGAGCCTTTTTTATTGCTGCAGCCAGTTTTTGGTTAAACGGATGGGTAATACCCAACTCCAACAAAACGAGACTGGCTTTCGAAGTTCAATATCTGAAGAAAAACATATCCAGCAGCCTTCGGAATATTCATTTACAGCTTGACAAGCAGGTGTATTTCTACATGCAATCGTACAACACGCTGAGTAAGCGGGGCTTTCAACTTGTGCTGGAGCGATTTGATAACAACAAGTTGGTTGAAAAGCTCATGGCCAACCGCATTCAGTGGGATACCACCAAAAACACGTGGGTGCTGCAGGACTGGAAACGAATTAAGGTGGACGCGATTTTCGCCCAAACCGGTCAGGACCATGTTGCGGGCCTTGTGGAATCGGGTATGGAGCTGGATACTGCGCTGGCTATCCATCCGAAAGAATTTGAAAACGATTACCGCAAGTACGATGGACTGACCCTTACCGAGCTGAACGAATACATCAAAACACTGCGCGCAAGAGGCTCGGCAGGAATAGAAGTCTATGAAGTTGAAAAGTACACGCGCTATGCATCGCCCTTCACCATCTTTATACTCACTTTTATGGGTGTGATTGTGTCGGCTAAAAAGAGCCGCGGTGGTACGGGCTTTCAGATTGCCCTGGGCTTCGTGCTTTCGTTCATATTTATTCTCTTTTTTATTCTGTTCCGCACTTTTGCCGAAGCAGGCTCGCTTCCTCCTTTCATTTCAGTGTGGATACCCGCTCTCATTTTCGGCTCCATCGCACTGTTTCTTTACCGTTACGTTCCACGTTAAAGCATGGCCACATTAACTGATTATTTTAAACTGCATTTCATCGTACTGCTTTGGGGGTTCACGGCTGTGGTGGGCCTGCTCATCTCCATTCCGGCTGTGGAAATGGTGTTTTACCGTACCCTGCTGGCCGCATTGGGCATGATGATTTATCTGAAATGGCGCAAAGAATCCATGGCGGTTTCGCCTTCTGATTTTTTTTCGCTACTGGCCATCGGCATCATTGTGAGTGCACACTGGTTAACTTTTTTTGCATCGGCACGGGTATCGAATGCATCGGTAAGTCTGGTGGGCTTTGCCACCAACTCCTTGTGGGCAGCCCTGCTCGAACCACTGTCCAACCGTCAGCGGATAAAGTGGATTGAACTATTGTTGGGTCTTATCGTAATGGCGGGGCTGTACATTATTTTCTCATTTGATTTTCAGTATCCGCTGGGGTTAGCGCTGGGCATAGCCAGCGGTTTTACAGCAGCTTTGTTCTCGGTGCTTAATGCGCGCATGGTGAGGCGCATTACGCCCGAACGCATTACGCTGTACGAAATGTGGGGCGCCTGGCTTACTACCGCTCTCTTTCTCCCGATTTACAAACACCTGTGGGCCGATGGTAATACCCTGAACCTGCTCCCCTCCGCAACCGACTGGCTGTATCTGGCTTTTCTGGCCTGGGGTTGTTCCCTCTATGCCTATTCGGTAGCTATTCATCTCATGAAAAAATTATCGGTTTTCTTCATTCAGCTTACGCTCAACCTTGAACCGGTATATGGCATTCTGCTCGCCTTGATAGTGTTTGGTGAAAAGGAAAAGATGGGTTGGAATTTTTACTTAGGTACCATTATCATCGTATCGGCTGTGCTTATTTATCCGCGACTGCGGGCCAGGTTTATTGAATCAAGACAGTTTCACAACTCCCCTTCCCAGATTACATAATTACCCAGGTCGTTATCTGTATCCGGCCTGGTCCTGAAAATTCCGTAAACTGCCGAGCCGGAACCGGTCATGGATGCATACAGGGCACCATGCCGGTAAAGGGCGCCTTTCAATTGAGATATAACAGGGTACCTGCGTATTACCGGATTTTCAAAATCATTGACCAGCACTGATCGCCACGTTTCGGGTTTATTTTGTAAAATCTGCCGAAGCGGCACAGCGGGTGGGCCGGGTGAAATCATGCCGTATGCTTCAGCGGTGGAGACATGTACATTGGGTTTAGCCAGGATAAGATAGTATCCCTTTAGCGATACTTCAGCCGGTTCCAGTATCTCACCGCGGCCGAAGCCAAGCATGGCACGGTCGTGCATGAAAAAAGTACAGTCACTGCCCAGTTGTCCGGCAAGGGAAACCAATTCGCGGTAGTCAGCCGGTAAATCAAACATGCGGTGAAGTAGCCGAAGCATCCAGGCCGCATCGGAGGAACCACCGCCTAACCCGGCTCCCGGAGGCACAAGCTTGTGCAAATAAATCGCAACATGCGGAAGGTGGTACCGTTGCTTAAGCAACCGGTAGGCCTTTACACATAGATTATCATCGGCAGATCCCGGAAGGGATAAGCCGGATTGATGAAACCGAAACACATCTGCCGGAACAACTTCCAAGACATCGGTAAAAGGCAACGGATAGAAACAGGTTTCGATATCATGATAACCGTCATCGCGCTTACGCACAACACGTAACCCCAAATTGATTTTACATGGGGGAAAACCTATCATTCCACCGCCTGAGCTTTACTGCTTAAGTTTTTCGATAAGTTCTTCGGTGATACCGGTTGTTGAAAATCCGCCATCGTGCATCAGGTTTTGCATGGTAACCATGCGCGTGTAGTCGGAAAACATGATGACGATATACCGTGCACAGTCTTCAGCGCTTGCGTTACCCAAAGGCGACATCATCTGGGCGTAATCAAAGAATACATCGAAACCGGAAATGCCTGTACCTGCGGTGGTTTTAGTGGGAGATTGCGATATGGTATTAACCCTGACCTTCTTCAGCTTGCCGAAGCGATAGCCGTAGCTTCGGGCGATGGATTCGAGCACGGCTTTGGCCTGCGCCATATCGGAATAATCAGGAAATGTACGTTGGGCAGCAATGTACGACAACGCTACAATTGAGCCCCATTCGTTCATCGCATCCAGCTTTTCGGCCGTTTGCATTACTTTATGAAAAGAAACACCGGAGATATCCAGCGTTTTCATAAACCATTCGTAGTTCAAATCACCGTAAGGGCGGTCCTTCCGCACATTGGGACTCATACCGATGGAGTGCAGCACAAAATCAATTTTGCCCCCCAGTATTTCCATGCTTCGGCTGAACAGGTTCTGCAGGTCGGCCTCCGAAGTAGCATCGGCCGGTATAACTTCAGCACCGCACATTTTGGCCAGTTCATTGATTTTACCCATTCGAAGGGCTATAGGTGCATTGGTTAAGGTAAACTTCCCGCCTTCATCATGCACAGCCAAAGCCGTTTTCCAGGCAATCGAGTTTTCGTCCAGAGCCCCGAAAATGATACCGCGTTTTCCTTGTAACAGGTTATGTCCCATGATTTAAATTTTTGCTAAAAGTATC
>JANWWN010000019.1 GCA_025055435.1 Cyclobacteriaceae bacterium | reverse complement strand
GGTAAAAAAACTGCCAGTTTCTAAGCCTCAAGTCCGCCTATGGCGGGACGGCCTTATACCTCAGCGATAAACAAAACTTACCACTAATCCCCTACGATTGAAAGACTTTTCCATCTTCCGCTTCCAAACCCCGAAACATTTACCCAAGAGTTCCGCCTGCCGGCGGAACGACCTTGTGGTAAAAAAAACGCCAACTCCTAACCGCAAGTCCCGCCTCAGGCGGGACGGCCTTTTATTGGTCCCATACGGAAATCAACAAAGCCCCAATAAACTCGCTGCTCAGGTCATAAGGTCGTCCTGCTAACGCAGAACTTCTTTGTGCAATCAACCTCAATTGCCTGTACAATTTCTATCGATACAGAGCTTATAAGTTCCGCCCCGGGCGGAACGAACTTGTGGTAAAAAAGCGCCAACTCCTGCCCGCAAGTCGCGTCACAGGCGGGACGGCCTTTTTAGCTATTAAGCTCAGATACAGAAAATGCACTTAACTTTAACCTACTAACTTCCCATGCCATGGCTAAAACTTATTCTCAGCTTAATATACACTGCGTGTTTGCTGTAAAAGGGCGTCAGAATTTCATCACACAAAATTTCCGAGACGATTTACATCGCTACATGGCAGGTATCTTGCGCAATGACGGTGCTTATCCGCTCGCAGTTGGAGGATGGAAAGATCATGTTCATGTGTTTTTTGAACTGCCCGTAACATATTCGGTTGCCAAGATCATGCAGATGCTGAAAGCCACCTCATCGAAGTGGATAAACGATAACCGGTTCATCAAGGGCCGCTTCTCGTGGCAGGAAGGGTATGGTACATTTTCGTATTCTCGATCCCAGCGCGATACGGTAATCCGATACATTATGAATCAGGAAAAGCATCATGCTGAAAAATCGTTTCGAGAGGAGTACATTAATCTTTTGGAAAAATTTCAAATTCCCTTTGAAAAGAAATCCCTCTTCGAGTTTTATGAATAAAAGGCCACGTGCTGTTCATCACGTGGCCTTATTTCACAATTCACATCATCACCTTTCCAGAACTACAGCCGGAACTGCTTTCTGACGGAACTGCTCGTTGAATCTCGCTATATCCTGATTTATCAGGTTATCGAGTTCCTGTTTGTATGCAGCCCATAGTTTCTCCAGGTCGGCAAAGCGGTCGCGGGCGCCTTGCGTTACGCGCGGGTCGTGCGCATCGGCTACATCGCGCAGCTTAAAATACTCGGCATTCAGTTTACTCGGAAAGTTGATTACGTCCTGAAAATTTTTCTGACGTGTTTGAATCACATTTTCTTCCCATGTCTCCAGCTTTTTAATCAGCTCCTTCCCGGTACCGGCCAGCTCTTTAAACACAGTACTGCCCGACAACACTTCTACATACATTTCCACCTGCTTCTTCACCGTCCGCATCCGGTTAACTGTTTGATGGATTTCTGTAACGCGGTCAGCCAGTTGTTGCAAAAACTGCTGCTGGGCTGTCCAGTCGGCTGGTGTAACTTTTAAATTCGGGTCCTGAACGATTTCGATATCAGCTTCCGAAGTTTCTCCCTTATACGATATCCTTGCCTTATACTTTCCGGGTGCTACCCGATGTCCGCGATGGTCGCCATACACATACGCATTGGTTACTCCGGGTAATGCCTCCAGGCGGAAATCCCAGGCAAACCGGTTTATGCCTGCCTCGGCCGGAATTACCTGTGGAGCCGGCGGACCTCCCGGCCAGGTTTTGATGTTTTCATCTTTTTTGTTGGTGTAGCTGCGGATTTTATTTCCGCGTGCATCGAAAATTTCAAGCCGTACGGTGTTCGTGTCCGCTTTCTCTTTCAGATAATAATCCAATATCACCCCATCAGGCGGGTTCATACCCATGCCCGGGATGTTGCCCATCCATTCAGGAATGGTTACCGAAGGGTAACGCACAGTTGCTTTTGGTGTAAACAGTTTTACCTGAGCGTTGCCAAAGCTGCCTTTAGACTGCTGGATGGCACTAAGATCATCCAAAATCCAGAACGAACGCCCGGCTGTGGAAGCGACCAGGTCATTACCCTGGATAGCCAAATCGGTTACCGGCACTACCGGCAGGTTAAGCTGCAGGCGGTGCCAGTTGGCGCCCCCGTTAAACGATACATAGAATCCGCGTTCGGCACCGGCATATAACAGGTCTTTTACCTTACGGTCTTCACGGATCACTTTAATGAAATCATCTTTATCGATTCCATTGCTGATGCGGGTCCAGCTTTTACCATAATCGGTGGATTTATAGGTATAGCTGGCCATATCATTAAACTTGTAGCGCGAAGCGGAGATGTAAACGGTTGCTTTATCGTGCGGAGAAACTTCAATGGAATGAATCATGCATTCCGGTAAGCCGGTCGGGGTGATGTTTTGCCAGTTCTTTCCTCCATCGCGGGTAATGTGTACAAGACCACAGTCGCTGCCGGCGTACAACACACCTTTTTCGTGTGTTGATTCAATAAGGTAGTATATGGTGTTATAATTTTCTCCTCCGGCACCCTCATTGGTAAGCGGACCGCCACCTTCCTGCTGCTTGCTCTCCTCGTTGCGTGTCAAATCCGGACTGATAACCTCCCAGCTTATTCCACCGTTGGTGGTTTTAAATACCACATTGCCGGCATGATATAATGTATTCGGATCATGGGGAGAAGCAATAAAGGGTGCGTTCCAGTTATAGCGATATTTCATGTCTTTCGGCCGGAAAGCCAGGTTGGATGAGGGGTATTGCATGATGTCTTTTCGTTCGCCCGTACGCGTATCGAGCACATCAATATTACCCTGGTAACATCCACCGTAAAGCAGTACCGGGTCATCGGGATTGAAGGCAATCCATGCGCTTTCACATCCGGGGCCTTCGAACCAGTCCTGCTCGGTTATGCCGAAACTGTTATTCCGGCTTTTAATTACAACTGATGAGTTGTCCTGCTGGCCGCCATACACGCGGAAAGGAAACATATTGTCAACATTAACCCGGTAAAACTGAGCCGTGGGCTGGTTGTTAAGTGTGCTCCAGCTTCTGCCTCCGTTGAAGGTTATTTCGCCTCCGCCGTCATCACCCAGAATCATGTTTTGCGAATTGTGCGGGTTAATCCACAGGTCGTGTGTGTCGCCATGTCCTACGCGAACGGAGAAAAAGGTTTTTCCCCCATCAATGGATTTCATAAAGGGTGCATTGAGCACATACACCACATCCTGATTTTGCGGATCGGCAAAAACTTCCATGTAGTACCATGAACGAGATGTTATGTTTTGGTCGTTGCAGAGATGATTCCATTTTTTACCACCATCATCAGAGCGATAGAGGCCGGCTTTTGATTTTTCTGCCTCGACTATAGCATATACACGGTTAGGATTAGCCCTCGAAACGGAAATGCCTATTTTACCCACTTCTTTGGGCAGCCCTTCCACAATTTTGGTCCAGGTTTCTCCTCCGTCAACCGACTTCCATATCGCGCAGCCCGGACCACCGCTCTCAACTTTCCACGGATATCTGCGATGCTGCCAGGTAGCAGCATACAAGATTCGCGGGTTGGTCATGTCCATACTGAGCGAAGAGGCTCCTGTATTTTCGTCCACGTACAAAACACGTTTCCAGGTAGCGCCTCCATCGGTTGATTTATAAACTCCGCGCTCAGGATTAGGGCCATGCACTGCGCCCTGCGCTGCTACATAAACAATATCCGGATTGGTGGGATGAACAATGACATCGGATATATGACGGGTGTTTTCCAGACCGATATGTTTCCATGTTTTTCCTCCATCGGTTGATTTGTACACGCCATCGCCATAGGTGGTCATTACGCCGCGAACAGCATGTTCACCCATCCCAACATAAATTACATTCGGGTCAGATTCGCTCACTGCGATATCGCCCACGGAACCGGATTTGAAGAATCCGTCCGAAATATTTTTCCAGGTGATACCGGCATCTTCTGTTTTCCACAGGCCACCTCCGGTATAGCCGGTATAGTAGATCTGGTCATTACCCACCACTCCTGAAACAGCCACGCTACGACCCCCGCGAAAGGGACCAATATTGCGCCACTTCAGGCCTTTGTATAGATCAGCCTGAAAAGAGGGAGTAGCTGGTGCCGACTGTTGCTTACTTCGTTGTGCATGGAGAAAAAAAACGGCCATGCAGCACAGGCAGGATAGAATAATTCGCATAGAAATTCAGGTTTATGTTGCGTGGATTTACGCAAATTTTACCTTACCTGCCAGCGGAGTTTGATGAACAAACTTTTCGCCATACGTGTGGTTATTTCCATTTCCCGTTTATCACAGTATGGGTTTTGATTGCATAAGATGAGAAATAGATTATCTGAGAAAGCGCAGTGGCCGAATTGAACTCTTCATTCGAAAAATATACCACTGCATCCAAAGGTTTTCCTGTCTCAAAAAAATCCTTCGAATCCATTCCCATGGCGTTCCTTCCCGAAAAGATAACCTGACGTATCAGCGTTAATCCGCCATCATCAAACGTATTTCGCTGATGGGAAATGAGGCGTTGTGAATAATCCAGCCAGCGCAAATCTTCCAGTGGATTTAAGCCAATCTGACTATCGGTACCGATGGAAAATTTTCCGCCATGTCTCACAAAATCTTTTAGCCGGAAAATGCCATCGCCCAGATTGGCTTCGGTTGACGGACAAAGGACAACATGTGCCGGGCTTTGTGCCAGGCCTTTTACTTCATCATCATTCAGATGTGTGCAATGCACCAGATGAAAGCGCCGGTCAACCGGAAGGTTATTCAATATCCATTCAACCGGCCGCATGCCTAAATGAGCAATACAGTCATCAACTTCTTTTATTTGTTCGGCCGCATGCATATGAAAGGGCAGATCTCCGGGCGCCTGTTCTACAATCTCCCGGATGTGTTTTGCTTCAGCCGCACGAAGGGAATGTACACTGAAGCCCAGCGATGCATTTGCATACTGCTTTACAAAGCGTTCCGATTCTTCGAGCAATCGAAAATATTGTTCAACACTTTTAGAAATAAACCTTCGTTGTTCAGGCAGCGCGTCTTTTCCGAAACCGCCTTTCTGATAAAACACCGGAATCAACGTGATTCTAATTCCAGCCCTGGCAGCTGCCGCTACCAGCCGATCTCCCATTTCCGCAAGATTGTCGTAGGGTTTTCCATCTTTATCATGATGCAGATAATGAAATTCAGCAACGTGGGTATAGCCGCTTTCAATCATTTTTTTATAACAAGAATACGCCACCTCCTCCATTTCATCCGGTGTTATAGTTAAGGCACACCGATACATGGCTTCCCGCCAGGTCCAGAAATCATCGGTTGTTCCCGGTTGATGCATTTCGGCATACCCGGCCATGGCGTATTGAAAGGCGTGCGAGTGGGCGTTCGGAAAGCCGGGCAGGGCCACACCCTCAATCACTTCGACTGCAACAGGCTCTGCGGGAGGTCTGTTTGCGAGATAGCGTATTAAGCCGTTCTCATCAACACCCACATAAGCGGGCCGCAACCAGCCGTCTGACTGCAGCAGAGCCGAAAATCTGAAATACTTCATGGCTTGAAAAATAGAGAAAAAGCCCGTTTTGCGGGCTTCATGTTGCAAAGGATTTTACTGATCTTATTGAGCCAGTTTGATGATTCGCTCGAGCGGAATGGAATTGGCTATCTGTGTGGCTTCTGCTTCGGTTGTTATTCCATTACAATATAGCGTAAGCAGCGTGTTACCAAAGGGCGTTTGCACATCATACCCTGCGGTTTGTCCGTTTTCATTGGTTCGCTTTGTAAGAAGTGATTTATAGCCCTGAATTTTTATGACTTTTTGCGTACCATCCCCGGTATTCATCACAAATGGCATAGACAATATTGCATTGACCGCACCCATGAGTGGGGAATCGCTGATAATATCCAGTGTAATATTTTTGCCATCGGGCTTACCGTATGTTCGGTGAACGTACAAGCCGCTGACGATGGTCATGGAAGTTCCGGTTACGTTATCGTCTTTGGTATTGGCCGGAAGTCCTCCCAGCGTGGCAGGTAGCACCTTGAGAATTTCTTTTCCTATCGCTACATCTATTTCGCGCAGGGCATTTTCCAGATTAAAGCGTGCATCTTCCAAATTACCTGAATTATATGCCGTGCGTGCACCGGCCAGGTGTTTTTCTACTTCCTGTGCAACCAATTGTGTTGCAGAAAAGAAACCAAGAATCAGAATAAAATTTTTCATAACCCGTTTGATCAATCGTAAGCTATTTTTCTCCCAGTTTAGTTTTGATGGCGTCCAGGTCGAACACGTTGGCAGCGTTCATCATTTCCTGTTCGGAAGAAAAATTGCGACCTTCAAAAACAATTACCGAAGTCTGCCCGAAAGGAACACTCAGTTTGTATCCTGAACTCTGATTGTATTCAATAACAGCCCGATAGCCTTTAAACTTGGTTTGTTTCCAGTTTTGCTCACCGGATGTTTGTTGTGCATACGCCCCTGAGGCAAGATAGGCATTCACTCCGGCAACCAGTGCGGAATTATTGGCGATATCCACTGCGAAATATTTATTACCTGACCCGTACTCGCGATGAATGGTTAGACCTACCCAGCCATACCCGGTGCTGGTTACCCGGTCGGCCTCCGGTTTAAACCGAAGGCTCTGAACGGCTTCGGGCAGCGACTTCAGCACCTTTTGCCCGATTTCCATCTCAACACCCAGCATGGCCTGACGCACAGCGTACCGAGCGTCCGAATACCTGCCTCCGCGAAAAGCCGATTCGGCATCGGCAATATTCTGGCGTACATCGGGCGGTGTAGTTACCAGCCCTCCGCCGGAAGTATTTGCAGGACGGTCGGATGTGTTTCCGGATGAAGGATTATTACCTGTATTACCTGTATTAGGTGTAGGGTCAACCTTTTTTTCAAGGGCTTTTTCACCGGCCTCTAGGGCTTTCTGTTTAAGCCGGTTTACGATGCCTTGCGCCCCCGCACTAAACGAAAGCAAAGGCAAAAGCAGCAGGAGGGTCTTTAAGAATTTCATGGAACAACATTATGGATTACGAAGGTACGAATTTCGTAATCAGTTTACCCGTTCGTTGAAAAGAATATCGACAGAAATGTAGAAGAGGGTTGTTTTTCCTTCAAATCCTGAGTCGGTACCAACAATAATCCAGGCCTCACCTGTGGAATCGGTCTGTAATGAAAAAGGGTTAAGTGATGAGTTGTTACGAAAAATCTGGGTGTAGCGGGTAGTATTGGGTGCAACCCCAATATGTCCCAAAACCATCATATCCTCACCTCCAGCCGCCTGATTGCCTTTATCAATGTTCATCCGGTAGTAATCATCTGCATCCGGCACTTTTCGGGGTTCGGTGGTTGTGATGCCAGCCTTAAGAAATACACTTTCTCCCGGCGCTCCGCCGATGCCAACGGCTCCGGTCGGCGCATTCGATGCCAGCTGTACGTTAAAAAGGATATCATACCGGGTGTTTGGTTTAAGACCGGTGATTTTGCGTTTGATAAACATGAACAGGTCATCGCTATAATTTCTCCCTGACAACATCAGCGCTTTACGGTTTCCGTTTGCATTCAAATTCGCCGGAAGTGTATCATGTTTGAAGATCAATTCATAAAAAACGGAATCATCTTTCGGATAATCGGCAAAATCCCCCGTCCAGCCCATGTCGCTTTCTGTAAAATTAAACGAGAGCGAAAACACAGAGTAATACATTTCATCGCGCAGGTTACACGCAGCAAGTAAACCAATCATCAAAATTATTCCCTTGCGTGCCATGTGTACAAAGGTAATGGTGCTGACTTATAGACAATAAACAAGGTTTTATCGTTGTAAAAGTTCGGAGAAATCATAAAATTTAAACAAATGAAATTCTATCTGGCTCCCTGTATTTTTCTTGTATGCATGGCCTGCACGGAGGTGTCTTTCAAAGAGCCCCAGCCCAAAGACATTAAGGAACTCTCGGAAATACCGGCAAAACTGCTCGGTGTTTATCAAACCGAAAATAAGGGAAACTCTTATGGAGAAATTGAAGTCTTTTCACGCGGTTACCGGATTTTAAAAGAAAATGATCAGGGATCTTCTGAAGAATACACCCTAAGCGACAGCCTGGTTGTAAAGCATTATAAAGGTTACTATTTCGTCAACATCCGTGATGATGGA
The DNA here is from genome assembly GCA_025055435.1 of Cyclobacteriaceae bacterium. GTDB lineage: Bacteria > Bacteroidota > Bacteroidia > Cytophagales > Cyclobacteriaceae > UBA2336. The sequence goes on along the minus strand of JANWWN010000019.1, from coordinate 42,571 downwards.
GTCTGGATTTTGCGTGTGGTGAAGCGTGAAAAAAACGGAAACCTTATCTTAATGGAAATGCCCGCTCTATCCGAAAACGCAGAGAAAAGAAATGAGCAGCTTACAGAGCTTAGAAAAATCGCACCGGTTATTGAAACAGAAGTTAACGGCATGCGACAGTTTATCATGGAGCCCTCCCCGCGTCAGTTGCTTCAATTAATTAAAAAGGGGTATTTCAAAGAACAAACTTATCTGAAAAGGAAGTGATATCTATTCGACTGGCATTTCCATTACAATCTTTTTCACCGGCATGGTAATACACCACATTCCTTTCAGTGCTTTTTCATGAACAACCGGCTTTACAAATAATACCGAGTCCTGACCCAAACGCTGAATATGGCTTGGTAAGTTAGAAGCCGATTGAATGGTATAACTATAGGCATGCATGAGGTCGTTTAAAAGCGGCTCAGCCGCAGGCGACTCAGGTGTGTACCACCGAATGGCAACTCCCTGTTCGCCGGAAAGCCGGCTGATTTCATTACTGGCAAATGTATCGGGCAGGGAGCGTACAAGTTTTTCTCCGATGTCCATGCCTGCTTTCAGTAAATCAGCCTGAGGTATCTGTCGTATTTCCATTTTTTTCCGTCCTTCGGCCAGTTCCCTGCGCTGCTCATCATTGAGGCGTTGGTTACAGGAGACTGCTACAACTAAGGTTGCCAGCAGCAAAACAAATGACTGGCCGCAGCTCAGATTTTCAGCTAATTTTAAAGACATGGTACAAAAAATGTTTTTCAAAATTACACGCATTGTGCCCTCTCCCAAAAGCTCAAAAGCTTTGAGCGCTCTTTTCCTCTGTTTTATTATTGTTAGATGTAACCGGTTTTGCTTTTCTGAGTTGGATTTGACTACCTTGGTTTTTTGTAATATTCACCTAAAAGTGCTTACTCCTGCAAACCAAACTAAATCATGTTAAAAAAATTACTCCTTGCCTTTTTGTTAATCATCCTATCCTTAGCCGGAATTGTGCTGTTTAATACTTTTCGTTTTTCGCCAGCCGAAGACAAGATAGATGTACTGCCTGCACCAGAATTATCATCCGAAGCCCTGCAGCATTTTCAACAGGCCATCACTTTTAAAACCATTTCCTATGGCGATTCAACACTGTTTGATTCTGCTCAATTCATTGGCTTTAGAAAATTTCTTGAAAACACCTATCCCAAAACGCATCAGGTGCTTTCCCGTGAAATCGTAAAAGGTTACAGCCTGCTTTATAAATGGGAAGGAAAGAATCCCGAACTGAAACCCGTGGTGCTCATGGCTCATCAGGATGTTGTTCCCATTGAAGAAGCAACCCGAACAATGTGGACGGTGGATCCTTTTGGCGGTGTGGTAAAAGATAATTTCATCTGGGGAAGAGGAACCACAGACGACAAAGTGAATCTCATCGCCATTATGGAAGCCGTGGAAAAACTGGTAGCTGAAAATTACCAACCCGACCGCACCGTATATCTGGCATTTGGTCATGATGAGGAAATTGGAGGAAAGGGCGCAGTAGCTATTGCCCGCCTGCTAAAGGAAAGGAACATCGCTGCCGATTTTGTTTTGGATGAAGGCGGACAGATAACTGAAAGCAAAATACCCGGTTTGGACCGGCCCGTGGCTTTGCTGGGCACAGCGGAAAAAGGCTATATATCGCTAAAACTATCCGTTTCGGTTCCGGGAGGCCACTCGTCAATGCCCGAAAAAGAAACGGCAATTGATATCCTTGTAGCGGCTTTGAATCGCTTGCGCTCCCGTCCTTTCGAAGCCGGTCTTACCGAGCCGATGAAAGGTTTCATGGAAAGTACCGGTCCGTATATGCCGTTTGTGCAACGCATGGCTTTTGCAAACCCGTGGTTATTCAAAAAATTGATTCTCGCCGAATATGCTAAAACCAACACAGGCGATGCCATGATTCGTACTACCATGGTGCCCACCATCATCGAGTCTGGTATTAAAGACAATGTAGTACCCACCGTTGCCACTGCCGTGGTAAATTTCAGATTGTTACCCGGACATTCATCATTGCTTGTCATGGAAGAAGTTCGCAAAAAAATCAATGACGATCGCGTAAGTGTAGCGCCGCTGAATAAAAATATCTCCGAACCTTCACCGGTAAGTCCGGTTAACGGCTTTGGGTATCGCAAAATCGCATCAACAATACGCAAAAGCTATCCGCGGGTTATTACGTCACCATTCCTGGTAATAGGTGCAACGGATTCCCGTCATTTCAAAGACGTTTCATCCAACATCATCAAATTCAGTCCCGTAATCGACCCCATCGGTTTTCATGGCATTGATGAGCGCATAAGCTTGCAGAGCTACCGTACTGCCCTGTGGTTCTATGAGCAGTTGTTAAGGGATTTAGAATGACGGGATGATTGATGAAATTCGATTAAAAGATTGGTAAGGTCCTCATTCTCATCCGAAAAGAAAAGTCAGCAGCTTAACTTTTTGATGTTAGGTCTGACTTCGCTTTCCGCTTTTTGACCAGCGGTTTTATTTTCTGAATACCAACCAGCTAATTTCGTTGGGTAGTATCAGACTGCCCTGCCATGAAAAAATTATTTCTGTTTCTCTCTTTACTTACCTGTGCCGGCTACGCTCAGGTAACGATCGAAAATTTGCTGAACGTACCTTTCCCTACATCACTCACTGCCAGTTCCGACGGAAAGCGCTTAGCATGGGTATTTAACGATCAGGGTCGGCGTAATATTTATATTGCCGATGCGCCTGATTTTGTTCCAAAAAAAATTACCAGCTACTCCGAAGATGACGGACAGGAAATATCTGCCCTCCAGTTTCTGCCCGATAACAACCGGTTAATCTTTATTCGTGGTGGTGCGCCCAACAGCGCCAGCGAGTTGCCTAATCCTATAGCCCTTCAACCCGGCGTTGAACGCGCCATCTGGATCATCAACAGCGATGGCAGCGGATTAAAAAAACTCGCCCTTGGTTTTTATCCCAAAGTGTCACCCGATGGAAAATCAATAGCCTACCTGAACGCAGGACAAATTTGGCTGGTTAAAACCGACTCAGCCGGAACAGGTAAAAAACTGTTTCATGCACGCGGTACCCAAAACAATATCCGTTGGTCGCCCGATGGCAGCAGTCTGGCTTTTGTAAGTAACCGGAATGATCACGCTTTTATCGGGGTGTATGATTTTACATCAAAAGCCATCCGCTTCCTTGACCCGTCGGTTGACCGCGACGGTCATCCCACATGGTCGCCCGATGGCAAACAAATCGCCTTCATTCGTACACCTAACGTTCGCAACCGCCTTCCTTTTGTGGCTGCCCGCGAAGGACATCCCTGGTCGGTACGCATAGTTGATGTGGCTACCGGCCAGTCACGCGAAGTATGGCGTGCAAAAACCGGCCGCGGCAGCGTGCTGCACCAAGGCATTCCTGTAGCTGATAACCTGTTGTGGTGGTTAAACGATCGCCTCATATTTCCGTGGGAAGGCGATGGCTGGCAACACCTGTACGCCGTTTCCGTTAACGGTGGCGAGGCCCGGTTACTTACGCCCGGCAATGGCGAAGTGGAATCGGTAAGCATAGCGCGCGATAATAAAAGCCTGCTCATTGTAAGTAACATAGGCGATATTGACCGGAGGCACATCTTCCGGGTCGTGCCCACATCCGAAAGGCCCCAGCAATTGTCATCAGGCGATGGCATTGAATATGATCCGGTAGAAACCACGGCCGGCATTGTATGCCTGCGCACCGATGCCACCACCGCCGCATGGCCGCATATCATTCAGGGCAACAGCCAACCCCGCATGCTCGCTTCAGAACTTTTTCCCAAAACCTTTCCTAAAAAAGACCTTGTCGTTCCCCAGCCTGTTTTCATAACCGCTACCGACGGCATGCAGATACCCGCCCAATTGTTTTTACCCAAAGGTGCAAAAGCAGGCGATAAGCGACCGGCAGTAATATTTTTTCACGGGGGCTCACGCAGGCAAATGGTACTGGGCTTTCATTACAGCCAGTACTACCACAATGCCTATTCGCTGAATCAGTACTTTGCTGCGCAGGGTTATGTGGTGTTGTCAGTGAACTACCGCAGCGGCATTGGCTACGGACTGGAATTTCGTGAGGCGCTGGATTACGGTGCGGCCGGCGCAAGCGAGTACCGCGATGTAGAAGGAGCAGGTCTCTATCTGGCCCAGCGACCTGAAGTTGATCCGAAAAAAATCGGATTATGGGGCGGCTCATATGGCGGTTATCTTACCGCCATGGGTCTGGCACGGGCTTCCGATTTATTCGCATGCGGTGTGGATATTCACGGTGTGCACGACTGGAACCAGGTCATCCGTAATTTTGTGCCTTCCTATCAACCGGAAAAACACCAGGCAGTTGCCCGACTTGCGTTCGAATCATCGCCCCTGTATTTCATTAAATCGTGGCGATCTCCGGTTTTGCTTATTCATGGCGATGATGACCGCAACGTGCCCTTCAGTGAAACGGTAAACCTGGCAGAAAGCCTGCGTGAACAGGGTATTTACTTCGAACAACTGGTTTTTCCGGATGAAGTACATGGCTTCCTGCTTCATAAAAACTGGATCAGTGCTTATAAGGCATCAGCCGACTTCTTTAAAAGAATGCTGGAAAGAAAGTAATCCGTTTCCCGCAAATCGCTGCCTATCTGGTTATTCATTGATGAATATCAATGCAGCCGGATGATAATCATCAGCGCAGTTTACTTCTTAAAGATGTCTCTTTAAGTACATCCTTTTGTCTATGAAAATCCTTGTTCCAACCGATTTTTCGGCTTGCGCGCAAACCGCAGCCGAAGTGGCCATGGCGGTTGCTCAACAAATGAAAGCCGAACTCATTTTCCTACATCTTCATGAAACTCCGGGAAGGGCCCACGTACCCAGCCTGCACGAAGCAGCCGACAGCAACATTGGCCAAACCAGGGCCTTACTGGAAGAGCTGGTTAATCAGGCTGGTCGGCTCAACATACCGGCCCGGCAAATGCTGGTTACGCACCAGGGCGGAGATAAAATTGAAAACTACATATCACCACTTCAGGTTAACCTGATTATTATGGGTTCACATGGCGCTACCGGTATCCGCGAATGGGTTATCGGTTCTCAGACCCAACGGGTGGTTCGTCATGCTACCGTGCCGGTGTTGGTAATTAAGCAAAAGCCCTCTCCGGTCTCTTTCAAAAATATCTTGTATGCCACCACCACAACCGAAGACCTGGTGAATGCACTTCGGCAACTGCAACCTTTTGTCCAGGCATTTGGAGCCGGAATACACATGGTGAATATTCAGTTTCCGGAAAAAGAAGCGGAACAAAAAGCAGCAGAAGCAAAAATGAAGATGGCAGGGCAGCAATTTTCCGACATCCGTTTTACTTACAATTCCATCATCACCAACGACCCGGAATGGGGCATCAATAAACTGGCGCAGGAAGTTAAAGCCGATTTAATAGCCCTTACTACCGAGATTAAAACAGGAAGCATGCTCTTTCCCCACAAACTGGCCGAAGACCTTGTTAATCACGAGCCGTTGCCAGTGCTGGTAATTAACTTAGCCTGACACCGAAAAACATTTATTTTAGAGAAAAACAGTTTTAGATATGGCTGGCACTAAGATCACGGTAAATAACAATGGCTCGTTAAGGGTAGAAGGCGATTTCGAAATCGTTGATATGGAGGGAAAACCTTTCGATCTCAAAGGCAGAACTACCGTTTCACTCTGCCGGTGCGGTCATTCAAAAAATAAGCCCTTCTGCGACGGATCGCACAAAGGAAATTTTGAACACGAGGTCAGGGCATTCGGCTTACCCGATAAAAAAGCAGGTTAAAAATCGCTTTTGGCTCACTGCCTTGAATAAAACAGCTCAAACGAGCTCAGTTTTTTATCAGTTTAGTATGCATGCATAATAGTTTTTTGTTACATTGAGCCCTGTTTGAAGGGTCATGAAGAAAGAAGAAACCGTTGATTATCACATCCGGTTGGCTTGGCTGGCTATTGCCCGCATGTACAACCAACAGGCCTCACAGTTTAACGCTACCATGTCCATGGGATTTGCCCTGTTAAACATTGATGCCGAAAAAGGTACGCCGGCTACCAAGATTGCCCCGCAAATGGGCCTTGAGCCGAGAAGTCTTACGCGTTTGCTGCGCACCCTGGAAGATAAAGGCGTCATCTACCGCGAGGTCGACCAAAACGATAAGCGTTCTGTACGCATCCGGCTTACGGAAGCCGGAAAACAATGGAGAGAAGAAGCCAAGAAAATTGTGTTAAGATTTAATGAAATGGTGCGCGAAGAAATCCCGGAAGAAAAATTAAATGTTTTTTTTGATGTCATCCGGCACATTGCACGCCTGGTTGAAAAGAACAATATTTATTACGAAGTAAAACACTAACCCGGTATTAATAATATTCCGAAGTATGAAAAGAACCATCCGTAAAGTTGCTGTGCTCGGTTCAGGTGTTATGGGCTCTTCCATAGCCTGCCATTTTGCCAACATCGGTTGCGAGGTGTTGTTGCTCGACATCGTACCGAAAGAACTGACCGAAGAGGAAAGAGCGAAGGGTTTGACACTCAACGATAAAATTGTCCGGAACCGAATCGTTCAGACCTCATTCGATAAATGCCTTAAATCATCACCCGGCCCGATCTACAGCAAGAAGTTTATATCGCGTATCTCCCTTGGCAATTTTGAAGACGACCTTCCAAAAATCAAAGACTACGACTGGACTATTGAAGTAGTGGTTGAAAACCTGGAAATCAAACGGAAAGTTTACGAGCAGGTGGAACAACACCGAAAGCCCGGAACGCTCATCACATCCAATACTTCCGGCATCCCCATCCATCTGCTGGCCGAAGGCCGCTCAGCCGACTTTAAACGGCACTTTGCCGGCACACACTTCTTCAACCCGCCGCGCTACCTGCGCCTTTTCGAAGTCATTCCCACACCCGATACCGATCCGGAAATCACGAAATTTCTGCTGCATTACGGAGATCTGTACCTGGGTAAAGTTTCCGTGTTGTGCAAAGACACCCCCGCCTTCATCGGCAACCGCATTGGCGTATGGGCCTTGCTGAAGGTTATCGACACCATGCGCAAATACGATCTGAATGTGGATGAAATTGACAAACTAACCGGCCCGGTTATCGGACGTCCGAAATCGGCTACCTTCCGGACATCCGATGTGGTAGGACTGGACACATTGGTGAAGGTTGCCAATAACCTGTATGCAGCACTGCCGCACGATGAGGGTCGGGAAATTTTCAAGCTACCCGATGTGGTCAACAAACTCGATGAAAACAAATGGCTCGGTGATAAGACCGGTCAGGGTTTTTACAAAAAGGTGAAAGACAAAAGCGGTAAAAGCGAAATCTACACGCTCGACTTAAAAACACTGGAGTATAAACCCAAACAAAAGGTAAAATTTACCACGCTCGAAACCACCAAAACCATAGACAACCTCCGCGAACGCTTCAAGGTGTTGTTGGCCGGGAAAGATAAAGCGGGCGATTTTTACCGCGACAGCTTCTACGGACTTTTTCAATATGCCTCCAACCGCATTCCCGAAATCAGCGATGAGCTGTATCGCATAGACGATGCCGTTTGTGCAGGTTTCGGCTGGGAACTGGGACCTTTCGAAACGTGGGATGCCCTGGGCGTGGAAAAAACAGTTAAAGCTATGGAGGGTATGGGCTACAAACCCGCCCAATGGGTGTACGATATGCTCGCAGCTGGTCATCAGTCCTTTTACAAAGTGGAAGCCGGCCAGCGCAAGTATTACGATATCCCCTCAAAATCATATAAATCCATACCCGGCCGCGAGGGCTTCATCATACTTGAAAACCTGAGCAACAACATCGTATGGAAAAACGCCGAGAGCAAAGTCATCGACCTGGGCGATGGCGTGCTAAATTTCAGCTGGCACAGTAAATCCTATACGCTGGGCAGCGCAGTTATTGAAGGCCTGAACAAAGCCATCGATTTGGCTGAAAAAGACTTTCAGGGCCTTGTAGTGGGTCATCAGGGCGCAGATTTTTCCCTGGGCGCCAATCTGGGCCTGGTATTTATGTACGCCATCGAGCAGGACTATGATGAGATTGACTTCATGGTGCGCATGTTTCAGAAGTCGGTTATGCGCCTGCGCTATTCTTCAATACCCGTGGCCGTAGCTCCTGCCGGCCGTACGCTGGGCGGTGGTTGTGAAATGACCCTGCATGCCGATGTGGCCGTGGCGGCAGCAGAAACCTACATCGGACTGGTGGAAGTGGGCGTAGGCCTAATACCGGGCGGTGGCGGAACAAAAGAATTAACCAAGCGCGTAAGCGACCGTTACCTGGAAGGCGATGCAGAAATGAATGCCCTGCAAAGCGCATTTATGAATATCGCAACCGCAAAGGTTGCGCTCTCAGCCGAAGAGGCGCGCGAAATGGGCATCCTGCGCCCGCAGGACCGCATTGTGGTAAACCGTGACCGCCAGATTCTGGAAGCTAAGCGGGCCGTACTGCAACTGGCACAGGCCGGCTATACCCAACCCATACCGGCTCAAAACATCCGCGTACTGGGCCGGTCGGGCATGGCACTGGTGGCTGCCGGCGTTAACGGTATGAAAATGGGCGGCTACATCTCCGACCATGATGCCAAGATTGCCATGAAAATAGCAAACATTATGTGCGGTGGCGACCTTACCGCTCCGCAGGAAGTAAGCGAGCAATACCTGCTTGATCTGGAACGCGAGGCATTTGTGTCGCTATGTGGCGAACGTAAAACCCTCGAGCGCATTCAGGCCATCCTTACAGGAGGTAAACCACTTAGGAATTAGCACGCAGTTTAGGCAGATGGCAAAAAAACAAACATCAAGTATTTACATAAACACCTAATAATATGGATGCATACATCGTAGCCGGTTATCGCACCGGAGTAGGGAAAGCAAAAAAAGGAGGATTTCGTTTTGCCCGACCCGATGATTTTGCGGCCGAGGTAATCAAACACCTGGTTAAGTCCATTCCAGGACTGGAAAACAAAATGGTGGACGATCTCATCGTAGGCAACGCTGTTCCTGAAGCCGAACAAGGCATGCAGATGGGTCGGATGATTTCCCTGTTGGCATTAGGAATTGAAGTGCCCGGCATGATTGTAAACCGCTACTGCGGTTCAGGGCTCGAAGCCATTGCAATTGCCAGTCAGCGCATACAGGCAGGTATGGCCGATGTAATTATTGCCGGCGGAACTGAATCCATGTCCCTGGTGCCTGTCATGGGCATTAAAACCGCGCTGAACTATAAAATAGCAACCGAAACACCCACTTATTATACCAGCATGGGCCTTACGGCCGAAGAAGTGGCAAAGCAGTTCAACATTTCGCGCGAAGAGCAGGATGAATTTTCCTATCAGTCGCATATGAAAGCCGCCGCAGCATGGAAGGAAGGCAAATTCAAAGACGAAGTGGTGCCTATTAAGGTAAAAGAGGTGTATGTGGATGAGCACATGAAGAAAAAAACGCGTGAATTTATTGTGGATACTGATGAAGGCATTCGCCCTGACACCACCATAGAGGCACTTGCCAAACTAAAGCCCGTGTTTGCCCAAAACGGAACCGTAACAGCCGGTAACTCATCGCAAACATCCGATGGCGCCGCTTTTGTTTGTGTGATGAGCGAACGCATGGTAAAACAACTCAATGTAAAGCCATTGGCACGCCTGGTAAGCTATGCCGTGGCCGGTGTGGAGCCGCGCATCATGGGCATTGGCCCGGTTGCGGCCATACCCAAGGCGCTCAAGCAGGCCGGCAAAAAGCTGGACGACATCGACCTGATTGAACTGAACGAAGCCTTTGCGGCACAATCACTGGCCGTGGTTAAGGAGCTGGGCATTGACCGCAGCAAACTCAATGTTAACGGTGGCGCCATAGCCGTGGGTCATCCGCTGGGTTCGTCCGGTGCACGACTTTCCGTACAAATCATCAACGAACTGCGCAGGCGCAATAAAAAATACGGCATGGTAACAGCCTGCGTAGGTGGCGGACAGGGCGTGGCCGGGGTATATGAAATTTTGTGAAAGACTTAAGTAGAAGCATATAGTTAGCAAATCATAATCCTACTTGAGTCGTGTGTCTTACTTCAAAAAAATAGTTTTATGATGACGACTGAAATCAAAGCAATCAAAGGTGGCGAATTTCTGATTCGCGAAACAAAAGCCCATGAAATCTTCATACCTGAAGAATTCAATGAAGAACAACTGATGATCCGGCAACAATGTGAGGATTTTCTGAAAAAAGAAATCTGGCCGCGACTCGATGAAATTGACTCGATGAAGCATCCGGAGCTGATGCCGCAACTGCTCGATAAGGCAGGCGAACTGGGGCTGCTGGGTACCTCTGTTCCGCAGGAATACGGAGGATTTGGCATGGATTTCAACACTTCCATGCTTGTGGCCGAAGTGCTGGGGGCCGGACATTCCTTTGCCGTAGCCATCTCGGCCCACACCGGTATTGGTACACTGCCTATACTTTATTACGGGAATGAAGAACAAAAGAGAAAATACATTCCGAAGCTGGCCACGGGCGAATGGAAAGCAGCGTACTGTTTAACCGAACCCGATGCCGGATCGGATGCGAACTCAGGGAAGACACGTGCTACGCTGAGCGCAGACGGTAAACACTACATTATCAACGGGCAGAAAATGTGGATTACCAACGGCGGCTTTGCCGATGTATTCACTGTGTTTGCCAAAATAGATGACGACAAAAACCTCAGCGCCTTTATCGTAGAGAAGTCGTTTGGCGGCATCACGATGAACGAAGAAGAAAAGAAAATGGGTATCAAAGGGTCCTCCACCCGTCAGATTTTCTTCAACGATTGCAAGGTGCCTGTAGAAAACCTGCTCAGCGAAAGAGGTAACGGATTTAAGATTGCAGTTAACATCCTGAATATCGGGCGAATTAAACTGGGTGTAGCTGCTGTGGGTGGAAGTAAAAAAACCATCTCCATAGCAGTGAATTATGCTAAGGAGCGTAAGCAGTTTGGCGTGCCCATCGCATCATTTGGCGCCATCAAATACAAGATTGCCGAGATGTGCACGCGGGTATTCGCATCCGAATCGGCACACTATCGCGCCAGTCAGAACATTGAAGATGCCTACCATGCTTTCATCGCAGCCGGCATGGACCCTTCGCAGGCACGCCTGAAATCGCTCGAAGAATTCGCTATCGAATGTGCCATATTAAAAGTGCACGGCTCCGAGGTGCTCGACTATGTAGTGGATGAAGGTGTACAGATTTACGGAGGCATGGGCTTTTCGGCCGAAGGCCCGATGGACCGCGCTTACCGCGACTCACGCATCAACCGGATTTTTGAAGGCACCAACGAAATAAACCGCCTGTTAACCATCGACATGCTGCTGAAGCGCGGCATGAAAGGTCATCTCGACCTGATGACCCCGGCCATGGCCGTGCAGAAAGAACTTATGTCCATTCCCGATTTTGGCAGCGAAGAAGAAAGCGGATTGTTTGTACAAGAGAAAAAAGCTCTTGCCAACCTGAAGAAAGCCGGTTTGATGGTGGCCGGTGCAGCCGTGCAAAAATTCATGACCAAACTGGCCGATGAGCAGGAAATCATCATGAACCTGGCCGATATGCTCATTGAAGGTTACGTGGCCGAATCCGCATTGCTGCGTGTGGAAAAGATGATTAGCACAAAGGGCGAAAAAGCCTGTGAGATACAAAAAGAGATGGCCATCATCTACCTGCACGAAGCCATGCAAAAAGCTGCCGCAGCAGGGCGGGAAGCCATAACTTCATTTGCTGAAGGCGATGAGCTTCGTCTGATGCTAATGGGTCTGAAGCGGTTCACCAAAATCGAGCCCTACAACCTGAAGGCAGCACGCAGAAAAGTAGCTGATTATGTAATTGAAAAAGGAACCTATCCTTTTTAAGAAGGATGCCTAATAACGGTGTGGTTTGTAAACAGCCCGGCCAATGGTCCGGGTTTTTTATTGATTGCGCTACAGGTTTTTTATTTTCGATACGATATACCGTACCGCTTTTACAGGATTTATACGATAAAAGAGGTCAAGAAAACGCGCATCGGAACCCACCAGCACACGCGGTTTATTTTTTTCGATGCCCTGCAAAATAATTTCGGCTGCTTTTTCAGCGGGCATTGCTTGATAAGCCGAAGCGCGATCGTCTGCCATTTGAACCGATACACCGGAATTACCCGCGATGTTGGTGCGAACGGCTCCGGGCATAATCAGTGTAACCCTGACGTTGGTGTCGAGCAGCTCAGCAAATAATCCTTCGGTAAAAATTTTAACGGCTGCTTTCGATGCGCTGTAAATCGTTTGGCCCGGAAACGGAATAAATCCGCCCATGCTGGAAATGTTCACAATGTGGGCTTCGGGCCGGCTAAGCAGGTGCGGGAGCAGCGCCTTGGTGAGGTAATACATTCCCAAGAAATTTATCTTAACAACGCGCTCGGCGGCTTCGATTTGCAAATCATTAACCGAAACGAACGGTTGAATTATCCCCGCGTTGTTGATAAGGCCATCTATAACATGGCCCGATTTCATGAGTTGGTCATGAAATGCAAAAATTTCATCTTTATTCTCGAGGTTCACCCGAAAAGTCCCGATTTGGTTTTCTTTATCACCGGCCAGGCGTTTGGTTTCCTGCATGCTATCATCAGAGATGTCAAGAATGATAACATAAGCACCGCGTTGAACAAGGCGCAAACACAGTTCGCGTCCTATTCCACTGCCGCCGCCGGTGAGCAGGAAAGTTTTTCCTTTTATTTTCATGTCAGGACCTGCCGGTTAGTTTCGCTCTAAAATCTTCTCCAAATCATTAAAATTCCCGGTAACCTTAATCAGGTTTCCCGAAACATCCAGACTGACAAAAGAAGGGAATGATTTAACGCCCCACTGCCGTAAAATTTTCGATTGAGGTGCCAGCCGGTAATTCACCATGCCATCGGCAAATAACACAAAACGTGCAACCTGCTGCTTCCAGATATTTTCATCCGGTTCGATGAGTATTAAGATAAACTGAATGTCGTTCCGGTATTGTTTATGAAGCTGCTTGAGTTTTTCAACTTCTGCGAGATGACTTTCTACGTTACGTGGAAACAGCGAAACCATTACCGGCTTTCTTCCACGGGAGTCGGACAATAACCAGTTTAGTTTTTCCTCACCCTCTTCGTATCCGTTTGTTGTGCTCCATTGATAATGAATGTAGCGGAAGAACTGCCGGTTTAGTGATGTTCCACCACCCAGGTCGCGGATAATGGATTCCTCCAGTGGAGTGGCTTTCAAAATAGATGCATGGTTCCAGAAAGCTGAATCGTAAGAAATGTTGAGCAGTTCATTTTTATCCGGTTCCTTTCCTGTGAATTGCATTTTTGGATCGTGACTGATATCGGTCGATATCATCTCAATATGAACAAAGTGCCGTGAACTGTCGGCCAGCAACAGTTCGCTTTCACGAACCAGATGACTGGGGTAATAGTTATTCTGATATTGCTTATAAAAAGCAACTGACCTGAATCGGTTACTGCCTTCCTCCCGGATTTCCTCGCATTTAACGAAAGCATAATCATCGGTTGTAATGTATAATGTTCCACTTACAGAAGCCGTGGGCACATAACCCTGTGTGGTGAGGATGGAGTCGGGCAACGACTGATAGGCTATAACGTAAACCTGATCTTCTTCAAATCGGGTAATGCCTCCATAGGAAAAAGTATAACGTTCGAAATCCATGCGCAGTGTACTGGCTTCGGTATAGAAGTTTTTTATTTGACCGGATTGATTGGTTTGGTAACCGGCCAAATCGGCCTGCAAAATATTGGTGATGGAAATAGGCGGGTGTCCAATAGCAAGCACTGTGTTATCCAGACTGCGCCTCAGGTGCGTAACCCGTATTTCTTCGCGGTCACCTCCGGTTTTCCTGAATGAACGATAACCGTTGTGTTTCCAAACGTCAACAAAAGCTTCAATCAGACGGCCATAGCGATCATCATCTTTACAATAGTGGCGGTAGAAGAAGCGCTGCAGAAAAGATTCGTGGGTATAATTTTTTCTGATGGATGCAAATGCCCTGCGTACGACCAAAGAGGGATTTACCGATTTACCCGTTACAACTATCTCCTGTAGCTCAATGGTATAGGGTGTCAGCTCAATGAGTTTCATTTGCTCCGGATTGTCGATAATCACCGTAACGTATCCTACGCAGCTTACTTTAATAGATGCGTTTTCCGGTATTAACAAGGAAAACTCACCTTCCATATTGGAGCTGGTGCCCTGCGCAGTGCCGGTTATACCAATGGAGGCAAAGGGAACAGGCTGACGGGAATCGCGATCAATAATTTTTCCGTTAATGCGTATCTGTGCATAACCTGTTATACAGATCACCAGCAGCCACCAAACTGCAACAATTCGCATATCCGAATGGGTTCAAAAATCCGGCCAAATTAGCACGGTATTTTAAAACCCAACATGAGTTATGTCACCAAAGGTTCAGTTCCTCCGGCAGACGGGTCATGCATACATTTTTTCTATTTCTTTGGCATACCGCTGCACCAGTTTTTCGCGAATAAGTTTAAAAGAAGCCGTCAGCTCCCCGCTTTCGGCTGTCCATTCGGAGTCAGTCAGAATAAATTTCCGTATGCGCTTGTAACTTTCTAAAGGTTCGTTTAGCCGGTTGATTTCCTCCTGCATTTTCTGAATTACCTTGATGTTGTGCACCATATAAGCGGGCGCAGTCCAGTGAATTTTATTTTCCAGGCACCAGGCTTTGAGTAAACCAAAGTGCGGCACAACCAGAGCCGTAACGTAAGGCCGGTTAAACCCGATAATCATGCACTGATTGATGAAGGGCGAAGCGGTAAAATGATTTTCCAGTTGAACAGGTGATACATATAATCCGGTGGTGGTTTTAAATATTTCTTTTTTGCGGCCGGTAATGGTAAGGAAGCGCCCGTCTTCCAGTTTACCCACATCTCCGGTATGAAGCCAACCGTTCACCAGCACTTCTTTGGTCAGATCATCGCGTTTGAAGTATCCGGCCATCACGTTCGGCCCATGTACACAAATCTCACCTTCACCGTTCTCATCCGGTTCATGGATTCTTATCTGTACACCGGGAACGGCAATTCCCACCGTGCCGAACTTATTCATCCCCGGCTCAACGCGATTCACTGTGATATAAGGAGAGGTTTCCGTCATGCCATAACCCGAAAGAGTTAGAATGCCGCTGGCCGAAAACAACCGGGCAATAGCCGGACGCAGCGCTGCTGCACCTACAATAATATAACGCACCTTCCCGCCCAAAGCACGTTTCCATCTGTCATAAACCAGTAACCGGGCCAGCAACAGTTGTAAACGATGCAGCACACTCCACTTCCCATACGGATTGTATGATTCTCCCAGACGAAGCGCTTTTCGCATAACCCATCGGATTATCGGATTTTTATGTAAAGCCTTCTCCTGCAGTATGGCATACATGCGTTCCAGGGTTTTGGGTACGGATGTGAAAAGGTGAGGCCTGGCCTGTAAAAAATCTGTGGCAAGTGTTTCACGCGACTGACTGAAATAAATTTCCAGGCCAAGCGCCACGTATGCATAACAGGTTGTTCGCTCAAAAACATGACTTACCGGAAGGAAACTGAGCACGCGGTCGCCCGGCTTTACGGGCATAAGGGGCAAAACCGATTTGATGCTGCTTACAATATTTTTGTGCGTAAGCATTACCCCTTTTTGGTTTCCGCCCGTACCGGATGTGTACAGAATGGCACTTACCTGTTCTTCGAAAATCTGGTTTTTGCGTAAGGTTAATCGGGTCAACTCATCAGAAGATGGCTTGTATTGAAAGGCCGGGAAATAACCGGCAGCATCGGGTTGCCAATGATAGATTCCTGTGAGGCGTGTTTGGGGTGCCAGCGATAAAACTTTGTAATACAAACCCGTATCTGCCGAAATACACAACGGTGCTTCGGTTTCGTTCAGGATAAAACGCGTTTCTTCATCCGATGCAGTAGCATGTACGGGCACAACAATCAGCCCGGCTTTTTGAACGGCAAAGTCCACCAGAAGCCATTCCGGGCTGCCGCCTCGCGGAATAAGCGCAACACAGGTTCCGGCTGCAAGTCCCTGACTGATAAACCAACAAGCCAACCGGTCGGATTGGCGCTCTGCTTCTTCTGCTGACAGATTATGCCATTTGCCGCTTCGCCGGATATTGAATGCACGTTGCTGCGGGTGTTTCTGCAACTGGTAGTCCAGCACATCAAAAACACGACTAAAATCCAGTGAAGCAGTGCTATTCATACCGAAGGTTTTATGTACAGCAGATCATAGAGCAACTCATGAAACCCGGCAAACTCCGGCAAGTTGTTATGACCACCTTTTTCTATGGGATGCAGACTGATTTTATCCGGATATTTAGATTTCAGCATCATGCTCTGTCGAAATGGTATAAGCCGGTCGTGTGTGCCATGTATAATGTGAACCGGGCACTTAACATCCTTCAGGTATAAGTCCGTTCGCAGATCATACCGCATAATCCATTTCAGCGGAAGAAAAAATGCGTAGCGCTGCGCATTGTAGATGAAGCTATAGTACGGTGAATCCAGAATAAGAAGTCGCGGATTTTTTTGCGAAGCAACGTACGCCGCTATGCCGCTCCCAAAGGAGCGTCCATAAACCACAATCTTCTCTTCATCATAACGCGTTGTTAACCAGTTATATAGATAACAGGCATCCTCGAACAATTTTTTCTGGGTGCGTTTACCGCGGCTTTTCCCAAAACCGCGATAGTCCATCATAAAGAAATCATATCCGTTACTTACAAAATCCCGCGCAAATTTTCCCCAGCCTTTAATGCTGCGTGAGTTGCCTTTCAGATAATAGATTACCCCGCGCGAATTAGGCACGCTGAAATAAATGGCATTGATTCGCCCGCCATCCGGCATATCGAAGTTAACCTCCTCAAAAGGAAAGGGATACTGGTAGGCGAAATGGGCAGCCAGTATTTCGGGCCGGAAGAAAAACCAATGCTGTACAAAATACACGATGATGCACAGACTGGCATAGATAAGTATTGCGGACAGAAGTATTTGCCACACCTGTACAAGTTAAGGTGTTGCTTTAGCTTTTACAAAAGACAACGATTGCAGCCGGGATGCAACAGCCTCACGCCATTCCGTGAAATCTTTCAGGTTGTTATGATCTCCTCCTTCTACCAGGATGAAGACATCGGTGGGTTTCAACACGGATTTCAGACGGAGTGCAGACTCGGGCGATACAATTTCATCCTCAGTACCATGGCCGATAAGAACCGGACAGGTAAGACCAGCAAGGTACTGTGCGGTGGGGAAGGAATACTTTAAAGGAACAATCTTTAAAAATGGCTTTAATGAGGGCCGGACGGCCCCTTTCAGTTCATCAAATGGTGTTTCCAGAATCAACAAATCCGGTTGGTAGACGCGGGCTGCATTTGCGGCAACAGCCGTGCCGAGCGACCGTCCGTAAATTACCCGAAGCGGTATCGGAATGTTTTGGCTCGCCCATTGAATAGCCGCCTTCGCATCGGCATACAGTCCTTTTTCTGACGGACGTCCCGTGCTTTTACCATACCCGCGATAATCAATTACCAAAACATGATACCCATGAGCTGATAATTTGCCGGCTATCTCCCCCCAACGTGTAAGATTACCCGCATTGCCATGAAAATAAACCAGCAAGCCCCGCGTTGAGTCATGCGGATGGAATAACAGGGCATTTACCTTTTCCCCATCTGCTGTAGGTATAAAATGCTCGGTAAAATCGGAAGAAAAAGAAAAAGTATAGGCTGAGTCCAGACGGACCGGTTGAAAAATAAAGCGGTCCTGAAAGAAACCGATCAACAAAATCACAATGAATATGGCCGAAAAAAGAATAATGCCAATATTCCTGAGGAATGTTAAGATGATTCTTCGCACAAGGCAAATAAACAATTATCCGCAAAATAATCAGCTTACCGGATGACGGTTGTATAGGTCCGGATTAACGAAGAACCGGCTGTACACGGGATATTGACGCACGGCTACAAGCCTGGGTTTTGCATCAGGAGCAAACACTACTTTATAGAAAAACTCAAAGCCGCGTTCTACACGTATCTTGCTCCGCAGCATGTACCATTCTTTATCGTACGGGTTAAGCACCTTAACCTGTACATAGTACAAACCCGGATTGCTGCGGATGCGCACAAATTTTTCGGGTGTACGGTTATATAATTTCCCATTTACAAAAACCTGCATCGATGAAGCTTTATGCGTTTGAATGGATATGGCCGACAGGTAAGCATAGACAGGTACCAACACCACAACGAAGACAAAACCCAAAAACACCCTTTTCATAATAGCAACTTTAAATCATCTGCTGTAAATCAACCTTCATGCCATTTCATCAGTTAATGCGCATATCGTTGCGCAAACCGTAAATAAAATTTTTCAGTGCCTGCTGCCACGTGGTATCTGCATCCCATTTCGGACCCAGAAATACGTGTCCGAAATCAATATGCCGCACATACACCTTATAAACGTAGGCATCGGCCGGCAGGGTTTTTATTTGTTCCTGTCCGTTGGGAAAAGTAACTGAAACAAACGCATTTTCGCCGGGTTTGAGGGTATAGCCCAGTAATTCGCGCACTACAAAGTTGCGGGCATGGATAAACCGTAATACATAACTAAGTCCCAATCTGCGCAATTCGGTTTCCGGCGTGTTGCGGTTCACTAATTGATATTTAAAAGGATAGTACTTCATCATTTCTTCCAATGCGGCATCCAACGCCGCATCTCCGGTTTTTTCTATGGCAAGGCCGTCAACCTTCAAATCATAGGCGAAGCGTTCATTCCGGTTGCCTGCAATCAGCGGAACCGTTGTTATTCTTTCCGGAAATTCAATCAGCAACCAGTTTTGTCGTTTATATTGATGCATGGCCGTACGATACAGGCTACTTAGCACTTCAGAAAGCTGTGTATCCTCCGTATGCCAGGCTGTTTGGTTGGTGTCAACCCGCTTCAGCTTACCGGAAAAGTCTGTAACCGTAAGTATCCATTTGTTACGACGGAATGATATAAAAATCAGGTTGACGATTTCCCGCTTAACAAAATAGTTCGCAAAAGCCTCTGTAACATCTTCTGAGGCAAATACCCTGTCTTGTTCAACATACGCTACTGCATCTATTCCGGTGCGGATCAGCGACTGATGAATATCATTCAACTCTTTATCGGATAATGATGGCGGGTATAAAACAGCGGTTCGTGCAGATAAAATTTTCGCGGGCATATCCCCGGCAGCCAGGTTTGTCCACCATAAATCGGACTGAGCCCGGACCAGCGTAGGCAGCAGAACAAAAAACAAAATCTTAAAGCGAAGCATGCCGGTATAACGAAAGCATTAGTGCTGTGGTGTAAAGCAATCAAAAAATTCCAACATAAAATCCGCTGTCATCAGCTTTAACCGGGTATATCTTTAAATCAGCCGATCGGTTGTGTAGTTCCCGGCCGGTTTCCAGACTAAAACAGTAGTTGTGCCAGGGACAAATAATTTCTCCCAGGTGGTTAACCGTTCCTTTACTCAAAGATTCTCCGTTATGCGAACAGGAATCCTGGACAGCATAAAAATTACTTCCGAAACGTACCAGACAAACGCGATGTCCATGCAGCACACATAACTGCGGGCGTCCGTGAAGCAGCCGGGCCGAGGCTTCACTTGCGTTACTGAATAGTTTTACCCATGTAACCATAGGTTGAGCGAAGTTCAGGTTTTTTATACCTTTCCGCCAAATCAGTTTTTGCATGCGGCACTTCTTTTATCTTTTTCTTCTGACTTCATTCAACCTGTTCTCACAGGTAAATCCCAAACTGCAGATGCGTATAGAATCCGATGCACGCGAAATCGAGCAGCGCATGATTGAATGGCGCAGGGATTTTCATCAGTTTCCCGAGTTGTCAAACCGCGAATTCCGCACAGCTGAAAAAGTTGCTGCTCATCTTAAATCATTAGGGCTGGAAGTACAAACCGGTGTGGCACATACCGGTGTGGTAGGTTTGTTACGCACCGGTAAACCGGGTCCGGTTATTGCGCTGCGGGCCGACATGGATGCACTGCCTGTAACCGAACGCAATAGCCTGCCATTTGCGTCGAAAGAACGAACCGTTTTCAACGCCCAGGAAACGGGTGTGATGCACGCCTGCGGACACGACACGCACATCGCCATACTAATGGCCACAGCCGAAATTCTAAGTCGGTATAAAAGCGAACTGCGGGGCACGATAAAATTTATTTTTCAACCGGCCGAAGAAGGTCCGCCTGCCGGTGAAGAAGGCGGTGCTTACCTCATGGTTAAGGAGGGTGTATTGAAAAACCCGGATGTGGATGTGATATTCGGATTGCACATCCAGTCTATTTCACCACTCGGACGGATAACGTACAGACCTGCAGGGACCATGGCCGCGGCCGACTGGTTTTCGATAAAAGTAACCGGACGTCAATCGCATGGCTCAGCCCCCTGGATGGGTGTGGACCCTATTGTGGTGTCGGCTCAGATTATTATGGGCTTACAAACCATCATCAGCCGCCAAACCGAACTTACCAAAGAAGCTGCTGTGATAACCGTAGGAAGAATACAATCCGGCATTCGCGAAAACATCATACCGGAAGAAGCCTTCATGGCCGGCACCATACGCACTTTAGATGAAGGTATGCAACAGCAAATTCATGATAAGATAAAGCTCACCGCCGAAAAGATTGCCGAGAGTGCAGGCGCAAAAGCCGAGGTTACTATCAGAAAAATGACACCGGTAACCTACAACGACCCGCAGCTTACCGAGAAAATGGTGGCCAGCCTACGGAAGGCTGCCGGTGCCGAAAATGTGGTGCGCATCAATGCAGTTACCGGAGCAGAGGATTTTGCTTTTTACCAACAGAAGGTTCCCGGCTTTTTCTTTTTTGTTGGTGCACGCCCGCCCGATATGGACCCGGCTAAAACACCGGCACACCATACTCCTGATTTTATGATTGACGAACGCGGTCTGCTTACCGGCCTGAAAGCCATGCTGCAGGTTACGCTGGACTATATGTTTATGAAGCAGTAAAGTAAGCTTATTGAACATACAACACCAATCCCTTCAAATACTCCCCTTCCGGATGGTAAATTGATACCGGATGATCGGGTGGCTGGCCTAATTTAGCTAATACCCTGATATTTCTTCCCGACTGCACGGCAGCCGATACGATGGTGTCATAAAATAACTGCTGGTCGATTACCTGTGAACAGGAAAAGGTTGCCAAAACACCTTCGCTGCGAATACCCTTTAAAGCCAACGCATTAAGTCGCTGATAGCCCTTCACAGCCTGATGCTTAGCCTCCCGATGTTTGGCAAAAGCCGGCGGATCAAGAATAATCATATCGTATTTACCGGCCGACTGTTCCAGATAATCAAAGGCATCATCGGCAAGACATAAGTTGCTGTTTGGGTCAAAGCCATTTAGCAGCAGGTTGGTTTTAGTCATTTCAATAGCCTTTTCCGATGCATCTACCGAATCCACCCGCAGCGCCCCGGCCTGCAAGGCGTAAACACTGAAGCCACCGGTATAACAAAAAGCGTTGAGAACAATGCGGTTTTTGCCAAAGGAGGCAACTTTTGCCCGGTTTTCGCGCTGATCCAAAAAGAAACCTGTTTTCTGACCTTCTGCCCAGTTTACTTCAAAGCGGCAGTTGTTCTCCAGCATTTGGCAGGGTGTTGGGGCGGAGCCGGTAAGGTATTCGTCTGCAGCATCTTGCCGCAGATTGCCCGGCAGCGTTCCGCGACTTTTATAATAGACAGCCTGGAGCATGCAACCCAGTACCCGATGCAGGGCTTCGGCTATTTCCAGTCGGCTGCGGTGCATGCCAGCGGTATGCGCCTGCATCACCGCCACCCCGTTGTATAAGTCAATTATTAAACCGGGCAGACCGTCTCCTTCTCCATGTACCATCCGGAAAGCATTGGTGCTGGGCGAAGGCAGATTTATCGCACTTCTCAGTTTGAAGGCTTCAGCCAATTTTTTATCCCAAAAATCCTTATCCGGTTCAATTTCTCCCCAGGCCAGCATGCGCACAGCAATACTGCCACGTTGATAATGCCCAAAGCCAAGTTTCCTACCGTGGCTGTCGGCCACCTCAACCCAATCGCCATCAACGAGAGCAGCATCGGCCTGTTGTATGGCTCCGGAAAAAATCCACGGATGCCTTCTCAAAACCGACTCCTCACGGCCTTTCCGTAAAACCACTCGTCCACTAATCATAACTTGAACAACCAAAATTACCGGAAATTCGTACTTAAGATGCGGCAACAAGATTCCCGGACTGACAAGTTTTCAGTCCATGTCAAATTCCGGAACATGAAATCATAATTTGCCTGTTTTTTGCTAACTGTTTGATGCTTAAAATCTCATCCTTATGAAAAGATTTGGTTCATTGCTGCTGGCAGCCCTGCTTGGCAGTTTAATTACGTTAGGCGTTTATCACTATGTGGTGAAACCCAACCAGCCGGTAACGGTTCAGTACGTTTCAGGAACACCGATAAACAAAATTGCTTATTCAAAGGATGCGGAGGGTAACCCGCTGGTTCTTGACTTTACCGAAGTTGCAGCAAAGGTTACCCCGGCTGTTGTTCATATAAAAAGCACGCAAACATCACGTACATTACCCAACGACCGGACGATTGACCCGTTCCGCGATTTCCCTTTCCGCGATTTTTTTGAACCACGCAATTATGGCCCGCAACAAAGCACCGGCTCCGGTGTGATTATCAATTCCGATGGATACATTGTAACCAACAATCACGTGGTGCAGAATGCCGATATTGTTGAGGTTACATTGAATGATAACCGCACGTTTAAGGCCGAAGTCATCGGAACCGATCCGGATACGGATATAGCATTGGTTAAAATCAATCAGAAAAATCTGCCTTACTTGTCTTTTGTCGATTCCGATCAGGCCAAAGTAGGCGAATGGGTGCTTGCGGTGGGTAATCCTTTTAATCTGAACAGTACCGTTACCGCAGGCATTATCAGCGCCAAAGGAAGAAATATTGACATTATTAACCGCAACAACGGTCAGGGTAACACCGCTATTGAATCATTTATTCAAACCGATGCAGCCATCAATCCGGGTAACAGCGGAGGAGCATTGGTTAACCTGAGTGGCGGATTATTGGGTATTAACACTGCCATCGCAAGCCCGACTGGCGCTTACGCAGGTTACGGCTTTGCGGTTCCTTCCAACATCGTAAGTAAAATTGTGGAAGACCTCATCAAGTTTGGCTCCGTGCAACGTGGCTGGTTGGGTGTAACGGTTACCAGCGTAACCAACGAATTGGTGAAGGAGCACGACTTGGCGGTGACGGAAGGTGCTTTCATCAATGGCTTTGCAGAAAAGAGTGCTGCGAAAGAGGCAGGTATTAAAGAGCACGATGTGGTTGTAAAAATTAATGACACACCCATTAAGTCAAGCGCAGCGTTAATTGAAATGGTGGGTCGTCATCGCCCCGGTGATAAATTAATGATTACCGTTAACCGCAAAGGAAAAGAGATTACCATACCGGTTGTACTGAAAAACCGTCAGGGCGATACTTCCGTGGTAAAACCTGAAGAAAAACCGGCTATTGCTTCGCTTGGAATTGAATTGGAAGAAGTGGATGCGAAAGTTTTAAAGAAACTGGATCTGACCAATGGGATTCGGGTGAAGTCGCTGACTAACGGTAAGTTATCACGCTATACCGAAATCCGCGAAGGTTTTATCATAACCAAAGTGAATGACGAGCCGGTAAAATCTGTTAAACAATTTAATGAAATCATCAGTAAGAAAAAGCCGGGCGAGCTTGTTATTCTTAGTGGAGTGTATGAGGACTTCCCCCGGGAGTTCAACTACGCATTCCGGATGTAAAAGATTTAGAATATGAGGAGACTGTTTAAGAAGGGAGAGCGGGTACGAAGCAAAATTGATGGTAAAGTGATGGAGGTGCTTCGTTACCTGCGCAATAACCTGGTAGAAGTGATGACCTTCGATCTTGAATCGCGCGAGGTGCGCAAGAAGCAGGTTAAAGAAGACACTTTGAGCAAGGCGGCCTGAGCTTGTAAACAAAATGCTAACTTTGGCCGTTAGCAGGTTGTACACTAAAGCTTAGGTTATTAAAAAGTTTAATATACCCGCCTGGTATCGCTCTTCCATTACGGGAGCAGTTAAAGAAGCACGCCGGTTGCGCGACCAGCGAAAGCAGGATTTTTCACCCAGTCTCCTGGATTTTGGGCCGGTCCAGGTTATCCTGGCCCGGCATTTTGGTTTTTGCTATGGCGTGGAAAACGCTATCGAAATAAGCTACCGCGCGCTTGAAGAGAATCCGGGTAAGCGCGTTTTCCTCCTCAGTCAGATGATTCATAATCCGGAGGTAAACCGTGATCTTGAAGAACGCGGCATCCGCTTTATTGCCGATACCGATGGCACTTTATTTATTCCATGGGATGAAGTGCGTGCTGATGATGTTGTGATTATTCCGGCTTTTGGAACCACCCTCGAAACCGAACAGCTTTTGTTGGATAAGGGTGTTGAACTACACAAATACAACACCACATGCCCGTTTGTGGAAAAGGTGTGGAAGCGCGCTGAAAAACTCGGCAAGGACCAATACACAGTAATCATACACGGCAAACCGGCTCATGAAGAAACCCGTGCCACTTTTTCGCACAGCGCAGCAGCAGCTGCTTCGGTTGTAATTCGCAACATGGAAGAAGCCCAACGACTGGCTCGTTATATTACCGGTGAAGAAGATGTTACAAATTTTTATAGTGAATTTGCCGGACGGTATTCTTTGGGCTTTGACCCTGTGCAACACCTTACCCGGGTGGGGGTGGTAAACCAAACCACCATGTTAGCAGCAGAAACCCAGGCCATTGCCGATTTCTTCCGGTCGGTAATGATTCAAAAGTACGGCATCGAAAACATACGGTACCACTTTGCCGATACCCGCGACACCCTTTGCTATGCCACTAATGACAACCAGGACGCCACTTATGCCCTATTGAAAAGCGATGCCCACCTGGCGCTGGTGATTGGCGGCTATAACAGCTCCAATACCTCACACATCGTTGAATTATGTCAGCAAAAGTTTCCTACCTACTTCATCAATTCTGAGAAAGAAATCAAATCGCAGAAGGAAATACACCACTGGAACTACGGGAAAAAGGAAAAAGAAATAACCTTTAATTGGCTGCCTGATGCTGTTCCGGTTAAGATGGTATTAACCAGCGGAGCCTCATGTCCGGATACTTTAGTTGACCGCGTTCTTTTACGAGTACTCGAATTTTTCCCTAAGACCCGACCGACAGAAGAAGTAATTCAGCAATTTTTGATACCGGCTTAGGTTTACTTCTTTGCGCCAGCTTTCTTTTTAGGCTGTTCTTCCACCCGTTTTCCGCCCCGGTGTTCACCCAGTATGATTACATCCTTGGTTACCTCATACATACGGGCAGCCTGCATCATGGCTTCATACGTGTCGCGTATAATGATGATGCCGGGAGATTTGGAGCCTTTGTTGCGGATTTCCAGATAAAAACCGTCTTTTTTCTTTTTAGGTAAGGTAGGAGGTCTTCCCATTTTTACTTTTTTAACTGATTATAAGAACGTTACGTCCCGATAACGAACCGTACCGGTTTTTGGTTTCCCGTTTCAAAAATAACACAAAATTCGGCCCGGGGATTAGCGCTTATTACGAACGGTAATGCGCACACGCGTTTTGCGCTGCTCTGCAACCGGCTCGGGCCGGGCATTGGTAAAGGTGCGTAGTGAAGAAGCCGGTACGCCCTGTTGAACCAGCAATCTGACTATTTCCCTTGCCTGCTTTTCCGTTCGGTTATTATGCCACACCGTTTTTAAAACCAGGCTGTCACGGTGAACCAACTGACCGAGAGAATCAATATCAGGCACTTTTATTTTTATGCTGTCGGTAACCTGTTCGGTCAGGTCGGGCGAAGACTGAACAGTATCTTCCACATAACCTTCCAGCAACACCTGTATCTCATAATCAAATTGAGGATTATTTTTTAGCAAACGCGCCAGCCGGCTGATTTCCGCTGATGCATTTTCCGGTTCGATAGCATATTTTCTAAACTGTAATCCGTTTAACTCCAACTCATCACCGGATTGAAGTTTTTTAATGGTCGTGTTTATTCTTCGCGTGTTCAGGTTGGCGTTACCGGTAAGGTCAATTCGCTCCGTGTAATAGGTCAGGTTACTTTCTTCCGGATCAACGGCCAATTCATACGTGCTTCCTTCTTTTAAATAAATCGAAAAGTTTCCTTCTTTATCCGGACGCATGCTGTAAACGCGCTTACCCGAAGGCCATTCGGTTACCGACACATAAACACCGGGTGTTGTTCCTTCCGGGCTCTTAACCGTTCCCTCCAGCTTCATGATGCCTTTGGGTCGCACATCGCCCGGAAAAAGCAGTTCTACAATTTCTGTTTTGAATTTGCCCTTCATGTCGCGCAACAAGTAACGGCCGTTCGACGTGGCACTAACGTAGATGTCATCCTCTTCGGTGTTAGCGAATGTCAACGG
Source organism: Cyclobacteriaceae bacterium (assembly GCA_025055435.1). GTDB lineage: Bacteria > Bacteroidota > Bacteroidia > Cytophagales > Cyclobacteriaceae > UBA2336. The sequence goes on along the minus strand of JANWWN010000019.1, from coordinate 15,931 downwards.
TACCGGCTTGCTCCATGTACCATTTTCAAGTTTCGTAAGGTACAGGTCCATCCCTCCTTTAGCCGGAGAAAATTTATCAGACGAAAAAATCAATGTTTCACCATCGGCCATAATGCGCGGGCATTGTGAATTACCGGTGTTAATATGGGCCGGCAACTCTTCCGGCTCCATCCATTGACCCACATTGTTTTTGCGCGATACCATGAGCCGGCAACCCGATGCTTTTTCGGCATCCATTTTTTCGCATCGCATAAAATAAATGGTGTTTCCATCCGGAGTAAAACTGGGGCAGCCCTCGTGTCCTTTGGAATTGATGGGCATAAATATGTTTTCGAGTTCGTTCCAGGAGTTGGATTTTAAACTACCCCACCAGATATCATAACCACCCACACCACCTGATTTAATGGAAGTGATGTATAAAGTTTTACCATCGGCACTCAGGGCATATCCGCGTAAAAAATTAAGTCGTGTGTTAATGTGCTTTGGCAGGGCAACCGGCTCTTTCCATTCGGTTCCGATGCGCTGCGTGAAATATACCGTCATCACACCCCCCTCCGAATAATCACTCATGTAAACCAGCGTGTTTCCATCGGCACTGATAAACGGTGCCGACACGTTAATGGAAGGATGATTAATAACCGGTGGCAATTTGCGCACCGGTGCCTGCCCCTTAACCAGAAACACACTCAGAAAACTGAAAACGATTGCAAGACGACTCATACCTTTTAAAGATAATACATTACACAAAATCAATGCCGGCATACCATGTAATTAAATTTCAATTAATAACTTGCCCGTATGATTCAGGTGATTCCATCCATTGCCATCCGCCAGGGACGTGTGGTTAAGATGCGAAAGGGCGATCCGTCAAGTGAAAAGACTTATCCGGAAAATCCTTTAGACTTGGCCAAACGTTTTGCCGATCACGGCATCGAAGTGGTTCATCTTGTGGATTTGGATGGCGCAGAGCGCGGTGCCCCGGTGAATTATCACATCATCGAACAAATAGCCGGTTATACCGATTTGAAAATTGATTTTACCGGAGGTATTTCTACCGATGGCGATATCAGCAAGGCCTATGAAGCCGGTGCCGATTACATCACCGCTTCGAGTATTGCCATTGCCAACCCCGAACTGTTTGCTTCCTGGCTCATTACCTATGGTCGTGAAAAGATTACCCTCGGTGCAGATGTAACCGATGTAAAAACCAAAAAGCTTCTTTTTCGTGGCTGGCAAAAGCGGTCGGAGCTTACCCTGTTCGAACACCTTGATTTTTTTTACACCCGCGGACTGAAATATGTAAAATCAACCGATGTTTCGCGCGATGGGGTGCTGGAAGGTCCGGCTTTTGATTTTTATCAGGAACTGCGCGAACGCTTCCCGGAGTTGCACATTCTGGCAAGCGGTGGCGTGCGCGGTATAGACGATATTAAGCGGCTGAATGATATGGGATTGTTTGCCGTGATTTTCGGAAAAGCGTATTACGAAGGCATTCTGAAACTGAAGGACCTGGAGCAGTTCATTGTAAAAGAAAAAAAATAAACCACCCAGTAGGATGGTTTATTGGGTTCAAAAGAGAAATTTAACTTACGAGCCCGTAATACTCAGTGCAAAAGTTACATCCACATCGGTTTCGCCATCGGCTGAGGTAGAGGTCGCCGATTTAATACCGGGTTGATGTTTTAATACTACGCGAAAACTTTTCCCGCTTTGAATACCTGCGGTTGTCCATTCTGTCAGTAAACCAAGCGGTCTGCCGTTGGAATCTTCGTCCAGGTAATTAATACTTCCTGTAGATGGCGCTATGTTACCGGTTCCTGAAGGAGACGAGAAAACACCGCTGCTGAAACCGAAGAAAAATTGATGCTCATCAGCTTCTTCTTCAATTTCTTCGGTCAGGTCGTATCCTTCCTCACCGGGATTCAACAAATCATTGAACAATTCAATTGAAAGCTGATAAGTCGTGTTCTCCCTTAAATTGATCGAACCATCCGGAGTCAGATCCTGGGGACCTTCACCATCAGGGTCCACTGCGGTTACAACAACCGGACTTCCACCGGTAACCGGTGTAAATGTGAGCTTGATTTTCGTTACCAGCTCCGGAACATCTTCCTTTTCGGGATCATCATCACATCCGGAAATGTAGAGTGACAAAGCAGCGCCTGCAAAAAGCAAAATGAAAGAAAAATAACGCTTCATAATTTAAATTTTTTAAATGCAACAATGTTGCAATATATGTTTTTCTGCAAAAGTTCAAAAACTGTATCGTACAGAAAGCACAATATTTCTGCCGGTTTCCAAAGCATAGTAACGCAGCCGATCGGTATAGTCGCGGTAGGCCGTGTTAAGCAGGTTGTCGCCACGGAGGCGTAATTCCATTTTATTACCGTTGAGTTGTAAGGCAACACCCGCCTCAGCGCCCAGTAAAACATATGCATCGGGAGCCGGCATAAAATCAAATATTTTATCGCTACCCTGCAGGGGGTCGGTGCCATGTTCGTAAGCATTTAATATTTCATCGACCGTTATGACTCGGGGCGCCCTGCGTTGCCTGTCGGTAAACCGAAGGTATGTTTCGGCATAAAACCGAAGTCGTTTGCTTTCATTTGGATTTTTCCAGGCAATGATGAAGGCATATTGGTTGGGGGGGATGTAAATAAGGTAATCCTTGTTTTTTCGGTCTTCAGCCCGAATCAGTGAAAGACGTGTGGTAAAAGATAATGTCGGATTTACGCGCCACTCACCCTGCCAGTCCATACCGGTAAATAAGGCCTGGGTTTGAACATATCGTAAGTAAGGATAAACACCACGTATATTACGGGTTACGCCCTCCGGCCTCAGATAGGTAAAGTTGGTCAGGTAATTAATGTACACCGTTCCTTCGGTTCGCCAGTTTTTATTCTGAACCGACACGCTTGTAGTCCATTTCAATGATCGTTCGGGATGAAAATTGTACTGACCAAAAGGAATAACCGTAGAGGTTGTTCGGTCCAGCAGCAAGCCATATTCAATAGCTGCCACGCTCTGGTGAACGCCCATGCTGTACAGTTCGGAAACATGCGGCGGACGCCACGTGGTTCCAAAGTTGGAGCTAATACGAACATACCTGTTAACATCCCTTCTTACGCCAACCGAAACCGCAGTATTGCCCAGATTAAATTGGTCGGTATAACTGCGATTGGCAAAATCGAAACCCGATACATTGAAAAACCGATGATCGTATCGCAAGCTTCCGTTTATAAACCAGGTGTTCAGGTTTAGGTCCGCGCTTAAAAATATTCCGGCACCGTACTGATTATAATTGGGTATGAAGGGTATGCGCTGCGTTCCCGGCACGTTGTTATTGGACTGTTGAAGTAAGTTTATTCCAGCCTGATACCACAGTGCGCCTCTGCCATGTTGCTTCCAACAGGCATCCAGCGTTTGCGTAAACAAATCCATATCCATGGCAGGCAGTTTATTCAGTGATTGTCTGCGCAGATCGTATTCTTTTCGGTTATTATGCTGAAAGGCATACTGCAAAATAAGGTCGCCTTTATTAACGTGACGATGCCCCTGAAGCTTAAGGAGATTATGCTGAACCTGTTGACGCGGGTTTTGTATATCGTACGTAAAGCCGGTTGAATACTGAGGAGGTTCGCGATTCATGGCCTGTTTTAAATCTTCCAGGCTGGATATTGAAGTCCCTTTCAGAATGCCCAACTCCGTTTGAAAGTGACTGAAAAAAATGTCCCAACCTTTATCTTCCCGATGCATTCCTGTTGCAACCGAAAAATTCAACTCCTTTACACCGGTGTTGCTAAGCACATAACGCGGGGTATGGAAGTCACCCAGGCGTTTGTAAGACATCTGACTTCGCCATCCAAGTCCTTTGTGTTTTTTACTTCCGCCCTCTGCCATCCAGGAAAGGACTCCCCCTCTTCCGTTGGATTGCAAAACAGATTGAAACTCACCCCCCCATCCGGGTTCTTCGGGTAATGGCGCGGGGCTTACAAGCACTACACCACCGAGGGCTTCCGGGCCGTACTGCAAAGCAGAGGCATCGGTTATAACCACAATATCCGATGCAAAAAAGGGATCTATCTCCGGAGCATGCTCAGCACCCCATTGCTGGCTTTCATGACGAACTCCGTTATTAATTAAGAGCAATCGCTGACTATGCAAACCGTTAATAACCGGTTTAAAAACCGATGGTCCTGTTTGCAACGTGTTGATGCCTGAAGCCTGACGCATCAACTCGCCCAGCGCCATACCGCGGTTTCGGATAAGCTGCTCGCCCGACAACACTTTATAAGAACCGGTTTCGGGAAGAGGTTGAAAATGATCATGAACAAAAACCTCCTCCAGCACAGCCCGATCTGTCTCCAGTACAAAATGCAGGGTAGTGTCCTTTTCAAGATGAACCTCTTCCACTTTCGTTTTATACCCAACAAACTGCAACGTAACTGTATATGTACCCCGACAAAGGTTTTCAACGATAAATCTTCCGCTCTCATCGGCTGTGGTAAATAACTGAGCATTAATGCGAACAACTGTGCCGGCTAACCACTCACCATCATCCGAGCGAACTGCACCGCTTAGCTTTAAAGAGCATGGCTGGGCATGGGCGTTAACCGCAATAAGGAAAAGCATCAGTAAAAAAATGAAGCAACGCAAGCGATTTAATTTGCAACAATGTTGCAAATGTAATTAAATCAGGGAAATTCGACTGTTATTCGATGATATCGGAAAACTTAAACCGCTGAATGATATAGTAAAGAAAATTGAACTTCAGTACGTCTTCGGTTGGGTGTTTTTCCGGCTTTTTAGATGGAGCAGGCCGCGTAACCGCTACTGAATCGCGTACTGCCGTTTCGCGAAATGCAGGCTTAAACGACTTGGTGTCGATTTCCGATTCGGCATTTCCATGTGTTCCATGTGAAGGAGCCTCATTACGAAATTCACGCACTTCCCGCGAAGGACTGAGATCAACTCCTTCCTGTCCCAGAACACGGAGGGAAACCGTACACAAGGCAATAATCAGTGGGGTTAGTTTTTTCATTTGCCGGCAAACGGTAAACGCAGAATTTTACCAAACTGTTACGCGAAAGGTAAAAATTTCCTTTGGAAGGAAGTACGAAATTAGACGAAATGAACTTCGGGATAGACAACACGGCTTTTTTTGATCTATTTTAGACCCCCACCCGAAAAAGCTTTATGAACTTAACCTGGGATGACTTTCAAAAAGTAGAGATACGTGCCGGCACTGTTATGCGTGCCGAGTATTTTCTTGAAGCCCGAAAACCGGCAATCAAACTATGGATCAACCTTGGAGAATTGGGTATCAAACAATCCAGTGCACAAATATCAGCACTCTATACTCCAGAGCTGCTCGTGGAAAAGCAGGTAATCTGCGTTGTTAATTTTCCGCCAAAAAAAATTGCCGGCTTCACATCGGAAGTATTGGTAACCGGTTTTCCTGATGAAAACGGAAACGTAGTGTTGGCCGTGCCTGAGCGTAACGTACCCAACGGAGCAAGATTATTTTGAAATGCGATTCTCCGATTTACCGCCCATTACCCATGGCAAGCTGCTTCAGCTTGCGAGTGACCGCGACGTAGGGCGATTGATAACCGACAGCCGAAAGGCCGTGATCAGCGAAGAAGGGGTGTTCTTTGCAATTCGCGGAGAGCGCCACAACGGTCATGATTTCATACGAACACTATACGAGCAGGGAATACATCAGTTTGTAGTTGAGGTACCCTTTGAACTGAAAAACTATCCGGAAGCCAATGTGTTGCTGGTTGATTCAGCGGTTGGCGCCCTTCAACAGATTGCAGCCGCTCACCGCAGACAATTTGATATACCGGTTGTGGGCATTACGGGCAGCAACGGAAAAACAATTGTTAAGGAGTGGCTCTACCAGGTGTTGTCGCCGGAATATGTGATTGTAAAGAACCCGGGTAGTTATAATTCGCAGATTGGCGTTCCGCTTTCCGTGTGGGAAATCCAGCCGTGGCATCAGCTGGGCATTTTTGAAGCTGGTATCAGTCAACCTAACGAAATGGAAAAGCTTCGGGAAATTATTCAACCCGATTACGGAATATTCACTAACATCGGTTCTGCGCATGATGCCGGTTTTAAAAACCGCCAGGAAAAAATAAGCGAGAAGTTGAAGCTGTTTAAACATGTTAAGCGCCTGATTTATTGTGCCGATCATGCTGATATACGGCAGGCAGTAGTTCAGCAACAAATACCTGTCTTTTCCTGGGGTAAATCGGCTGAAGCCGATTTACGACTTGCGGTGTCTCAAAAAGAAAATTTTTTAGTCTTTGGTGGTAAGCATATACCTGTTCATTTTCCATTTGATGATGCCGCCAGCATTGAAAATGCTATGCATTGCATCGCCATGATGCTGGTGCTGAATTATCCGCCCGAAACTGCAGCTGAACGCATGAGTCGTTTAAAGTCTGTACCCATGCGTCTGGAAGTAAAAGACGGTATTAACAGTTGCGTATTGATTGATGATTCCTACAACAATGATTTAGCCGGATTGCAGATGAGTCTGGATTTTCTTCAGCATCAGCGTCAGCGCAGTTTACGAACCGTCATTCTTTCGGACATGGAGCAATCGGGAGTTGCCGATGAGGTGCTGGTAAAAGAAATCGCCTCAAAAATTCATCGGGCCGAAGTGGGGAAATTCATCGGAATTGGGCCTGTATTAAGGCGTTTTTCGCACTTTTTCTCAGTTCCCGCGCAATTTTACTTATCAACGGAGGAGTTTCTTCAGCAATATCCTTCCGACCAGTTCAGCAATGAGGTTATTTTGATTAAAGGGGCCCGCGTTTTCCGCTTCGAGCGTATTTCTGCCTGGCTGCAGCGCAAAGTGCACGGAACAATACTGGAAATCAATGCTTCTGCACTGGTTCACAACCTCAATTATTTCCGCTCGCATCTTAAGCCCGGCACACGTATGATGGCTATGGTCAAGGCATTTGCGTATGGTAATCACAGTGTTCAGGTTGCTAATCTTTTACAATACCACCGTATTGATTACCTGGGTGTGGCTTACGCTGATGAAGGAGCAGAATTACGGCAACATCATATCACCGTTCCTATTATGGTGATGAATCCGGCTGAAGAAAGTTTTGATTTGTTGCTGGGGCATCAACTTGAACCGGAAATATACAGCCTGGAATTACTGGAGAAACTCATTCGATTCTTGAACGGTCGCAAGATGGGTGTGCATATTAAGCTGGACACGGGCATGCATCGGCTGGGTTTTGTGAATGAAGACCTGAAACAACTTAGCACGTTGTTGAAGAGTCATCCCCATATTCAGGTGAAATCCATATTTAGTCATTTATCAGGTGCTGATGACCCTTCGCTGGATGAGCTAACCCATCAGCAAGCTAAGCGTTTTACTGTAATGGCTGGTGCTATATCATCGGTTTGCCATACACCACCACTGCTTCACCTGGTAAATACTTCGGGAATCTTGCGTTTTCCGCAATACCATTTCGATATGGTACGGCTGGGCATTGGTTTGTACGGCGTGGACCCGACCCGAAATCATGCACTTCAGCCGGTGGCCACACTCAAAACAACCGTGTCGCAGGTGAGGCAGGTGAAAGCCGGGGAATCGGTGGGCTATTCGGGTAGGGGTGTAGCACGGCATGATCGCACCATCGCCACGCTTGCCATAGGCTATGCTGATGGATTCAGCCGTGCCTTTGGAAATGGTGTGGGAGCTGTTTTGATTAACGGCAGGCGTGCACCCGTCGTTGGAAATGTTTGCATGGACATGACCATGGTGGATGTGAGTGGATTAGAAGTGAAGGAGGGTGATACAGCCATTGTCTTTGGTGAGGGCTTACCCATTGAGGAGGTTGCTAACTGCATTGGCACCATTCCCTATGAAATACTCACCAACACTAGTGCACGTGTGAAACGTGTAATGGTGGCAGAAGGTATTTGAAACCCGTATAGCAAATTCAACCTAAAACAATCATCCGGCAACATAAAGAATGCGCCCCGGGTTGCATCTAAAGACCTATTTTTCTAACCGCAGCCTAAGTTTTTCTTCAAATCACGATCGGGAAGAATACCGAAACCGGTTCTTTCATCTTCGGAAGGAGGTGGAGTTTGAGGAGCTTTCTGTTGCTTTTTGGATTTTTCCGAGGAGTGAGGCCGGTGTTCAACTTTCTTTTTCATGACCATGAAATTATTTAAACAAAACCGCAAAACCATTTTAAATCATTGTGCAGGTGAAGTTCGGCCCCGTATATTTGCCTTGTTTAAAATAAATCTAAATAAGAATTGGTTCGCACGCTGACAGATTTAAAACCTGGCGAGCAGGGTATTATTTCCGGTTTTTCGGATGACCAGCTCTCGGTAAAGCTGATGGAAATGGGCTGTTTGCCGGGCACAACTGTACGCTACAATTTTTCAGCTCCGCTGGGCGACCCGATTTGCATCAGTGTGGCCGGGTACGAGCTTTCTTTACGACTGGAAGAAGCGGCCACCATTTTTATCATCCTGTAAAATATGGCCGGAAAACTGAAGGTGGCGCTGGTGGGCAATCCCAATTCGGGGAAAACCTCTTTATTTAATCAGCTCACCGGTCTCAACCAACAAACCGCCAACTTTCCAGGCGTTACAGTTGAGCGCCATACGGGTTTTTGCAAAATGTCGGATGGCTCGATTGCCGAAATAACCGATTTGCCCGGAATGTACAGCCTGTACCCGCGCAGCCTGGATGAACGCATAGTTGCCGAATTCCTGCTCAACCATCGTTCGAAAGATTGCCCGGATGTGGTTGTGGTAGTAGCCGATGCCACCAATCTAAAACGCGGACTGCTGTTGCTTACACAAATCGTTGATATTGGACTGCCGGTGGTACTGGCCTTGAACATGATGGATCAGGCTGCCAAAGCCGGTATCAATTACGACCTGCACAAAATGCAGCAATTACTTGGTGTTCGTGTTATTCCAACCAATGCCCGTACCGGTTATGGAGTGGACACCCTGAAGCAGGCATTGCTTCAAACCCATACGGCTACGCAGCAACCGGTTTATGCACTGGATAATGATGTTTTGGCCGTTGTGAAAGAATTGCGTGAAAAAACCGGAGTGGATAATGATTATGAGGCCTATCAGCTACTGGAACAACCCGTCATACCATCCTTTTTATCGGACGATGAAAAAGAAATTGTACAAAGCTTAAAAAAGAAATACAACCTGTTTCCAGGTAAATATCACGGTGCCGAAACCATCCAGCGGTATGGCTTTATTCAGGACCTGCTCGATCAGGTCACCATTCGCAAGGCGGATGAAGAATGGAAACGTTACACATTTCGATTAGACCGTATCCTGACTCACCGCATATATGGTTATGTTATTTTTCTGTTCATTTTATTGCTGATTTTTCAATCCATTTTTTCATGGGCCACCCTCCCCATGGACTGGATTGATACCCTGTTTGCTTCACTAAGCAATTATCTGAGTAACAACCTGCCTGAAGGGCCGCTCACCAAACTACTGGCCGATGGCATAGTACCGGGCATCGGAGGTATTGTAATGTTTGTGCCGCAGATCGCCATACTTTTTGCCTTCATCTCCATACTGGAAGAAAGCGGCTACATGGCGCGGGTGGTCTTTATCATGGATAAAATCATGCGCAAATTCGGACTAAACGGGCGCAGCGTGGTGCCGTTGATGTCGGGCGTAGCCTGTGCGATTCCGGCCATCCTTTCCACCCGCATGATTGACAACTGGAAGGAGCGTTTGATTACCATCTTGGTAACGCCATTCATGAGTTGTTCGGCTCGCATCCCGGTATTTACCATTCTCATTGCGTTGATTATCCCGGAGGAAACTGTTTTGGGTGTATTTAATCTTCAGGGATTAACGCTCATGGGTTTGTATTTACTTGGTTTTTTCGCGGCAATCGGATCGGCATGGGTTCTGAAAAAGCTTTTACGCTCTGCCGAGCGCAGCTATTTGCTGCTCGAACTTCCGCCCTACCGCATGCCCCGCTGGAATAACGTGGGCATTACCATTTTTGATAAAACACGTTCGTTTGTTGTGGAAGCCGGAAAAATTATTCTGGCTATTTCTATTGTTCTGTGGGTACTCTCCAGTTACGGACCTTCTTCACAAATGAAGGAGGCTGAAATGCGGGCGCGTGGCGAGGCTGCCGAACTGCAGCTTGCGGAAGATGAGCTACAGGATAAAATTGCTGCGTATCAACTTGAACAGTCCTATGCCGGTAAAATAGGAAAGGCTATTGAGCCGATAATAAAGCCTTTGGGTTATGATTGGAAAATAGGTATTGCCCTGCTTACCTCTTTTGCCGCGCGTGAAGTATTTGTCGGTACCATGGCTACTATTTACAGCATCGGAAGTAGGGCAGATGATGAAAATACGATAAAAAGCCGCATGCAGCAGGAAATCAACCCGGACACCGGTGGTCCACGTTTTACGTTTGCCACAGGACTATCTCTATTATTGTTTTACACTTTTGCCATGCAGTGCATGAGTACGCTGGCCGTGGTTTACCGCGAAACTCAAAGCTGGAAATGGCCTCTGCTGCAACTCGTGTTTATGAGTGCATTGGCTTATGTCTCGGCTCTGGTTGCGTATCAGTATTTTGCTTAGGAAGTTTATCGGAAATTCTTCTATCTTGTAGCATCAACATTTGATGCATGAGTTCAGACTATAAATTAGGCCTGATGTATCTGGTTCATTTACTCATTGGCGTAGATGGCCAGATCGACCAATTGGAAAAGGCAGCGCTGGAACAAATCCGTCAAAGCGAAGCGGTGGATGACGCCATTTACAGCAAATTTGAATCGGATGTCATAAGCCGAAAGGAACGGGAAATTTATCAACAAGGTATTTATCATATCAGCAACTGTACCGATGAGGAGCGGTTACGCGCTTTTGCCATTCTTTATCGTCTATCGGAAGCCGATGGCCGGATACATGTAAAGGAAGTAAGGCTGTTGCTGTATTCCATCAAAATGTCGGGTGTGGAGTTTGATGATGTGGTTAAAGCTGCGGAAAAAATCAACGTTTTTTAATCGGCTCCGAAAACAAAAAACCCTGCTAAGGTGGTAGCAGGGTTGATTTCTTTTCAGGACTGACGACTACTTGTTTCCTGTTGCAGGTTTCGGCGTAATACCCAGTTTCTTTAAAACCAGGTCAGATACATCCAGTTTTTCATCGCCATATAAAATCACATCCAGCCCGCTGATCTGATTGTTCAGGATAAGTGAGAAGCCATTTTCCTTGGCCACATCCTCAATGGCTTTACCCACTTTTTGATACACCGGTTCCATGAGCTGGGTTTGCTTGCGTTGCATTTCGGCCTGGGCATCCTGCTGAAGTTTTTCGATATTATCCTGAATCTGGCGGATTTCCCGTTCTGTGTTCTGACGCACGGCTTCAGGAACATTTGCGCCAAATTGCTGATACTCGGCAACTTTTTTCTGGAAGTTGGCTACCTGGGCATCGATTCCTTTCTTAAGCTGGGTTTGCAAAGCCTGAAGTTCGGATTCGATGGTTTTTGATTCAGGCATCTGGCTGAATATATATTCCACATCGGCATATCCGATTTTCAGTGCCTGTTGTGCCTGCAGATAAAAAGCCCCCAGCATGGTGATGGCAAGAGTAAATGCGTATTTCATTGCGGTAAAAGATTTAATTAAATTCAGAAATTATTATCACGTTTAGTTTTTAATTTTATCGTTCGGATCCCCCAGACCCAGTTCCTCCAACACAAAATCGGTGTAGTCGTAACGCGGGTCGGTATAAATCATCACCAACTCACCCGACTTATCGAACACAATGGCCAGGTTATTTTTCTTTGCTACTTTATCTACTGCCTCCCATATCTTATCCTGAATCGGTTTAATCAATTCTTCCTTTTTCAGGAAGTACAGGCCCCCTGCTCCGAATACCTTTCGCTGGTACTCTTTCAGTTCGGTTTCCTTTCGGTTAATGGCGTCCATCCTCTCCTTTCGCATTTGTTCCGTAAGGAGCACCTGCTCGGCCTGCAGACTGCGGTACATGGACTCGATGTTCTTCGACATGGTCAAAATTTCCTTTTCCCACAGTTCGGAAAGCCGGTTAATTTCTTCCTGGGCTTTTTTGTACTCGGACATCCGGCTCAGGATAAATTCCGAATCAATGTAACCGAACCGCTGAGCAAGGACAAAATTCGGGCCGAAAATGAGAAAAAATATGATGAAAGCGTAAAAACGCATAGGATTAACGAATTTGATTGCCGATGGTGAACTGGAATTTCGCTCCGCCTACTTTGTTATCCGAACCCAGCGGGAACGGGTCAAGCGGCAAACCCCAGTTCAAACCGATCAAACCAAACGCCGGCATAAAGATGCGGACGCCAAAGCCGAGGGCTTTGTACAAGCTAAACGGATTGAAGTCGCGGTAATTGTTCCAGTTGTTGCCGGCCTCAGCAAACAGAAATCCGTAAATGGTTGCCGCATTACCCGTAGTTACGGGGTACCTCAGTTCCACTCCAAACTTATTATAGACAATACCACCGCGCACCGAATTATCCAGGCGGTTGTACGGAGGTGTTATCTGGTTATCATCGTAACCGCGAAGCCCGATGATATCCTGACCCAGCACAAAGGCACCAAAGCCACCGGCTAAGCCGGCACCACCTAAAAAGAAACGCTCAAACGGCGTGTAGTCGAGTGCGGTGGTATAGCGCCCAATGAAGCCGAAATGTGCTTTGGCTTCGAACACCAGTTTATTTTTTCGATCCAGCGGCATGTAGTACTTGGCATCGAACATGATTTTATAATACTCCACCCACTTGTAAATTTCTTCGGGAGTCGCTGTTTCCAGGTTAATTCTGCGCCATTGTGAGAAGGGTGGCGTGAATGTGGCACTTAGTGAAATGGAGGAGCCATTGGTGGGATACATAAAATTATCCACGCTGTTTCTTGCTAACGTGGTATTAAAGGTAATGGCCTTGGCCCGACAGCTTATACAGCCGGGAATATAGTTCGGGGCGTTCCCCAAATCGTATTCAGTAAGTGAAATGGAGTTGGTAAGTGTAAAGAAGTTATCCGGCCAGTTCAGGGCGCGTCCTATACCCACTGTTATGTTGCTAACGCCAATGCGCGATTCAATTTCGCGTACAAAGCCCAGTGAATCGGTTTGATCATAAATCTGTCGCGAAATTGATTTATTTGCGCTGATGGTAAACGACTGGGGTTTGCGTCCGCCAAGCCAGGGTTCGGTAAACGAGACGCTGTAATTCTGAAATCTTCTTCCGTTGGCCTGTATGCGGAGCGACAGCCGCTGGCCATCGCCAACGGGCAGGGGCCTCCACTTTGAGAAGTTGGTAATGTTGCGGGCGGAGAAATTATTAAAAGTAAGGCCCAGGGTTCCAACAAATCCAAAGGCACCACCCCAGCCGCCCGAAAGCTCAATCTGGTCGTTCGACTGCTCTTCCAATTGCCATTCAATATCTACCGTGCCGCTGGCCGGATTGGGGGTAAGATTTGGATTGATTTTCTGCGGATTGAAAAAGCCGAGTTGTCCGAGTTTTTGCTGTGTGCGGATGATGTCTGCTCTTCTGAACTTTTGTCCGGGAACCGTGTAGAGTTCTCTTCTGATTACATGGTCGCTTGTCCGTTCATTGCCCGAAATGGTTACTTCGTTTATGGTAGCCTGCTCTCCTTCAAAGATGCGCATCTCCACGTCAATGGAATCTTTCCCCACTACATATTCAACCGGCGTAACGCGGAAAAACAGGTAACCATCATCCATGTACAATCCGGTAATATCGGAGCCCTTCGGATTAAATGTAATTTTCTTATCAATCAGATCGCGATTATATACATCACCTTTTTGTATGCCGAGAATGGCATTCAGGGTGCTTGCGGAATGGATATAGTTTCCGGTCCAGTAAATATTCCGGAAGTAGTATTTGTGTCCTTCATTAACACGGATATCGATATTAATATGTTTACTGTTGCGTGCATAAACCGTATCGGCAATGATCTCGGCATCGCGGTAGCCTTTGGTGTTATAAAATTCAATCACCTTTTGTTTGTCTTCTTCAAAATCGGCTGCGATGAATTTAGAGCCTTTGAAAACGTTGAGCTGAATATTCTCGCTTAGCGCTTCACGCAAATCGTGCCAGGTAACGGTGTACGAGGTATCGAGCCATGCTTTTACCTGGGCGGGTTTGATGCCAAGTACCTTTTGAATAACCGTGCGATGCAGGGCAATGCGCGGATACTCGGCTGTTTTTTTCATTTTCGCCTTGAGCGTGTTATCCGAAAACACCGTGTTACCGATAAACCGGATTTTGTGGATTTTAACTTTTGAGCCGGTATTTATGCCGATGCGCAGCCGGATGCCATCGGTGAGCGTATCGCGCTCCTGAATGATTTTAACCTGGGTATTGAGATAACCTTTTTTTACGAAGAACTTTTTTACGCTTAATTCCGTATTTCTAATCATCGCATCGTTCACAATTTTCCCGCGTATCAGTTTCAGTTCTTCTTTCAGCGATGACTCCTGTGATTTATTGATGCCTGTAAAGTAAAAGTTGGTTAATCGAGGTCGTTCGGCAAGTGTAAGGAGCAGCCACACTTGGTCGCCTTCGATGCGTTGAACCGAAATGGTTACATCGCCAATCAGTCCGTGCTTCCACAGTTTGCGAATCGCTCCCGAAACGGCATCACCCGGGATTTTAATTTTATCACCCACACGCAGACCGGTTAGCGAAATCATGGCATTTTTATCCAGAATATTCAGGCCGGCCACATCAATACCTGCAATGATATACTCCGAAGGATTGGCATAATTCAGATTATTATCTACGGCCGAGGCCCTTTCGCGCGACCGCCTGAACTGGGCATTAACGGCCGTAACGCCTGTTGTCAACAACCACATAATCAAAAGCAGAAGGCGCACACGCATGCGTATCAGTTTACGGGGTTAAGTTGTTCACTGGTTTTTCCGAATCTTCTTTCGCGTTGCTGATAGGACCAGATGGCTTCGTAAAGATTTTCCTTACGAAAGTCGGGCCATAAGGTAGGCGTGATATATAATTCCGTATAGGCTATCTGCCACAATAAAAAGTTGCTAACGCGCATTTCACCGCTGGTACGGATGAGCAATTCGGGGTCGGGTATACCGGCTGTTGTCAGGTAGCGCTCAATGACTTCTTCCGTAATAAACTCCGGATTAATTTTTCCCTTTTGAACATCCTGCGCAATTAACCGGACTGCCTGGGTCATTTCCCAACGCCCGCTGTAGCTCAGGGCCAGTATAAGTACCAACCCGTTGTTGTCTTTGGTTTTATCCAGTGCCCAGCGCAGATTTTCCTGACAGTTTAAAGGCAGCTGACTGATATCGCCTATAGCCAGAAGTTTTACCTGGTTTTCCATGAGCGTATTGATCTCCTGACGCAGCGTATGCACCAGCAGTTCCATCAGTCCTTCCACTTCTTCTTTAGGCCGGCCCCAGTTTTCGGTGGAAAAAGCGTATAGGGTAAGGTATTTTATGCCCAGTTCGCCACACGCTTCCGTAACTTCGCGAACCGACTGCACGGCATTGCGGTGTCCGAATATGCGCATGGCGCCTTTTTTCTTGGCCCAACGACCATTGCCGTCCATTATAATGGCGATGTGGCGGGGCAGGCGGTTAAAATCGATATGTTCCCTGAATGAAGACACAAGCGGGCAAAATTAACGTATTTTACAACTCTGCCGAACCGCGCCTTAATTACCTATACGGATTGGTCGGGCAGGGAATATCGTAAAAAGTACGGGTCAAGGTTATGCCAATGAAAAAGTAGTTGTCCAAATCATCCGGATTACCGTAGCGATAGTTTTTTCTGGTTATATCTCCATCGGAAACGTTGTCCAGATAATCAAAAAATGTTTTTCGGATTCCGGTT
>JANWWN010000018.1:8596-52958 GCA_025055435.1 Cyclobacteriaceae bacterium | reverse complement strand
AACATGGCGATTGGGGAGACAAAATAACGTGGTCCCAAAGTTCTCATAATTGCAGAATCGCACATTACTGCAACATTAATTCTGCATAAACTCAGGGATGATCGTATTACCGAATGTGTACACCAGTACCGAAAACACCGCACTCCACACTGCTGCGCTGATGAACATATAAATCAGAATGCGCTCCTTGGGACTTCCGAAAGCAACTGCCAGAATCGTACCACCAATGGGTGTAAGCAGAAGAGGCGTAAAAAAAGCCACGCCAGCCAGGCCGTATTTTTTCCAAATCTGTACAACCCGGCGGTTGTTGGGTGTAAATCTTCTTCGATTACTGAAAAACCGGTTGATGATTTTTCCACGCAACCAGTTGCCGAAGAACGTGAATGCAACCACACTGGCCATCATGCCGGTAACGGTTGCAACAATGGTGGTAACTAGATGCAGGCCAACAGCGTAGCCACCCAGCGGGCCGAATATAAATTTCAGACTGGCCGAAAAAGCCACCGGAAGTGCTTTTAGTATTTCTTCCCACATAGATTAAGCCAACTGTTCACCATTATATCTTTATATCTTTTCGCCAAAGCACAGGTCACCGGCATCACCCAGGCCGGGAACTATGTAATACTGGTCGTTTAGTTTATCATCCAGCGCCCACAACCAGATGTCGTGTGGCAGTGGAAAATTTTTTTGCAGATAATCCAACCCTTCGGGTGCGCCAACCAGCGCAGCTATGTGCACATGCGCGGGTAAACCCTGTTGCATCAGCGCCCGGGCTGTCCGTACAAACGATTTTCCGGTAGCCAGCATGGGGTCAATCAGCAACACCGTTCTACCCTCAAGGGATGGTGTGGCCATATAGGATAAAAGAATTTCCACCTCTTCGCTGCCCTCTTTTCGGTATGCCCCTATAAACCCCGCAGGAGCTTCGGGAAACATATGCTGAAAGCCCGCATAGTAAGGAAGACCTGCCCTTAACACCGCTATTAGCACCGGTTCTTCCTCCAGCAAACTGGCGTTGGCTGTGCCCAATGGTGTTGTCACCTTTTCGTTTTTATACCGCAACTGCTTGGAAATTTCATACGCCATCAGTTCACCCAGCCGCTTCACATTTTCACGAAATCTCTCCCTGTCCGTTTGAAGGCGGACATTACGTAACGCGTATAAAAACGTGTGAGCCACCGAGTACGCCTTTCCGAGATGATAAACCATAAATTTTTATTTCCTGAAAATTTACGATAAAGTTGCACATGCCTGCCGCAATGGGAAATAAAGCCGGAAGTTTTGATGTACGCCTGCTGAAAACGCTCTGTGAAATACACGCGCCTTCGGGCGAAGAGCACCGAATGAAGGCATTTTTGCTGAACTACGTCCGTAAAAATCAACGCAAATGGAAATGCAAGCCTCAAATTATTAGCGGTGATGATTTTCAGGATTGCCTGCTGCTGCGGTTCGGAAAACCGCGTACGGCTGTTTTTGCCCATATGGATAGCATTGGTTTTACAGTCCGGTATTTCAATCAACTTTTACCTATTGGCAGTCCCGAAGCAGAAGCCGGGACGCAGCTGACCGGCCGCGACAGCCTGGGAGATATTGTTTGTGAACTGGATTATGACCATGAGCACCACGCCTTATACCGCTTTGGTCGCAGTATTGAACGAGGCACATCGTTGGTTTACAAAGTTGATTTCAAAGAAGACAGGAATTTCATACAATCAGCTTACCTGGATAACCGACTGGGTGTTCTCAATGCACTTGCCCTGGCCGAAACGCTAACAGATGGTTTAGTTGTTTTTTCATGTTGGGAAGAACATGGCGGAGGCTCGGTTGGCTATCTGGCCAGATACCTGTATGAAGAATGGAGCGTGCACCAGGCCCTCATTTCCGATATCACCTGGTGTTCGGATGGTGTAGCACCCGGCAAAGGCGCAGTTATATCCTTACGCGACCGCAACATACCGCGCAAAACTTTTGTTGACCGCATCATTAATATAGCGCAAAAATATCGCGTGCCATTTCAGCTCGAAGTGGAAGGTGAAGGCTCAAGCGATGGAGGCGAACTGCAACGCTCGCCCTATCCCATCGACTGGTGTTTTGTGGGTGCTCCTCAGCAGTTTGCACATACGCCGCACGAAAAAGTTCATAAAGAAGATATACGCAGCATGATGGCCCTGTATCGCGCCCTGATGAATGAATTGTAGCTGTCGTTTTGATACACAGCCTCAAGCCCCGTGCATTTATTCGCCACCTGACTTTGCGGAATGAATCGCTGCTCATTCACTAAAAAACTTTCTGTTATTTTTGCGGCCCTATGAAGATTCACGACCTTGAATTTGAGCTGTTCATCACGGCTGCGCAGATTCACGATAAGGTACAACAACTGGCCGCACAAATCCGGCAGGATTATCAAAGTAAAACACCGCTGTTTCTTCCCATACTAAACGGCTCATTCATTTTTGCTGCCGACTTGATTCGGGCCGTAAACATACCGTGTAGGGTTTCGTTTGTTAAGCATTCTTCCTATACCGGTACGCTCAGCACTGGTAAACTCAAAACCCTCATCGGCTTAAGCGAAAGTTTGTTTAACCAGGACATCATTATTGTAGAAGATATCATGGACACCGGCCTGACCTTAAGTAAGGTAGTTGATGAATTGCGTAGCCTGGGCACACGGTCGGTTGAAATCGTAACACTCATACGGAAGGAAAAAGCGCGCAATCATGCCGTACAACCGCGCTACGTGGGCTTCGACATGGATGATGAATTTGTGGTGGGATACGGATTAGACTACGAAGGATTTGGGCGTAATCTGCCGGATATTTACCGGAAAAACTAAGCATCAAATCTGAACCGAAAGTTAACTGCATCCTCTTCCCATCACCTTAAGCAACCGTCCACGTCTTTCTTATTTACTATCTTAGCCACCCTGATGTAACCAACCTAAACCTTTTGAATGAAAAACCTGGTACTTTTTGGCCCGCCCGGTGCCGGTAAAGGCACACAAAGCGAAAAGCTGATTCAGAAATACGGCTTTGTTCACATCTCAACGGGAGATTTGTTCCGATGGCACACAAAAAACGAAACACCGCTGGGCAGGCAGGTTAAAGAAATCATGAACAGCGGTGCACTGGTTCCCGATGAAATTACCATTGCCATGCTTCGCGAAGAAGTTAAACGACATCCGCAGGCCGGTGGATTTTTGTTTGATGGATTTCCGCGAACCGTTGCCCAGGCCGAGGCACTCGATGCCCTGATGCGCGAACTCGGAACTGCCATACACCATGTAATTGCGCTGGAAGTGGACGAGCAGGAACTTCGCCAGCGTATCGCCAAACGCAAAGCCATTGAAAACCGCGCTGACGATGAAGAAGAAAAGCTCAATAAGCGCATCACCGAATATTTTACCAAAACCATACATGTTCTGCCCTTTTATGAAAAACAGGGACGCCTGGTACGCATTAACGGCGTAGGAAAAATTGAAGATATCTTTGCGGCAATTTGTAACGAACTGGATAGAAAAAAGTAAGAAACCGACTATGCCACAGCCCTGCGGATTAAAGCAAAAGTAAGCAGGGCCCATGTTGTTACTTGCCGGTAATACTTTTGGCTTCTGGTATTTTGTGCTCGTATGTCCTCGCCCAACTTCATTGATTATGTAAAATTCTGCTCCCGTTCGGGAGCCGGTGGAGCGGGCTGTGTTCACTTTCACCGCGAAAAGTATGTACCCAAAGGCGGACCCGATGGTGGTGATGGCGGCCGGGGCGGCCATGTTATATTGAAGGGCAACGCCCAGTTGTGGACATTACTGCATTTAAAATACCGCAAACACGTAATAGCCGGCAATGGCGAACCCGGAGGAGCACAAAACTGCACTGGTGCCGATGGAAAAGACGAAATCATTGAAGTACCATTGGGTACCGTGGCCCGCCGTGCCGATACCCATGAGGTAATCACCGAGATAACAGAAGACGGTCAGGAGTTTATTCTTACACCCGGAGGCCGCGGAGGCAAGGGTAATCTTTTTTTTGCCACATCAACCCGACAGGCACCGCATTTTGCCCAACCCGGTGAACCCGGTAAGGAAGAGTGGATTATACTGGAACTGAAACTACTGGCCGATGTTGGACTTGTAGGATTCCCCAACGCAGGTAAATCAACATTGCTTTCGGTTGTTTCGGCAGCAAAACCAAAAATTGCCGACTACCCGTTTACCACACTTACGCCCAACCTGGGCGTTGTAGCCTACCGCGATGACAAATCGTTTGTGATGGCCGACATCCCCGGCATTATCGAGGGAGCAGCTGAAGGTCGCGGACTGGGATTGCGTTTTCTTCGTCACATCGAGCGCAACTCACTTCTGCTCTTTCTCGTCCCGGCCGATTCGAAACACATCGAAAAAGAATACAATATCTTATTGAACGAACTCAAAAAATACAATCCGGAGTTACTTGATAAAAAGCGCATACTTGCCGTTTCCAAATGCGATCTGCTTGATGATGAATTGCTGGATCAACTGCGCGCTGAGCTACCGGCGGGCATTCCGGCTGTGTTCATATCGTCCGTTACCGGAAAAGGCATCACCGAACTGAAAGACTTGATCTGGAAGACCCTGCACGAATAGGTTTTGTGCCATTGTGGCATAATTTGAGTTTTTGGCAGAATAATTGACTTAATTTTGCGCGATTTTAAGTCTGAACTGATTTGTGCCTATGGAGAACCACGCAAATAATGACGCATTGCCTGAAAATGACATTCAAATGGCCGATGGTGGCGAAAAAAACGAAACACCTTCGGCTTATGATACACAAGGTGGAACCGACCAGCCTCAACTGGAGGCTGAACTCGGCCGATTGAAGGACGAATTGGCAGACATGAAAGACAAATACCTGCGTCTCTACTCCGACTTTGAAAATTTCCGGCGCAGGACTGCGCGGGAACGGCTCGAGTTGATCCAGTCGGCTAACGAAAGCACGTTGAAGCAGATGCTGCCTGTGCTGGATGACTTTGAGCGGGCAGAAAAGTCGTTTCAGAACAGCAACTCCAAAGACCTGGAAGGATTGCAGCTCATCAGCAATAAGTTCCGCAAAATACTGGAGCAGAACGGTGTAAAACCCATGGAGCTTGCCGTGGGTTCCGATTTCAATCCCGAATTCCATGAAGCCATCAGCCAGGTTCCGGCTTCCAGCGAGGAACTAAAAGGCAAGGTGGTTGAAGTCGTGGAGAAAGGATATTTGTTGAACGATAAAATTATTCGCCACGCTAAGGTGGTAATCGGAAACTAAGCCTATGGCCAAACGCGACTACTACGAAATACTGGGTGTTGACCGCAATGCCACGGCCGAAGAAATAAAAAAGGCCTATCGTAAAGTGGCACTCAAATACCATCCGGATAAAAACCCGGGTGATAAAGAGGCCGAAGAAAAATTCAAGGAGGCTGCCGAAGCCTACGAGGTGCTGAGCGATGAAAACAAGCGCGCCCAGTACGACCGCTTCGGCCATGCACGCGGTAATGGTGGCTTTGGTGGAGCACACCACATGGATATTGAAGATATCTTCAGCCAGTTTGGCGATATCTTCGGTGGGCACAGTGCATTCGATTCTTTCTTTGGCGGAGGTACCCGCAGACGTCAGCGCAAGGGCACCAACCTGCGCATTAAGTTAAAACTTACGCTGAGCGAAATTGCCCAGGGAGTCGAAAAGAAAATCAAAGTAAACCGATTGGTTCGGGCGGAGGGCGTAACGTTCAAAACCTGCTCTACCTGCCAGGGCAGCGGTCAGGTACGAAAAGTGGTGAACACCATGCTGGGACAGATGGTATCCACCAGCGTATGTCCGCAGTGCGAAGGCTCCGGTCAGATTATAGATAAGCGTCCTCCCGGCGTGGACAGCTCCGGCCTGGTTCACAAGGAAGAAATCATCACAGTTAAAATTCCGGCTGGTGTTTCCGACGGCATGCAGTTATCCATGCAGGGAAAAGGAAATGAGCCACCCGGAGGCGGTATACCGGGCGACTTAATTATTGTAATTGAAGAGGTTGAAGACCCTAAGCTCAAACGCGAAGGCAATAACATTATCTATGACCTCCACATCAGTTTCATTGATGCGGCACTAGGTACCACTTTGGAAGTACCCACCATTACCGGTAAAGTGAAAATAAAAATAGAGCCGGGCACTCAGGCAGGTAAAATTCTCCGACTGCGCGGAAAAGGCCTGCGCGATGTAAATGGCTATGAAACGGGTGACCAGCTCATATATGTAAATGTGTGGGTTCCTAAAAAACTTACTTCCGAAGAACGGGCCAAGCTGGAAAGTCTGCGCCACTCACCCAATTTTATGCCTCAGCCCGAAGCGGGGGACAAGAGCTTCTTCGAGCGGATGAAAGAATTTTTTGGCTAACCTTCACCTGCTTTTTTCATTGTTAAAATGTCCTTTTTTTGCGCATTTTTAGCCATAATCTTACATGGCGTAACCTTGGCGCAACGATTTCGTAATTAGTGAGCATGCAGCGTTATTATGCATTGATGGTCATAGGGTTGGCCCTGCCTTTTACCCTTGCGGGGCAAATTAAGAAGCAGTTCAGTGTGGAGGACCATGCCCAGTGTAAAACCGTTCAGCTCCGCCTCAAAGCCAACGCAGGCACCTGCTTCATTAAACCTGGTGACAGCCCCGAGTTGCTCAGTATGTACAGCAACCAGGACCCTGGCGCTTATGGTCATCAGTTCGTTAAAGAAATCAGGGGAAACCGGTGCGATGTGCAGGTGGTAATTGAGGAAAGCGGCAGGGGCGGAGTTGGCCAAACCATTTCCACTCATCTTTTTGGTGCTGATAAACCTGCTCACGAAACATTCTGGAAAATTTATTTAAGCCAGCAAAAGCCCTATCGGTTATCACTGAACTACGCTTTGGGTGAGGCCAGCATTGACCTCAGCGGTCTGGCTGTTGAAAACTTCCGGCTGCTATCGGGCAGTTCAAATGTCCGTGTTGGCTATCCTACCGGGATGGAAAACCGAATCCTGATGGACACCTTTTATGTAAAAGTTGAATTGGGCAACGTAAAGGTTAATAACCTCAGCTTGTCGCGTGCCAGCCATGTTATAGCCGATGTGGGTTTTGGTAACCTGACATTAGACCTCAGCAGCAAACCACACAATTCCCAGTTAATTCGCGGCAGTGTGGGTGCAGGTAACTTAACTATTATCCTGCCCGATGAAACAACCCCTGTACTGGTTAAAATTAAAGACTCCTGGCTGTGCAGTGTTAAGCCTGCGCGCACATTAAAAAAGACAGGAGAAGGAACCTTTGCAACCTCGGCTTATTCACCCGAAGCGCCCAATGCGTTGATATTTGACCTGGATGTGGCTATGGGCAACATTATTTTTCGGGAGAAAAAACAAGATTAATTCATCTTAACAGAGTGCTTTTCGTAATTCGGGTTTAACTTTTGCCACTAATATTCAGCCAAGCCAAAACCCGAATTATGGTACCAGCAGTCTCAGCCCACCAGGTTACCAAGCGCTATACCAGCCAGTTGGCACTTGATGCCGTATCGCTTACGATTCCTGAAAAATCAATTTATGGATTGTTGGGCCCGAACGGGGCCGGCAAAACCACCTTTATCCGCATACTCAACCAAATCATTCAGGCTGACAGCGGCACGATAGAAATTTTTGGTGAGCAGCTTAATTCAAATCACGTAAACATCATCGGATATCTGCCCGAGGAGCGCGGATTGTATAAGAAGCTTAAGGTGGGCGAACAACTTCTTTACTTGGCCCAACTTAAAGGACTAAGCCGCAAAGAGGCGCTTGAGCGCATTAAATTCTGGTTTGAAAAATTTAATATTAAAGACTGGTGGAATAAGAAGGTGGAAGATCTATCCAAGGGTATGGCCCAGAAGGTTCAGTTCATCTCCACCGTGCTGCACGAACCCCGGCTTATTATCCTGGATGAACCCTTCTCCGGATTCGACCCGGTTAATGCCCAGCTCATTACCGAAAACATTCTCGAGCTACGCGACCGCGGCAGTACCATCATTTTTTCCACACACCGGATGGAAACCGTAGAGTCGCTCTGCGACCACATCGCCTTAATAAACAAGGCACAGGTTATTCTGGAAGGTCCGAAGAAAGAAGTTAAGTCTCGTTTCCGGTCGAACACCTTTCTGGTTGAACATTCCGGTAATTCACTACAACTGCCATCCGACCGTTATCAGATCATTCAGCAAACAACTGTTGCCGACAACCTGTACGAAACCCTTATCCGGGCCTCGGAAACGGTTAAGGGCAATCAGCTCATCCGCGAACTGGTTGAGCAAACCGAAGTGCACCGCTTCGAAGAAAAACTCCCCACCATGGCCGATATTTTTATATCGCTTGTTAAAGGTGAAGGTGATGAAGCATTAAGGAAGCATCTTAAAGAAGTTTAATTGATCCGCTCATGAATAAAATCTGGCTTATCATTCAGCGTGAAATATTAAATCGCGTTCAGAAAAAATCTTTTTTACTCACCACCATCCTGGTGCCGCTCATTTTTCCGGCCATCATTGCCTTACTCATTTTTATCATGGTAAAAGAAATGGAATCGGCCCAGCCGGATACGGTGTTGGTGGTGGATGAAAGCGGCAAATGCACGCTTGATAGTACCCGGCGCTTTCGCTTTATTCCGCTAAACGCACCGTTGGAAGAAGCTAAAAAAGTTTTTCAGCAAAGCGAAAATTTTGCCTTGCTCTACATACCCAACTTCAATCTGGACAAGCCCGAAGGATTTACCCTGTACACCAGAGAAAACCCAAGCATTGAAAAAATCGAATCATTGCGTGCCATCTTGAAAGACCGTATCCATGATTTAAAGCTGGAGGCCTATAACATCGACAAGGAAGTTTTAAAAAAACTGAAAGATGAAATCAGCTTGCAGCAATTTAATCTTACCGAAACCGGAGAGGAAAAATCCAGCAATTCCGGTTTGTTGTATGCGGCAGGTTTTCTGCTGGGCATTCTCATTTACATGTTTGTATTGATTTATGGCATTCAGATTATGCAGGGCGTAATTGACGAGAAGAGCTCGCGGATTGTTGAGGTAATTGTCTCTTCCGTTAAGCCTTTCCAACTCATGATGGGCAAAATCATCGGCATTGCTTCAGTGGGCCTGCTTCAGTTTCTGATCTGGATTGTACTGATTAGCATATTCTCTTCTGCTGTATTTGCATTCTTCGGCGTGAACATGCCGCAACAGGAAATGATGGAACAGGTAAGCAGGCAAATGGGCGACCCCGATGTTCAACAAGCCATGCAAGCACAAAATCCGGAATTAATGAAATTGTTTCAGCAGGTCAACAATTTACCGGTAGGCAAAATCACGTTTGTTTTCATTTTCTACTTCCTTGGCGGATACTTGTTGTACGGAGCACTGTTTGCCGCAGTGGGTTCAGCAGTGGACTCCATTCAGGAATCACAACAATTCCAGTTTCCTATTACCCTTCCGTTGCTCATTGGTTATCTGGGTCTATTCCTGTTTATTCTGCGTGACCCGCACGGGCCGGTAAGCTTCTGGTTGTCCATCATACCGTTTACCTCTCCGGTAGCCATGGTGGGGCGTATTGCTTTTGGCGTGCCCGACTGGCAGCTGGCGCTTTCCATGATTTTACTGATCGGTGGCTTCATCCTCACTACCTGGATTGCCGGCCGCATTTACCGCATCGGAATTTTAATGACTGGCACCAAAGTAAACTACAAAGTCCTTGCCCGCTGGTTTATGATGAAGGGCTGAAGATTTTTGCCAACTTTACCGGACTATGGCACGTCCGGAGCAGTACACCATCAACACCTATGCAAAGTGGATAGTGCTGGGGGCCTCCGTGGTGATTAGTGTAGGGTCCATCTGGTACACCGATGTTTTGGTTAAGCAGCTCAAGGACCGCGAACGGCAACAGGTTGAACTTTTTGCCCGCGCTTTGGAATACACACTGGCCGGTCAGCCAGACGAAAACATGCTGTTCGTAACCGAAGAAATTATCCTGAAAAACAACTCCATACCGGTAATCTGGATTACGCGTGAAGGTGAGTATCAGCATCGGAATATTAAACTGGAGAAGCGCTGGTCGGAAACACAAAAGCGAAAAGTTCTTGAAGAAGAACTGAACCGCATGAAGGCATTGTACGAGCCCATCCCGATAACTTACCGGAATGAGTATGGCGAAACGGAAGAATACGGTCAGGTGTATTACCGAAACTCTTTTTTACTTACGCAACTCACCTACTATCCGTTTATTCAACTGTCGGTTATTGCCATTTTTGCATTCATATCCTACCTGGCGTTTAACTACTCGAAAGTTGCCGAACAAAATCAGGTTTGGGTGGGCCTGGCGAAAGAAACGGCCCATCAGCTGGGCACTCCGCTCTCTTCGCTGATGGCGTGGGTGGAAGTGCTTCGCGATGACCCGCATCTGAAAAACAAGGAAATCATCACCGAGCTGGAAAAAGACATCCGCAAGCTTTCGATTGTCACCGAACGCTTCTCCAGTATCGGTTCCGTACCGGCTTTGAAGCCGGATAATATTGTATTGTTGATTAACAACGTGGTGAATTATCTGCGGCCACGAATCTCCTCGCGGATCAGTCTGGAAGTATTTAGTCTTTCGGATGTAATCATGGTTCGGGTCAATCCACCCTTATTCGAATGGGTTATTGAAAACCTGTGCAAAAATGCCGTTGACGCAATCGGATCCACCGGCAGCATCGCCATCAAAATTCTCCGCGGCAGCAACAACAAAGTTTACATCGATATTACCGATACCGGTAAGGGTATTTCGCGCAGCAACCTGTCGCTTGTATTCAAGCCCGGCTTCACCACCAAGAAGCGGGGCTGGGGGTTGGGACTGGCGCTGGCCAAACGAATTATCGAAAATTACCATAATGGCCGAATTTTCGTAAAGGCATCGGAAGAAAACCAGGGTACTACCTTCCGGATTATCTTGCCGGCAGAACCTTTTTCCACCCGACAATAATCAGTTGTCCTGATATTGGCTAAACCGGTCATTCCTGCTACTTTTGCGCTCGCTTGCCGAAAGCATAATGTTTCCGGCAGCTTCTGTTAACAAACCCTACATCATTCATGGCGAACATAGGCAAGATTACCCAGGTTATCGGTCCCGTAGTAGACGTGGCTTTCGATGAACCCGGTTCCAAAATCCCTAACATCCTCGATTCACTTGAAGTAACCAAACCCGATGGCACCCGCATCGTACTGGAATGCCAGCAACATCTTGGCGAAGACCGCGTGCGTACCATAGCTATGGACGGTACCGAAGGGCTGGTGCGCGGCATGAAAGTGGTTGATACCGGAATGCCCATCCGGATGCCCATTGGCGAAGACATCAAAGGCCGCTTATTTAATGTGGTAGGTGAAGCCATTGATGGCATCAAACAGCCCAAAGGCGAAAAATACCTGCCCATTCACCGTCCGGCCCCTGCCTACGAAGAACTGTCAACTACGGCCGAAGTATTATATACCGGTATCAAGGTAATCGACCTGATTGAACCCTATGCCAAGGGTGGTAAGATTGGTCTGTTTGGCGGTGCCGGTGTAGGTAAAACCGTGTTGATTCAGGAGCTAATCAATAACATCGCAAAAGCCTATTCAGGTCTTTCCGTATTTGCCGGTGTAGGCGAACGCACCCGCGAAGGTAACGACCTGCTGCGTGAAATGATTGAAGCCGGCATTGTGAATTACGGCCCGGAGTTTCTGAAGTCCATGCATGCCGGCGGATGGGACCTCTCCAAAGTATCGGATGAGGCATTAAAAGACTCTAAAGCTACCTTCGTATTTGGTCAGATGAACGAACCGCCCGGAGCGCGTGCGCGTGTTGCACTATCCGGGTTAACCATAGCCGAATATTTCCGCGATGGCGATGGTCAGGGCAAAGGACGCGATATTCTGTTTTTCATTGATAACATCTTCCGCTTTACCCAGGCCGGCTCCGAAGTATCGGCCCTGTTAGGTCGGATGCCTTCAGCGGTGGGTTATCAACCTACGCTCGCAACGGAGATGGGTGCCATGCAGGAGCGCATTACCTCCACGAAGAACGGTTCCATTACGTCGGTACAGGCTGTGTACGTTCCGGCTGACGACCTGACCGACCCCGCCCCGGCCACCACATTCGCACACCTTGATGCCACCACCGTGTTGAGCCGAAAAATTGCCGAGCTGGGTATTTACCCGGCTGTTGACCCGCTCGATTCTACCTCACGTATTCTACGCGCCGACATCGTGGGCGAAGAACACTATCGCTGCGCCCAGCGCGTAAAAGCCATACTGCAGCGCTACAAGGAACTGCAGGACATCATCGCCATCCTGGGTATGGATGAGCTGAGCGATGAGGATAAGCTGGTCGTGCACCGCGCCCGCCGCGTTCAGCGCTTCCTGTCGCAGCCTTTCCACGTAGCCGAAGCTTTCACCGGATTGAAAGGCGCCCTGGTGGATATTAAAGACACCATCAAAGGATTTAACATGATCATGGATGGTGAGCTCGACCACCTGCCTGAGATGGCGTTTAACCTCGTGGGTAACATCGAGCAGGCCATCGAAAAAGGTGAGCGTATGATTGCTGAAGCTAAAGGCTGATGTTATGCACCTGGAAATACTTACACCGGAAAAGAAAATTTTTGAAGGCGAAGTGAGTATCGCCACACTGCCCGGCGCAGATGGCTCCTTTCAGGTGCTGGATAACCACGCTCCCTTGGTTAGTCTGCTGAAGGAAGGAGTGATTGAGTACAAAGACAAAACTGCCCGTCACTCGATACGTATTACAGGCGGCGTGGTGGAGGTGCTGTCGAATAAAGTGATGGTGCTGGCAGACGGCACGATTGATTAATGATTTGAAAATTGTATTCTATCCGGCGCCGCGGCAAAGCCGCGGCGCCGGCTTTTTACACCTGATCCGCTCCCCTTCTTTTCCTGAACAGCCTGCTGAAAAATCTTTTCTCAAACTCCCAGAAAAACCTGAATTGCCCGAACAGGGCACCATAGATTAAAAGAAAAACATTATACACCGGCAGAATCAACACGTAATAAGTAATACTGGCCCACAACGGACGAACCCCATCGGGAAAAAGCCAGTTAAACAACGGGCGCTTCAGCAGCAATACCGTTGTGCCCGTACAGGCAAATACCAACAGCACGATAATTACCTGGAAGGTGTTGGGCAACCCCCAGCGGGCTTGCAACTTATTAATCCAACGGGCCATGCAAACGATTCAGGCCCTTAAAGTAATTCCATATTTGTTCATCCGGTAGCGGAGCACGGATTATTAATTCCGTTTTTTTTACCGGATGCATAAACATCAGGGAAAAGGCATGGAGATGTATCCGCCCGTCTGCATTACCCTGCGGAAAACCGTATTTCACATCGCCCACTATGGGGCACCCGATGGCAGCAAGTTGCGCGCGAATCTGGTGCGGGCGGCCTGTAAGCGGGCGGATTTCTAGTAAATGAAAATTATTTTTTGCTGCAAGCCACGTGTAGGTAAGCTCGCAGCGCAGAGCTCCGGGAGTTTCTTTCAGATAGACCGTTGCCTTATTTTTTTCTTCCGACTTCTTCAACCAGTGAATCAATGTTCCGGTATCCTGCTCAGGTTTACAACCTGCAACTGCCAGGTAAACCTTTTGTGTTTGCCTGCTTCTGAACAGTTCATTCATACGGCTTAACGCCTTAGACGTGCGGGCAAACACCACTACTCCGCTCACGGGCCGGTCAATACGATGCACAACACCCAGGAAAACAGCACCGGGTTTTTTATACTTTTCTTTGATGTATTTTTTGGCCAGCTCAACCAGTGGCTCGTCACCCGTGCGGTCACCCTGTATCAGCACGCCGGCCGGTTTGTTCAATACCAGCAGGTGGTTATCTTCGTACAAAATCTGAAGACCGTGTGTAAACATGTTTAGATACAACCGGATTTCACATGGTCAAGATAGGTTATCTGAATTACAATTGTTAATTGATACTTAAACTATGCTGCGAATAAGCCGATATTTTTTTTCCGGATTACTCCTCTTTTCCTGCACCACCAAAAAATCTCTCCAACAACTTGAAAGCAGCTTACACGCACATTTTGGTGCGCAGCAGGGAACATTTGCCGTAGCCTTTAAAGACATAAGCACAGGAGAAACCCTGCTCATTAACGAAAACGAAGTTTTTCATGCAGCCAGTACCATGAAAACACCGGTGATGATTGAAGTGTATAAGCAGGCTGCCGAAGGGCGATGGAAACTTACTGACTCCGTACCGGTGATTAATACGTTTACCAGTATTGCCGATGGCAGCACATTTAGTTTAAACCCGGAAGATGACAGTGAAAAGGAGTTATACAAAATGATTGGCAAGAAGCGCACGGTTTATGATCTGGTATATGATATGATCATTGTGAGCAGCAACCTGGCTACCAATATTGTGATTGAATATGTGGACGCAAAAAAGGTTACGCAAACCATGCGCGAACTGGGAGCACCTGCCATCCTCGTGTTGCGTGGCGTGGAAGATAACAAAGCTTACCAGCTTGGCATGAACAACACCACAACCGCGTACGACCTGATGGTAATCTTCGAAAAAATTGCCACAGGCGAAGCGGTAAATCCGGAAGCCAGTGCAGCCATGATAAAGATTTTACTGGACCAGCGGTTCAACGAAATCATCCCGGCGCTGTTGCCAAAAGAAGTGAAGGTTGCGCATAAAACCGGCATGATTACCGGCGTTCACCACGACTCGGGTATCGTCATGCTGCCGGACGGAAGAAAATATGTACTGGTACTGCTCTCGAAAAATCTGGAAGATATTGACCGTGGCACTGCCGTCATGGCTCAGGCCTCGAAAATGATTTACGATTACGTGGTTCAATAATTAACCTCGTGCCAACTGAAAAAGGTAGCACCGTACTACGTATTAACCTCCCATTCTGAAGTAAAGTGAAACTGTATTTCCGGAAAGTTTTCCTTAACCATCTGCAGCCAGGCTTTCGATTCGGCCATGAATACCAACTTTCCATCCTTATCGCGTGCAATATGGCGCTGCTTCGAGTCAATAAACGCTTTCAGTTTTTTCGGGTCATCGCAGCTTATCCAGCATGCTTTGTAAATGTTTTGCGGCACAAAGCGCACCGTAGCTCCGTATTCATGCAACAGCCGGAACTGAATAACTTCAAACTGCAGCGCCCCTACCGTACCCACTACTTTCTTTGAACCCAGTTCGTAGGTAAAAAGCTGGGCAACACCTTCTTCCATCAGTTGTTGCAAACCTTTTTCCAGTTGTTTCGATTTCATGGCATCGAGGTTCTCCACCTCCTTAAAAATTTCGGGCGAAAAACTGGGTATGCCTGTAAACATCAGCTTCTCTCCTTCAGTAAGCGTGTCGCCTATTTTCAGGTTTCCCGTATCGTAAATACCCACAATATCTCCGGGCCAGGCTTCATCAATGGTTTCGCGGTCCTGTGCCATGAATGCAGTGGCGTTCGAAAAGCGCAGGTTCTTACCCTGTCGCACATGATAGTAGTTGTTTCCCCGCTGAAAACGGCCGGAGCACACCCGCACAAAAGCCACGCGGTTGCGGTGCTTCGGGTCCATATTGGCGTGAATTTTGAAAACAAATCCGGTAAAGCGAGGCTCGTCCGGCTCAACGATCCGAATTGTTGTATTGCGATGAATGGGCGACGGTGCGATACGGATAAAGGTGTCGAGTAGCTCGCGCACACCGAAGTTATTTACTGCACTACCAAAGAAAACGGGTGCCACTTTTCCTTCCAGATATTCCTTTACATCAAAAGGCGGATACACACCCTCAATGAGTTCCACATCATGGCGCAGTTGCGCGGCATGGCTTTCGCCCACCAGCCGGTCGAGCTCGGCACTTTGAATGTCCTTGATTTCTATCCCTTCTTCTACAGTTGTGCGGCTGGGTGTAAACAGGTGAAGATTTTTATCATACAGGCTGTACACGCCTTTAAACGTTTTGCCCATGCTGATGGGCCAGGTGAGCGGTCGTACTTTGATATTAAGTTTATCTTCAATCTCGTCCAGCAGTTCAAACGGGTCGCGACCTTCGCGGTCCAGCTTGTTGATGAAGCAAATTACCGGCGTGTTGCGCATGCGGCACACGTCCATCAGCTTTTCGGTTTGAATTTCCACGCCCTTCACGCAGTCAATCACCATAATTACACTGTCCACCGCGGTTAGTGTGCGATAGGTGTCTTCGGCAAAATCCTGGTGTCCGGGTGTATCGAGCAGGTTGATTTTAATGCCGTTGTAGGTAAAGCCCATTACCGAAGTAGCCACCGAAATACCACGCTGCTTTTCAATTTCCATCCAGTCGCTTCGGGCGTGGTCTTTTATTTTAGCCGATTTCACCGCTCCGGCTTTCTGAATAGCACCGCCAAACAACAGCAACTTTTCCGTAAGTGTGGTTTTACCTGCATCGGGGTGGCTGATGATGCCAAATGTTCTGCGCCGGCTAATTTCCTGAGTCAGCTCGTTCATGTATATTTATCTGATCGTTTATAAAACAAAGCGCGAAACTACATTAAAAAAGCATGCCTTATTCTATAAGGAATCACCGGAAAAGTTACTTCATACTAAGTGTCAATAAGGTTTCAATTATAACGCATCTGGCAAACATTATTTTTTTAATGATTCGTTTCCATGCAGCTGCCCAAATCATCACCCTGGATGACTTCATGCCGCAGCATGCGGTAATATGGGAATACGAAAAAATACCCGTTACATGGAAAAGAACCGGACAGATACAAATGTACTTCAACGAAGGACTAAACAGCCTGGATGAAGAGCGATATGATCTAGCCGTTGAGAATTTTACCAGGGTAATTGAACTGGATAACAATAACTGGCAGGCATATTACTACCGGGGTGTTGCGTTAAAAATGATGATGCGATTGGGATAGGCTGCCACCGATTTCGAAAAGTTACTGCGATTAAACAAAAACCTTGCTGAAGCCTGGCTGGAATTGGGAAAAATCCGGCAGATACAGTTTCTTTTGGTGCCCGCAGAAGAGTGTTACAATAAAGTAGGAAAAGCCAAACCCGCACTACAGCCTGAGGCGCTTTTTCTAACAGGGGCAATTTATCTGCAACAAAATGACCCGACAGTCGCAGAAAAAAATTCAAAGAATGTCTGGAAATAAATCCTAACTATCATAATGTCCGTATTAACCTCGCTTTGATTGAAGTTTTTAGGAAAAATTCTTCGGAAGTAGCTCTGCCTCATCTTGAAAAAATCCTGCAAAAAGATTCGGTACACCGGTACGCTCTTCAGTTGTATGCTTTTCTACAGTTTAAAAATAATCCACTACAAAGCCTGAAGAGTCTCAACACGCTTATCCGGCATTACCCGACTAACCTCATGTATCCTTACCTGCGTGGACTGATTTATACTGAAATGAAGCAGTACGAGAAGGCCTTCAACGACTTTCAGAAAATTCTTCAGGCTACTCAGGTCGATGAAAACCGGTTCTGCGGACAGCAAACACCCATGGACAAGCGCATTGATATCCAATACGCCGGTTATACCCGCGCACATTTAAAGTTGACGATTACTATTCTTTTCTTATTGACCTGTTGGAACAAAAGGATACGGTTAATACGCTACGCTACCTGAAAAAAATTTACTCAATCAAACCTGAAGATGAAAAATCTGCCGTTTTATACGTTGAGTTACTAACGCACACCAAACACGATGATGAAGCAAGAAAAATATTCCATGAACTGACCCGAACCGGCAATTCATTAAATCCATTTTCCGAATCATCGCTCCTTGTTGCCATGGCAATCATACACCGGCGCGAAAAGCGGTTTTAAGGAAGCCGAGGAAGCCTTAACCAAAGCCATCAGACTATACGAAAACCCACGTGCCTATCGCGAACGCGGCATGCTCTATCTTCAACTGAATAACCCCGAAAAAGCCCGGACCGACCTGAAAAAAGCATCAAATTTGGGAGACAAAGAGGCCAGGAATGCCGTTAAAATCCTTGAAAATTAAAACTACCTGCCATTGTGGCACATTTTAGCCTGCTAATCTCTGCTGGCACATCCATTGTTGAAGTCAGTAAGCACTAAAAAAGCACTTTCAGAACTTAACACATACTGCCATGGGAAAAATTATCGGAATCGACCTGGGAACTACGAACTCGTGCGTTGCCGTAATGGAAGGCAACGAACCGGTTGTAATACCCAATAGCGAAGGACGCAGAACTACGCCTTCGGTGGTAGCCTTCATGGACGGAGGCAAAGGCGAGCGCAAAGTGGGCGACCCGGCCAAACGTCAGGCCATTACCAACCCCAAGAACACCATCATGTCCATTAAGCGGTTTATGGGTAAAAAATATTCGGACGTTAAGGAAGAAATGAAGATGGTGTCCTATCAGGTTGAGCAGGGGCCGAACGACACAGTTCGTGTTCGCATTGGCGACCGCCTGTACACACCACAGGAAATCTCGGCCATGATTCTGCAAAAGATGAAAACCACAGCCGAAGATTACCTGGGCCACCCGGTAACCGAAGCCGTTATCACCGTGCCGGCTTACTTTAATGATGCCGAACGGCAGGCCACCAAAGAAGCAGGTCAGATTGCCGGTCTGGATGTAAAACGCATCATCAACGAACCTACCGCAGCTGCACTGGCATACGGTTTAGATAAGAAAAACAAAGACATGAAAATTGCCGTGTACGACCTGGGCGGTGGTACTTTCGATATCTCCATCCTCGAACTGGGCGATGGCGTGTTCGAAGTAAAATCGACCAACGGTGACGTACACCTTGGCGGTGATGACTTTGACATGCGCATCATCAACTGGCTGGCCGATGAATTCAAGGCCGAGCATAACGTTGACCTGCGCAAAGACCCGATGGCCCTACAGCGCCTGAAAGAAGCCGCTGAAAAAGCCAAAATCGAACTTTCGAGCTCGCAGGAAACGGAAATCAACCTGCCGTACATCACCTCTATTGACGGCGTGCCGCAGCATCTGGTGAAAAAACTTACGCGCGCTAAGTTCGAGCAGTTGATTGATGACCTGGTACAACGCACGCTCGAACCCTGTCGTAAAGCCGTAGCCGATGCCGGCATCACCGTGAACGACATTGATGAAGTGATACTGGTAGGTGGTTCCACCCGCGTACCCCGCATACAGGAAGTAGTGGAAAAATTCTTCGGCAAGAAACCTTCGAAAGGTGTTAACCCCGATGAAGTAGTTGCCGTGGGTGCAGCCATTCAGGGCGGCGTACTGACCGGTGAAGTGAAGGATGTGTTGCTGCTGGATGTTACCCCGCTGTCGCTGGGTATCGAAACACTCGGTGGCGTGTTTACCAAGCTCATCGAAGCCAACACCACCATACCTACACGGAAGTCGGAAATATTCTCCACAGCTGCCGATAACCAGCCTTCGGTTGAAATACACGTACTGCAGGGCGAGCGACCCATGGCGAAGGATAACCGAACCATAGGCCGCTTCCACCTGGACGGTATTCCGCCGGCTCCGC
Source organism: Cyclobacteriaceae bacterium (assembly GCA_025055435.1). Taxonomy (GTDB): domain Bacteria; phylum Bacteroidota; class Bacteroidia; order Cytophagales; family Cyclobacteriaceae; genus UBA2336. Next base: position 33,428 of record JANWWN010000018.1, on the reverse strand, counting down.
GCGGCATACCGCAAATCGAAGTTACTTTCGACATCGATGCCAACGGCATCCTGCATGTTTCGGCTAAAGACAAAGGCACAGGCAAGGAGCAGAAAATCAGAATTGAAGCTTCCAGCGGACTGACAGAAGCCGAAATACAGCGCATGAAGCAGGAAGCCCAGGCCCATGCCGAAGAAGACCGCAAAGCGCGCGAACGTGCCGAGAAAATCAACCAGGCCGACTCGCTCATATTCCAGACCGAAAAGCAACTGAAGGAATATGGCGATAAGTTGTCGGAAGGCAACCGCAATGCAATTAACAGTGCCCTTGGAAAGCTGAAAGAAGCACACAAGAACCAGGATGTGGTTGCAATTGATACTGCCATGGCCGCATTGAATGCCGCCTGGCAAGCCGCCTCGCAGGAAATGTACCAGGCTACCCAGCAGGGTGCATCAACCGGTACCGCCGGCGGCAACAACACCGGTGGCACATCCGATAACAACGTTTCGGATGTAGAGTACGAAGAGGTAAACGATAAAAAATAATCGTATCTGATTTATCGGGTAAACCTCACGTGCCGTTATGCACGTGAGGTTTTTTTATGCCCGCGCTGGCAGAAGCTATCGGTGCTTTCTATTTTAGCGCGCATTTTACTTTTTCATCACTATGCTGGTAATGAAATTCGGTGGCACTTCGGTTGGCAAACCGGAGCGAATGAAAAAAATTGCCAAACTGGTTACTGAAACACCGGGTCAGAAAGTAGTTGTATTGTCCGCTCTTTCCGGAACCACCAACACATTGGTGGCCATAGGTGAACACCTGTTAGGCAATCGTGCCGAAGCCGCAGAAGCAGAAATTGATTCGCTTGAAAAACACTACCAGAATTTTGTTGAAGAGCTGTATCAAACAGAAAATTTCAAGGCAATAGGCCGTGAAATCGTCAGCCGCTTTTTCGTATTCATGCGCTTGCTGGCTGCCGGCCAGTTTGATGATAAAAGCTACCGCGAATTGCTGGCACAGGGCGAGTTGATTTCAACCGAGATGTTCTACCAGTATTTGCAGGAACAGAAAATCAACGCCCGCCTGCTTCCGGCCCTGCACTTCATGTCGATTGATGAAAATGAAGAACCCGAACTCGAAAAAATTGCCGGGCGACTTCGTCCGCTCATCGCCTCTCTACAACACATCGACATTATCATTACCCAGGGCTATATCTGCCGCAACCACCGCAACGAAATCGATAACCTGAAACGCGGAGGAAGCGATTACACCGCCTCATTAATCGGAGCGGCTTTGCAGGCTGAAGAAATACAAATCTGGACCGACATTGACGGCATGCACAACAACGACCCGCGAGTCGTGAATAAAACGGTACCCGTTTCCGAGCTGACATTTGACGAGGCCTCGGAGCTGGCGTACTTCGGAGCAAAGATTTTACACCCCTCCACCATCGTGCCGGCCCAGAAGTATAACATACCCGTACGGCTCAAAAATACCATGGATGAAAAAGCCCCGGGAACGCTCATCAGCAACAAAGGAACATCGGGCGCATGTAAAGCCGTTGCCGCCAAAGATGGTATCACGGCCATCAATATAAAATCTTCTCGTATGCTGATGGCTTATGGCTTCTTGCGAAAAGTGTTTGAAGTGTTCGAGCGTTATAAAACGCCCATCGACATGATTTCCACATCAGAGGTTGCCGTGTCGCTAACCATTGACAATACCCGATACCTCAACGAGATTACCGGCGAACTAAAAAAATTCGGCAGCATTGAAGTAGATACTGACCAAACCATAGTTTGTATTGTGGGTCAACGAATCAGCGGGCAGAAAGGCATATTGGAAAGGGTATTCAAAGCCTTGCACGATATACCCGTACGCATGGTTTCGGCCGGCGGAAGTGCAAACAACATCTCGATCCTTATTCCTTCTTCATTTAAAAAGCAGGCGCTTTTGGCGCTCAATGAACAACTGTTTGGACTCATTTAACAAAACCATTACAGGGCCCTGCACTTTTTTGCTTTTTCATACTATTTAATTTTTCCATATTTCAGCCGTTCAAAAACTGATTTATGGAAGCCCTCATTGTTACTCTTTTTATCATTGGTTACATCGGCATCGCACTGGAGCACCCCATTAAGGTTAATAAGACAGCCACCGCCCTGCTTACCGGTGTAATCTGTTGGACCTTATTTGCCGTATTTCAGTATCAAAAAATTGATTTCATCAGTGAACAGCTGGCTCACCACCTCGGCCAGATCGGCGCGATTTTATTTTTTCTGATGGGGGCCATGACCATCGTTGAGCTGGTTGATGCCTACCAGGGCTTCCGCATCATTACCGATCGCATCAAAACCAAAAACCCCAAGGTGCTGATGTGGATTATTTGCTGGGTAACTTTTTTCCTGTCGGCCATACTGGATAACCTCACCACATCTATCGTCATGGTTTCGTTGTTGCGCAAACTGGTACCCAATAAAGAAATGCGCCTGTTTTTTGCCGCCATGGTAGTTATAGCAGCCAATGCCGGAGGTGCATGGTCGCCTATCGGTGATGTAACAACCACCATGTTGTGGATAGGTGGTCAGATTTCGGCAGGAAACATTATTATCACCTTACTTCTGCCCAGTATTATTTGCATGGTTATTCCGTTGCTTTACCTGCAGTTTACCTTAAAAGGCGAACTCGGCAATGCCGCTGACACCACTCCTTCAACTGCTCCAAGTCACCACGGACACCATGCACATTCCGATAAACCGATACGCGGCTCAAAGCTGATTTTCTTTCTGGGAGTTGGCGGACTGATTTCAGTACCCGTTTTTAAAACGCTCACCCATTTGCCTCCTTACCTGGGAATGTTACTGGCGCTGGGTGTTTTATGGGTCGTGTCTGAATTGATTAACCCCGATATGGATGAAGCCGAGAAACGTCCTTATACCGCAGCGGGTGCACTAACCCGAATTGATGTACCGAGTGTGTTGTTTTTCCTTGGCATCCTGCTGGCAGTAGGCTCACTTGAAACCATGGGTACACTCCACCATTTTGCCGAATGGCTGGATCATACAGTGGGCGACCAGCGCATCATCATTACCCTGATCGGAATCCTGTCATCCATTGTTGACAATGTCCCGCTGGTAGCCGCCAGTATGGGCATGTATGATATGAATATTTATCCGCAGGATCATTTGATTTGGGAATACCTGGCCTATTGTGCAGGAACCGGCGGAAGTGTACTGATTATTGGCTCTGCCGCAGGTGTTGCCGTGATGGGTATGGAAAAAATTGACTTCATCTGGTACATGAAGCGCGCATCCCTTCTTGCCTTATTGGGATACTTTGCCGGAGCAGTAGTTTATCTGATCATTCAGCCCTATCTGGCCGTACATCACTAATTGTGATGATAAAATCAGATCCCAATTAAACCAACTGTTGTAAAGCTATCTCATAGGAAGTTTGGGTTAAACGCGTACGGCCCGGATTGCGCATGTGGGTTTTTTCCAATGCTTTACGGATGGTAGATGAAATATCTCCAAAAACATCCTCATCCTCCAAACTTACTTCGCGTTCCATGAGATAGGCAAACACCCGTGCCATACCGCAGTTGGCGATAAAATCCGGAATCACCGAACAGTGGTCATCGGCATATAAACCGGTTTGACCCAGGAATATTTCCGGATCGGCAAATGGCACATTAGCTCCGCACGAAATGACCTCCAACCCTGAGCGAAGCATCCTTTCAACCTGTTTGCGGGTAACGAGCCGCGAAGCAGCAGCAGGTATAAAAATTTCAAAGGGCTCATCCCAAATGTGTTCGTTAACCTGTTCAAAGGGTAAAAGATGATCGGACACCAGCTTGTTCTTTTCCCGATTAATCATCAGCTGGCGTATTTCTTCTTCCGAAAATCCTTCCGGTTGGATTAATCCGCCTTCACGTCCCAGAATACCTATGATTTTTACCCCCATTTTGCTGAGATAAAATCCGGAGGCCGCACCCACATTGCCCCATCCCTGGATAAAAGCGCGTTTACCACGCAGATTTCCGCCCCACAAATCGTAATAATGCTTTACGGCTTCGGCTACACCATAACCCGTGCAGAGATCGGCTACGGTGTACTTTTTCTTTAGCGAAGGAGTAAAGCGCTCATCTTCTACCAGCTTTACCACGCCCCTTCTCAGCTGGCCAATACGATTAACTTTTTGCGGCTCGGTGGGCTTGTAATGTCCGGTAAAAACACCTTCCTGCGGGTGCCATATACCGGCTTCTTCCGTTATGGGAATAACCTCATGAATTTCATCTACATTTAAATCGCCACCTGTGCCATAGTAGTACTTCAGTAAAGGAGCAACAGCAGCATACCACCTTTTCAATACTTCGGGTTTGCGCGGGTCATTCGGGTCGAAATTTATTCCCGACTTCGCTCCGCCAATGGGCGGACCGGAAACGGTAAACTTTACTTCCATGGTCTTGGCCAAAGACTCCACCTCGCGTCTGTCTAAGCCTGCCCGCATACGGGTACCTCCACCGGCTGCACCGCCCCGCAATGAATTAATTACCACCCATCCTTCGGCACCGGTTTCATGATCGTACCATTCAAATACAATTTCAGGTCGTTTACTTTCAAATTGCTGAAGAAGTTCTTTCATGGAAGAAAAATAAATTCCCTATTCAATTAAGTCCCGATAACTAATCCCGAGCTGGAGTCATGCCGGGCACCCGTAACGCTGTGGAGTACATTGATTTCCCCCTGAAGGCGCAATGCACCCAGAAATGCAAATACAAGTGCTTCTTTATAGTTTACAATTTCTTTATCAGGAATAATAAACTGAACCCGATCGCGTCCATATTCAAGTAACCTGTACATCAGGTAAGTATTCCAGGTTCCGCCACCGGTACACAATACCGAAATGCGGCGTTTGCCGGGTAAGGCATTTACAATTTCCTGCGCAGCCGACTCCACACAGGTTGCGAGCTTATCACACACATCAATATCAACTTTATCGAGCAATGGCAGGATTTGGTTCTCAAACCATTCACGCGACAGCGATGGCCTTCTCTGATGAATTTTAAGATAAGCCGACTGTAATTTCCGCAATAAAGACCTATTCACCTCTCCCTGCGAAGCCATCTCACCGTTTTTATCATACGTTTTACCGGCTTGCATGGCCAGATGGTTTAACACCATGTTTACAAAACAAATATCAAACGCTTTACGCCTGCCTTTTTCATTATAAGAAAGATTGGCAATGCCTCCGAGATTCAGGCAAACATCGTACTCGGAAAACAACAAGGCATCGCCCAGAGGTACAAGCGGTGCACCTTCACCGCCCAATGCAACGTCCAGAGAACGGAAATCCCACACGACCGGTAAACCACAGGCTGCGTGCAAGGCGTGCCCGTTTCCCAGCTGAAAAGTAAAACCCTGTTGAGGCTGGTGAAAAATTGTGTGTCCATGAGCGGCCACGGCATCGGGAGCAGGTAGCTTAAATTGTTTACAAAACTTTTTTATCAGCTTACCCAGGTAGGTGCCGTACGTTGCATGCAACTGAAGCAGTCCGGAGGCCGTTAGAGTTGGCGCCTGCTGTAATTTGGTTAGCCATCCGGAGTCATACGGTATCGTGACAGCCCGTACAATTTCATAGTTCCAGTTTTTCGGCAACCGCCTGAACGTGCAATAGGCCAGGTCAACGCCATCGCAGGATGTGCCAGACATCAGGCCGATTATTTTATAGACAAACCGTTCTCTTTTCATTTTGCCCAAAACTATAACTTTTACAGGTGTACCATACTATGAACGAGGCCAGTACGTTGACAAAAAAGACTTTTTGAAAACCAGCCGAAAGCCTGCATATTTGCGTCCTTTAAAAGGCCTATCAGTTCATTTGCGTTTAAACCAGTCGCCATTTTTCTGAATGTCAACTACCCAGCGATTTTTACCGATAGCTGTCAGCGCAATACTCACATTGCAGGCATTTAGCCAAACGGCACGCACACCTTTTTCAACCATAGGAATTGGTCAGCCTTTCCGGCTTTCGCTTATTCACAACCAGGGTGCCGGCGGAACCGGAGTGGCTCAACCACAATATTGGTTTTTGAATAATCAAAATCCCGCCCTGCTGGTTTACAATTACTACAGTGTATTTGCAGCAGGACTGTCGGCCGAAAGCATCACCATTCAAACCGATACGGTAGCCAACACCAACAGCGGAGGCAATTTGGGTTATCTGGTAGCTGCTTTCCCTGCCATACGTGGCAAATGGACTACATCAGCCGGGCTACTCCCATTTACACGAGTGAACTACAGATTTTTGTATTACGAGTCGCTTATTGATATAAACAACAACCCTGTAGATACCATTGCCATACGCGAGAGCGGCCTGGGTGGTCTCAATCAGATTTACTGGAGCAATGGTGTGCGCCTTCATGACAATTGGTCGGTTGGACTTCAGGCATCGCATCTTTTCGGCTCCATTAACAGCGATTATGCCAATTCCCTGCTTAACGTAAACTCACCCGTTCCATTTCTGATTGCCGTAGAAGAGCAAACCTATGGCAAGGGATTTCAGTTTACCGGAGGCATGCATTTCAGTAAAGATTCGTTGGGAAGGCGAAAGGACCTGGTGATAAGCGCAGGGCTAACTTACACCCATGAGGCTAAAATAAAAGCCGACAAAATTACACGGTACGAACGCAGAAATTCCTCGAATGATCCCATAACACGCGACACCCTGAAATTTCTGAAAGGAAAAATTACCCTTCCGGCTGCCTGGCAGTTTGGCTTAGCGGTAAGTAAAGCATCTAAATGGTCAGTGGCTGTTGAAGGAGGCTTACAGGACTGGAAAAAGTTTGTCAGCCTTGATGAAGAGGACGAGGGACGACTGGGAAAATCATGGCACATAGCCCTTGGGGGCGAATTTACTCCCGACTACCTTTCGCAAAAACTACTCGACAGAGTTACGTACCGAACCGGTTTTCGCTACGAAAACAGCCCTTTTCTGGTAAACGGCAATCAGGTTAGGGATTTTGGCATTAATTTTGGGTTTTCCATACCAGCCGGTCGCTCCAGTATTGACCTGGCATTTAGCGCAGGGCAACGGGGTAACCGGTCGAAAACCAGCCTGGAAGAACGGTACTTCCGGGTTTATTTTGGATTAACATTTAACGACCAGTGGTTTATCCGAAGAAAGTTTGATTAAAAAAAAATTGTATGATGAAAAAAGGTGTAATGCTTGCCGCTTTTTACGTTGCCGCCCTCAGCGTTTTCGGTCAATGTAAGGAATGGTTATGGAGTGAAGGTGAACGAAAAGCACAGGAGCAGGAAAAGGTAACGTTGTACCAGGATGCCATGAACAACAAACAGTACAAACAGGCCCTTCCGCCGCTGAACTGGCTGTTGCGTAACAATCCGAAACTCAATACCTCCATTTACATTAACGGAGCGGATATTTTCGATAAAGTAGCCAGCGCAGAAACCGACCCGGCTAAAAAGCGCATGTACGTGGATTCCCTGTTGCTGATTCACGATTTGCGTATTGCCAACTGCGGTGAGGAAGCCAACGTTACCAACCGCAAAGCTCTGATGGCTGCAAAATATTATGCCAATGAAAACGGCAAGGAAGCCTATGTGCTCGAATTGATGGACAGAGCCTTCGAGTTAAACGGAAATAACATCATTGACGGCACCATCATCCCATACATGCAAACCATTAAAATCAATAAGCTGAAACTGAAAAAGCTTACGGACGATGAGGTGTTGAACCGCTACGACAAGGTGATGTCCATCATTGACGCTAAAGTAAAGCTGGCTTCCAGCAAAGGAAATGCGGATCAGGTTAACCGCTACCGCACCATGCGGGAAGAAGTAGATAAAATTCTGTTGAGTATGGTAACGGTTAACTGCGATTTCGTGCGCAATAAATTAGGACCTAAGTTCAGGCAAAATCCTTCCGACATCAGCACGGCAAAGAAAATCTTCGCTTTCATGCTCCAGGATAAATGCGCCGATGACCCGCTTTGGCTGGAAGCTGCAGAAGCGATACACAAAGAAGAAAAAGATTACGGATTGGCCAAGAACCTGGGCATTCGTTACCTGGTGATGGAAAACTATACCAAAGCATCCCAGATGTTTAAAGAAGCACTTGAACTGGCTCCCACCAATTCCGACAAAGCCGATATCCTGATTTATCAGGGAGCCATCGAAGCCAAAATCGGCAGTAAGCCTGCAGCCCGCGAACTCTTCCGCCAGGCACTTGCAGCCGATGCTTCCAAAAAAGAAGCTTATGAGAAAATAGGCGACCTGTACTATCAAAGCTTTAACGACTGCAAAAAAGAACAGAATATGGCCGATGACCGGCTGGTTTATCTGGCGGCTTATGATATGTATGCGCGCGCCGGTGAATCTAAAAAGATGGCTATGGCTAAGGAGCAGTTCCCATCCAAGGAAGAAATATTCCTGGTAAACTATCAGGCCGGTCAGACCATACGCGTAGGATGCTGGATTAACGAAACCACCACCATCCGTACACGCGATTAAACCGCTTTGAACAAACTACTAATCGAGGGCCATAGATTTGCTATGGCCTTTGCTTTTATTATGCGCCTGTTACTTTTCATTCTTTTAACCATATCCGCCTGTTCACCACCCGAAACAGGTCCACCGGTTATTTATGACGGCCCCATCCGCGAAGCAACAGACGTGGAGTTGTTCTACAGCGAGAATTTTATCATTAAGGTAAAACTGAAAGCCAAAAAAGTTTTGGAATTTCAAAACGGTGACCGCGAATTTCCCGATGGCATTTATCTTGAATTTTTTAACGAATCCGGTCAACTCACCTCTACACTGCGCGCCAACGAAGCACATTATTTTAAAGCCGATGACCAATGGCGTGCCCGCGGAAAAGTGGAAGTAATCAATCTTGAAAAGAATGAACAGCTAAACACGGAAGAATTATTCTGGAGACCCGCTAAAGAAGAAATTTTTACCGAAAAATTTGTCAGCATTCGTATGCAAAACGAAGTGCTTTACGGTGAAGGCCTGCGCGCACGGCAGGATATGTCGGATTACACCATTTTGCGGCCGCAGGGCGAATTTGAACTTACCGGGGAGCCTGCAAAATAGCTATCTTTGTCCCACATGAAACTTGCTGACGTAGTGCTGCTCTCTCTTTCAGCTGCCTTCCTCATAATCGGTATTCATCAACTTATCGTGCGTGGCATCGGGCATGCTTACAGCCTGTTTATGCTTTCTGCCGTTTTGTTTCTGTGGTACAGTTACAGAAAAAGAAAGTGATGGATCCTTCCCTTATCCCGTTTATCCTAGTTGCCCTGGTCTTTTCCTTTTTCTTTTCCGGAATCGAAATAGCCTACCTGTCTGCTAATAAGCTTCAATTAGAAGTAATCAGTCAGCAGCCATCACTCATAGGTTTTGCCGTAAGCCGGTTTATACGTAAGCCCTACCTCTTTATCGGTACCACTCTTATCGGAAATACCATAGCCCTGGTTGTTTACGGAATTTTTATGGCCCAGCTCATTGAACCTTGGCTAAACCAAATTATTCCGCCTCCCTTTAACAACGAGCCGGTCATACTTATTACCCAAACCATTTTGTCAACACTGGTGGTGCTGATATCAGCCGAATTTTTGCCCAAAAGTCTTTTTTTGATCAGTCCGAATACCATGCTCATCTCCCTGGCTGTGCCTTTCGTAGTGGTTTACTACTTGTTATCACCGCTCGTTGTGGTGGTGGTTGGCATTTCAAGATTATTTATCCGGTATGTCATGCGAACCGAATTTTCAGAAGAAAGACCAGCTTACGGCCTTACGGATCTGGGTCACTATCTGAAAAACATGAAGGGCATCCGGTATGAAGATGAAAACATCGAGCTCGATAAAAAAATCTTTACCAAAGCATTGGAGTTCAAAAGTGTTCAGGTTCGCGATTGCATGATACCACGCACAGAAATTGTTGCTGTTGACCAAAGCGATGGGCTGCCGGCTCTTCTTAAGGCCTTTGTCGAAAGTGGCCATTCCAAAATACTTGTTTACAAAGATTCCATCGATGAGGTTATCGGCTATTGTCATTCCTCAGCTTTGTTTAAAAAGCCCAAGCAAATAGAGGAAATCTTAACACCCATTATTACTGTTCCTGAAACCACACCGGCCAACGATGTGATGATCCAAATGATCAACCAGCGCAAAAGCCTGGCTATTGTGGTGGATGAATTTGGCGGCACCGCCGGTCTGGTCAGCATGGAAGACATCATTGAAGAAATTTTCGGGGAAATAGAAGATGAACACGACCAGGATGACTTAATCGAACAACAATTAAACGAAAGAACGTGGCTGCTAAGCGCCCGCCTGGAGATTGACTACTTAAACGAAAACTACGGCTGGAGCCTTCCGGTAGGCGACTATGAAACCCTGGGTGGGATGATATTAAGCTACACGGAAGATTTGCCTAAGGCAGGCGATACGATCAATGTTCCTCCCTATCGCTTTACCGTCCAATCTACTTTGGATAACCGCATCGACATTGTACGAATGGAGATAAGTGACACTTAAAATATACTGATAATCAATTGATTAATCATTTTTCAGAAACCAGCTGTCCGGTTTTGCCATTGGAAAAAGTGCCTTAAATTTGCGGTCTTTAAAAATTCCAAACTATGGCTTTTATCGGCAGGTTGCGTGAAAAATTGGGTGCCTGGGTGGCTGTTTTCGTTTTTGTTGCCATCGGTCTCTTTATCCTTGGGGATTTGTTCAGCAGCAATTCCATGTTGTTTAATCAAAACGATGTAGGAGAAATCGGCGGGCACACCATTTCGCTGGAAGAATTTCAACAAGCCGTTAAGGAGCGCGAAGCGAGCTATATTTTAAATTTTAACCGTCAGCCCGGCGAACGCGAAATGATCACCCTACGCCAGCAGGCGTGGGAAATGCTGATCCTGAAATACGCCATACAACCTCAGTATGAAAAAGTGGGACTGCAGGTTACCGATGATGAAGTGGTGGATATGATCACCGGCAAAAATGTGGATGAAGCCATTCGGCAGTCCTTTATCAACCAGCAAACCGGTGAATTCGACCGCGCAGCATTAGGCAATTACATTAACCAGATTAAATCTATGCCTGTTGGCTCCGAGCCACGTGTGCGCTGGGAAATTTTTGAGCGCGAACTGCGGCCTGCCCGCGAACGGATTAAATATGAAAACCTGCTCATTAAAAGCGCGTACGTAACAACCGCTCAGGCCGAGCTCGAATACCACCTGCAAAACGATGTAGCCGAAGTTAAATACCTGTTTGTGCCCTACTATTCCGTAAGCGATACGAGCGTTACCGTAAGTGATTCGGAGTTGCGCAGCTACTACAACAAAAACAAGGAAAGATACCGTGCCGAACACACCCGCGACCTGAAATATGTGGTCTTTCCGATAATACCCTCTTCAACCGACACACTGGAAGTTAAAGAAGAAATTACACGCATGGCTGCCGAGCTGAAAACTGCGGAAAATGATTCCATCTACGCAGTTAACAATTCCGACAACCGCGATGCCTACAACCGCTACACCAAAGCTAACCTGCCTGAATTCATTAAACCCTCCGACCTAACGGAAAAGAATGTTATCGGACCATTCATTGATGGTTCGACCTACAAAGTAGTTAAGGTTTCAAAAATCGGAAAGGATACCACCTACCAGGCACGCGCCAGTCATATCCTGATACGCTGGGAAGATTCATCCGATGCATCGAAAAAGGCAGCCCGCGAAAAGGCCCGCAAAATTCTGAGTGAAATTAAAGCCGGTGCCGATTTTGCCACCAAGGCCCGCGAGCACGGTAGCGATGGAACTGCCACCCAGGGCGGTGATTTGGGCTGGTTTGGCAAAGGGGCCATGGTTAAGCCTTTTGAAAAAGCCGTCTTTTCGGCAACCAAACCGGGTGTATTGAACGATGTGGTGGAAACTGAATTCGGCTACCACATCATCAATGTAACCGAACCGAAAGACAATACTTACTACATGCTTGCAGTAATTGAACGCGAAATTACCGCGGGCGATGCCACCATCAACGAAATCCTGCGCAAAGCCGAACTCTTCGCGGCTGATCTTTCAGGCGTAAAAGCCTTTGAAGAGCGCGCAGCTAAGGAAGGCTTGCAGGTTCAGGAAGCAAAAGGAATTGGCGTTGCCGACCGACGGGTAGGTAATCTGGGCGAAGCCCGTAACATCGTTACGTGGCTGTTCCGCGAAGCATCGGAAGGAAAAGTATCGGATGCATTTGACCTGACCGATCAGTACGTTGTTGCCGTTATGACAGGAGAAATAGAAAAAGGTTACAAACCGTTCGACCTGGTGAAGGAAGAAATCCGCCCGATCGTTGTAAAAGAAAAGAAAGGAAAAATGATTGAAGAAAAACTGCGGAGCCTTTCGGGAACGCTGGATGAAATTGCGAAAGCCTACGGCAAAGATGCTTCGGTGTACAACTCAAGCAGCCTGAAATTAAATTCCAACAGTTTACCATTTGTTGGATTTGAGCCGGTAATTATCGGTAAGGCTTTTTCGCTTAACAATGAACAACGATCCACACCCGTTGCCGGCGAAAACGGCGTGGCTATTGTTGAGATGATAGCAAAAACCGTTGCGCCTGCAATTGGCGATTACAGCCTGTACAGAAATCAGCTTGAGCAGACAGCCGGGCGCACTAACACCTTCAACATTGTTGAGGCAATTAAAGATGCAGCCGGCGTTGAAGATAAGCGGTATAAATTCTACTGATTTAAACATGGAAAGCGATCCCTACGCTTCCTTCCGCGAAAAACTGAACCAGGAGTACACCTGGCCGGCATTATATATGTTTAAATTTATAGCACCGGCCGAAAGAAAAAATGATGTGGAACAACTTTTCCCGGGTGAAAAACTTTCTTGGCGCCATTCGGGCAAAGGCAACTACATCAGCCTGACGGTAACCCTGCAGATGACCTCAGCCGAAACAATTATTTCACTTTACCGCAAAGCCGCAGCCATACCAGGTTTAATTGCACTGTAATTTCATTACATTCGTATTAAAACACTGCGTATGTGGAAAGAAGAAAACAATCGCCTGGTTAAGTCGTTCCAGTTTGCCGATTTCAACGAAGCATTTGGCTTCATGACCCGCGTTGCGCTGGAAGCGGAAAAGATGAATCATCACCCCACCTGGACAAATACCTGGAACACCGTTCATATTGAACTTAGCACGCACGATGCAGGTAACATCATTACGGAAAAAGACCGCAAACTGGCGGCAATTATCGACCGGCTTGCAGGCGAAAAATGAAATTCACTGCATCACTTTACATCGTACCTACACCCATTGGTAACCTGTCGGACATTACCCTGCGGGCCCTGGAAGTTTTAAAAGCCGTAGAGGTAATTCTGGCTGAAGACACGCGTACCTCACGCACACTGCTACAGCATTATCACATCGAAAAGCCCCTGGAAAGTTTTCACGCCTTTAATGAGCATAAAAAAATCAATTTTTTAATCGAACGACTCAGGCAGGGAGTACGCATGGCGCTGATCAGCGATGCCGGAACTCCCGGCATATCCGACCCTGGCTATCTGATTATCCGTGCAGCGCTTCAGGAAAATATACCGATTGACTGCCTTCCCGGACCAACTGCCTTTGTGCCTGCCTTAATCAAATCCGGTTTGCCAACCGACAGGTTTGTATTCGAAGGTTTTCTGCCTCACAAAAAAGGAAGATTATCGCGTATAAAAGAACTGGCAAATGAAAAACGAACCCTGATTTTTTATGAATCACCCCACCGGTTAATCAAAACGCTCGAACAGCTTGCCGAACATTTCGGGCACGAACGCATGGCTTCGGTTTCGCGCGAACTGACCAAACATTTTGAAGAAACGCGCAACGGTACATTGCACGAACTACTCGCACACTTTCGCAAAACCGGTGCGAAGGGTGAACTTGTGCTGGTAGTAGCAGGTAAGGATTAACTTTCAGCAGGCTAATAACGTTATACCCTTGCTGTCCTGAATAATTTTCGCTTATGAACTGGCTTGCACTCGAAAAACAGGTTATTGAAATAGTTTATAAAACAGGTGCGTTCATTCGCGAAGCGGCAGCAAAATTCAACCGTAGTGATATCGAATTTAAGCAGGGTTTTAACAACCTGGTTTCCTATGTGGATAAGGAGGCCGAGCTTCGGCTCGTTAATGAATTAAGCAAACTGATTCCAGGTAGCGGCTTCCTGGCTGAGGAAGGGACGCATAGTAAATCAACCAGCGGATTAACCTGGATTATTGACCCACTGGACGGCACCACTAACTTTATGCACGGTGCTCCTCCTTATGCCATCAGCATCGGCCTGGCCGAAGGCGATGTATTGAAATTGGGTGTGGTGTACGAAATAACCCGTGATGAATGTTTCCATGCTTCTGAAGGAAACCCGGCACGATGCAACAACCGCATAATCCACGTTTCACCGGTACAGGCACTGAACGAAAGCCTGCTGGCCACCGGCTTCCCCTATTACCATTCCGATAAAAAGGAAGCTTATCTGCACATCATCAAAGTATTTCTGGAAAAGACCCATGGCATCCGCCGACTGGGCAGCGCTTCGGTTGACCTGGCCTATGTAGCCTGCGGAAGATTTGAAGGCTTTTTCGAATACAACCTCAATCCCTGGGATGTGGCCGGTGGCGCCCTGATTGTACAACAGGCCGGCGGAATAGTAAGCGATTTTCAGGGCGGAAAAAACTTTTTACACGGAGGAGAACTGGTTGCTGCCGGTGGCATTCACAGGGAAATGGTTGATGTAATAAAACCTATCTGGTTCTCCGGATTGTAAATTGAGATGCTTACCTTTACGGAAATGATTCAGCATTTTATTATAGCGGTATTATTTTCCGGAGCGGTATTTTACCTGGGGCGAATGGCCTACCGGGCCTTCACAGCACGCAACTGCTCCACCGGGTGCGGTAAATGCAGCGTTGTTGATTTCGATAAAATCGAAAACGAAATACGCAAAAAAGAAAAAAGCCTCGCTTAATCAGGCCCACACACGGGTTCCTTCCGTACAATTGGCACACATTTCTGTTTGCTTTCGCGAAATCAAAAGTTTTGCACGAAAATCGCGATACATATCGCTGTGCCAGATTTCTTCAAAAGACTGCCGGCTTACATCGCCTAAAACATGATGGGCATCTTTATCAAAGCAACAGGGCACTACCTTTCCATCCCAGGTAATCACACAACTGTGCCACATCCGCCAGCAATGGTTATCCAGGCTATTTTTAATCCGGTAAGAACCGTCCGGCATTCTGCGGTAGCGGCTGTATTTCTCATTTACCGGTATCAAATCGGAACCGTGTTGATAATTATAAATCTGTGCGGTTTTAAGTTTTACCTCGTTTACACCCAGTTGCCTGGCCAGACGATAGACTTCCGGTATTTCGTGTTCATTATGCCGTACCACCAAGAACTGAAAAATAATATGGGGTGTGTTTCGCTTCAGTGTTTTCTTCCACTTAACGATGTTGGCTGTTCCTTCCAGCACTTTATTCAGATTGCCGCCTATGCGATAAGACTGGTAGGTTTGTTGCGTTGTTCCGTCAATTGAAATGATTAACCGGTCAAGTCCCGACTCAACGGTCAACCGTGCACGCTCATCATTAAGAAAGTGGGCGTTTGTAGATGTAGCGGTATATATTCCAAAACCGGCAGCATGTTGTACCATGGGTAAAAATTCGGGGTGAAGATAGGGTTCGCCCTGAAAGTAAAAGGTAAGGTACATCAAACGGTCTGCTACCTGATTGATAACCGACTTAAATAACTCCGTGTTCAGCATACCCGTTGGCCGAGTGAATGAACGCAGTCCGCTGGGGCACTCCGGACAGCGCAGGTTACAGGATGTAGTGGGTTCGAATGCAAGCGCTACGGGCAGGCCCTTGATGTCAGGTTTGCCGGTTATGCGGGAACGGTAGTAACTGCCCAGTACCTGTGCAAAATTGTGCAGCCGCTTCATGGTTAGCTTTTGCAAACCATTCCGGATATCCATCAGGCCATTCCTCATATTATGGCAAGGTAAACAGCAAAGCCCAAAAAATTAAACCCGTTTAATCCGCGATGAGCTTTGCCTCATTATCTTCGGGCGCATATGGTTAAGAAACTGGTTACCATTCTCTTGCTTTTTCCGGTCTGCATCCGGGCCCAGCAACTTTCGCAGCAAGCTTTCATCTCGGTTATTACCTGCGGACCGGGACAAACAGAGCTTTATTCGGCTTTTGGGCACAGTGCCTTCCGCGTGCACGACCCGGTGCTTGGTATTGATTATGCTTACAACTATGGTGTATTTGACTTCAGTCAGCCGAACTTTTATTTGAATTTTGCGCGTGGTCATAATTTCTACAAACTGGCTGTTCAGGACTATCGTCAGTTCGAATATTTCTATCGTTACTTTAACCGCTATGTCCACGAACAGGTGCTGGATTTAACTCAGCATCAAAAGCAACGTTTGTTTGACTTTCTGCAATGGAATGCACTTCCCGAGAACCGCTCCTACCGGTATGATTATTTCTATGATAACTGTGCAACTAAAATCCCGGTTGTGCTTAAGCAACTATTTGGCGATTCGCTGCAATTTACCTATCCGCATATTACTACCGCTTATTCCTTCCGGCAGCTTACAGACTTTTATCTGAAGTACCAGCCTTGGGGCGATTTAGGAATTGACTTATGTCTTGGCCTGCCCATGGATAAAAAAGCCACACCTTTTGAATACATGTTCTTACCGGATTATGTAGAAGCAGGTATGGACTATGCCCTGTTGAACGGAAGGCCACTGGTTAAGCAAAAAAATATCGTCTATCAACCGGTGCCCGAGGAATACTCAACCGGCTGGCTTACACCATTCAATGTGTTTATTCTTTTCTCGGTAATTACTTTGGCGCTGAGTATATATGACTGGCAAAGAAAAAAAATCAGTTATGCATTCGACCGGTTACTTTTCGGAATAACCGGATTAATCGGGATTATTCTTTTGTTGTTGTGGACCGCCACCGATCACCGTGCAGCAGCCTGGAATTTCAATTTACTTTGGGCGGTGCCGCTTCATTTCCCGGTGGTATTCATCATCAAAAAGACGGCTAAATGGATAATCTTCTATTTCAAAATCATTACAGTTATTCTTCTGCTGCTACTGACTTTGTGGGTTTGGCTGCCTCAGCAGCTGCACTTTGCTCTTATTCCTGTTGTACTCAGTTTACTGATGCGCTCGTGGATTCATGTGCAACTCAGACCTAAACAAATTATTTAGACAAGCTGCCAATTAAATTTTTTCGCTGTTAGCCCGAAGCCGGCAGCCTGCAGCCCAAATACTGCAATAGTTACTTAGAAATCCTTGCCTGTTGCCCGGTGCCGGTTGTTTGTTTCTTATTCAAATGAGTTTTCAAATCATTACATATGAATAGCACGATTGGCCGTGGCAGCCAGACAGGCTTCGCGAAAGGCTTCCATGTAGGTTGGATGGGCATGCGACATACGTGCAATATCTTCTGCCGAAGCACGGTATTCCATAGCCACTACGGCTGCAGCAATCATATCGGCAGCACGGGCGCCAATGATATGTACACCCAGTATCTCATCCGTGGTTTTATCAGCTAACACTTTAACCACGCCATCCAGGTCCATGGAGGCCCTTGCACGACCCAGGGCCTTATAGGGAAACGAACCAACCTTGTACGCCCTTCCGGATTGCTTCAGCTGCTCTTCCGTGTAACCTACGCCCGCCACCTCCGGCCAGGTGTAAACCACGTTGGGAATCAGCAGGTAATTGATGTGAGGTTTTTGTCCGGCCAGTTGTTCGGCTACAAGGATACCTTCTTCCTCGGCTTTATGGGCTAACATTGGACCGCGCACCACATCGCCAATGGCATAGATGTTTTCCACTTTAGTACGCAGGTGGTCATCCACGGGAATTTGCCCCTTTTCAGTTTGAATACCGATGTTTTCCAGACCCAATCCCTCCGTATAAGGTCTCCGGCCAATACTTACCAGGCAGTAGTCGCCGGTTAATTCAAGTTTCTTGCCGTTTTTATCCTCTGCCTGCAGCATCACTTCCTTTCCTTTGTTTTCAAGCGCAGTAACCTTATGGCCGAGATAAAACTCAATTCCGAGTTTCTTCGTTGCCTTCAGCAGTTCTTTACCCATGGTACTGTCCATGGTGGGAATGATGCTGTCAAGGAATTCGACTACCGTTACTTTTGAGCCAATACGCGCATACACCGAGCCCAGCTCCATCCCGATTACGCCTCCTCCGACCACAATCAGGTGTTTGGGGATTTCCTTTAGTTCGAGTGCTTCCGTGCTGGAGATTATGCGCTTTTTATCAAACGGCGCAAAAGGCAGGGGTGTGGGCTTAGACCCGGTAGCAATGATGATTTTTTCAGATGTGATGGTTTTCAACTTTCCATCGGAAGAAGTGATTTTGATGGTGTTTTTGTCAACAAAAGAACCTACTCCGTTGTGGACGTCTATTTTATTTTTCTTCATCAGGAAGGCGATGCCATCCACGTTGGCTTTTACCACATCGGCTTTGCGTTTTATCATCTGCGCGAGGTTTACCTTTACCTTACCGGTTTCAATTCCATGTTCGGCAAAAGTATGGGTGGCATTGTAGTAGTGCTCGGAAGAGTCGAGCAGGGCTTTGGAAGGAATACATCCCACATTGAGGCAGGTTCCGCCAAGTGTATTATACTTTTCAATGAGTGCGGTTTTAAATCCGAGTTGCGCACAACGAATGGCAGCTACATAGCCGCCCGGCCCTGAGCCGATGATGGTTACCTGATAGTCCATTTGGTGAAGATATTTTGATGAGAATTTTAAAAGTTAAACACCCAGAATCAGCCTGCCCGGGTCTTCAAGCATCTCCTTCACGCGATACAGGAAACTAACCGATTCCCTGCCGTCAATTATCCGGTGGTCGTATGACAACGCAATGTACATGATAGGTCGTACCACAATCTCACCGTCTTTCACCACCGGCCGTTCCACAATGTTATGCATGCCCAGTATGGCCGACTGCGGCGGATTAATGATGGGCGTTGAAAGCATGGAGCCAAACACTCCGCCATTGGTGATGGAAAAGGTTCCTCCGGTCATTTCCTCAATGGATAATTTTCCTTCGCGACCACGCTGTGCCAGACGTGCAATTTCAGCTTCAATCTGATCGAAGGTAAGCGATTCGGCATTGCGTACTACCGGAACCACCAGCCCGCGCGGTGTGGACACGGCAATGGATATGTCGCAATAATCGTGGTAAACAATTTCGTCACCGTCAATCCGCGCATTAACAGCCGGCCACTCCTTCAGCGCCTGACACACAGCCTTGGTAAAGAACGACATGAACCCTAAACCCACGCCATACTTTTCCTTAAACTTGTCCTTATACTTTGCGCGCAAATCCATTATGGGCTTCATATCCACTTCGTTGAACGTGGTGAGCATGGCCGTTTCGTTTTTCACGGCCACCAGCCTGCGTGCAATGGTTTTACGCAGCGAGGTCATTTTTTCCCGACGCTCATTACGCGAGAAAGCAACTGCAGCTGACACCGGTGCCTGTTTTTTGTCTTCAACCTTTGCAACCGGCTGCGCTTTCATGGCATCCTCCTTGGTGATACGTCCGCCCACTCCGGTACCTTTTACATCTTTTGCAGCAATGCCCTTCTCATCGAGAATTTTTGCAGCAGCGGGCGATGGATGTCCGGCTGCATAAGATGTATCACCAGCTGAAGCAACCGCTGCGGGAGCCGATGATGAGGTCTTTTCTTCAGCTACCGGCTCACCCTCCATCACTTCAATACGACATATCAAACCGCCGATGGGGAGTGTTTCCTTTTCTTTCGCTACGATGCGCAGGATGCCGGTGGCTTCGGCCGGCAGCTCGAACGTGGCTTTATCCGATTCGACTTCGGCAATCACTTCATCAAGTTTTACAAAGTCACCATCCTTTTTTAACCAGGTTGAAATCGTGACCTCAGTAATGGATTCGCCAACTGCGGGCACTTTCATTTCCTTCACCTGGCCGGTGGTTTTAGGTGTACTTTTCGGTTCCGCAGCCGCCTTTGTTTCAAAAGCGGATTTCTTTGAATCTGCTTTTGATACAGCACCGTTTTCTTCGATTTCACAAATCAATCCTCCTACCGGTACGGCTTCGCCCTGTTGCTTTTTAATGCGCAATATGCCGGCAACGGGCGCGGTAAGTTCAAAAGTAGCTTTATCGGATTCGAGCTCGGCTATAACCTCGTCCATTGCTACGGCCTCGCCATCTTTTTTTAACCAGTTGGCGATGGTTACTTCGGTTATGGATTCGCCCACCGGGGGCACATTTACCTGTACTGCCATGTTTTATCGGATTGGTTTGACTGGATAGGTTTATGATCAGATTTCAAAAGCCTGTGTAATAATTTTATCCTGCTCTACTTTATGCAGCTTGCTGTAGCCGGTAGCGGGTGATGCACTTGACTTACGTGCCACGACTTTCCAGTTAACATCGGGCATGAAGCGTTGCATGTAAGCCCAGTAGCCCATATTATAAGGTTCTTCCTGTACCCATATCAGTTGGGCATCTTTATACTTCTTCAATACGGCATCAAGTTGTTTTTTCGGGAACGGATAGAGTTGTTCAATCCGTACCAATGCAGTATCCTTTATTTTCTTTTTCTGCTGATATTCCTGTAAATCGAAAAATACCTTCCCGGTACACAGCACCAGTCGCTTTACTTCCTTTGCATTGGCATTCGGATCGTCAAAAACTTCAACGAAAGAACCTTTGGTGAATTCCTTTAAAGGCGATACCACGCCGGGATGACGCAGCAAGGATTTGGGTGAGAAAACAACACAAGGTTTGCGGAATGGCCACTTTACCTGACGCCTCAGTAGGTGGAAATAATTGGCAGCCGATGTAAGATTGGCAATTACCATATTGAGCTCGGCAGCCAGTTGTAAAAAGCGCTCCGGCCTTGCGCTGGAATGTTCAGGGCCTTGTCCTTCATAGCCATGCGGCAATAACAAAACGAGCCCGTTTTGACGTTGCCACTTCGACTCGGCACTGCTGATAAACTGATCAATAATTACCTGTGCACCATTGACAAAATCGCCAAACTGTGCCTCCCAAATGACCAACGCATGCGGAGTGGACATGGCGTAGCCGTATTCAAAGCCCATTACGCCGAATTCCGATAACAGACTGTTATACATGTGCAGAGGCGCCTGGCCTGGCTCGATGTTATTTAACGGACAGTACGATTCGTTGGTGTTGGCATCCCAGAAATAGGCATGGCGGTGCGAAAATGTGCCTCGCTTTACATCCTGGCCCGACATGCGCACAATGTATTTTTCAAGAAGCAACGAGCCAAAGGCCAACTGCTCGGCCTCAGCCCATCCCAGTTCTTTTGTTTCAAAAAAGGCTTCTTTACGCTCTTTCAGCAGTTTTTCAATTTGCTTAATCGGCTTAAAACCCTCCGGTATGGTGATGAGCGCTTTCCCTACTTTCTCAACCACTTCCGGTTTGATGGAAGTATCTGGTGACTGGTCAAAATCTTCGGCCACTGCCTTGCGCATGGCAGCCCACTCCTCTTCACTTTCCTGAAATTTGTAGGGCAGCGCTTTTTGCTTCACTTCATTCAACCTGTCCTGCAGCAGCTTGCGGAAGCTGGAATCCATTTCTTCGGCAAGCGCAGCCGCATCCACACCACTTTCGCTTAATTTCTTAACATACACTTCACGAGGATTGGGGTGTTTGGCGATAATGTTATACAGCTTGGGCTGGGTAAATTTTGGTTCGTCGCTTTCGTTATGGCCATGCCGGCGGTAGCACAGCATGTCAATAAAAATATCTTTGCCAAATTTCTGACGATATTCCACGGCCAGGTTGGCGGCAAATGTTACCGCTTCGGCATCATCGCCATTTACATGCAACACCGGCGCATCAACAATTTTGGCTACATCGGTGCAATAAATAGAAGTGCGCGCATCATCGTAATCGGTTGTAAAACCTACCTGGTTGTTTATTACAAAGTGAATGGTTCCGCCGGTAGTATATCCGGGCAAACCCGACATCTGCACCACTTCGTAAACAATTCCCTGGCCGGCTATGGCCGCATCTCCATGAATAAGAATGGCCATCACTTTTTTCAAATCACCTCCAAACTCATCATCAATCTGACCACGCGTATAACCAATAACCAGCGGGTCAACCGCTTCGAGGTGCGAAGGGTTAGGCGTTAATTTGACATATATTTTGTTACCCGATGGTGTTTCAA
This sequence comes from Cyclobacteriaceae bacterium, assembly GCA_025055435.1. Taxonomy (GTDB): domain Bacteria; phylum Bacteroidota; class Bacteroidia; order Cytophagales; family Cyclobacteriaceae; genus UBA2336. The sequence goes on along the minus strand of JANWWN010000018.1, from coordinate 11,141 downwards.
TACGGCTGGCATATCCTAAATGATATTTTACATCACCATCGCCCATGGTGGCGTTGGGGTCGATGTTGCCTTCAAATTCATTAAAAATCTGCTCGTAGGTTTTTCCGAGGATATTAGCCAGAACGTTTAGCCTGCCTCGGTGCGCCATGCCTATAACTACTTCCTGAATGCCCACTTCTGCCGCCTTGTTAATCAGGGCCTGCATGGCCGGTATGGTATTCTCCCCGCCCTCCAGCGAAAAGCGTTTTTGTCCGAGAAACTTGGTATGAAGAAAATTTTCAAATACAACGGCCTCGTTAAGCTTACCTAAAATACGTTTGCGTTCTTCAAGCGAGGGATTGTAGTTAAAGTATTCGGTTTCACACTTGTTGAAGAACCATTGCCGAATATCGTCATTGCGTATGTAGTTGTATTCAAAACCAATAGGGCCGAGGTAAACTTTTTGCAGTTTGTTAACAATCTGCCGAAGTGTGGAGCGCTTCATGCCGATCTCAGCAGCCACGTCGAATTCCTGATCCAGATCAGAATCCGAAAGCCCAAAAAATTTAAGGTCCAGATGAACATTATGATTCCTTCGCGGCCGCACCGGATTGGTCTTGGAAAGCAAATGACCGAACGAACGGTACGCAAAAATCAGGTTGCGCACCTGTGTCTCTTTTATCGACTGTGTATCAGTAGTTACTGCTCCGCCATTTTCGCCATAGCGCTGCAGGGAAAACTCATAGCCTTCAAAAAACTTACGCCAGGTAATATCTACCGAGTCGGGGTTATTTTTATAGTTTTGATAGAGTTGATCAAGGTAGCCGACTTCAGCATTAGAGATATACGAGTACGAGTCCATAGCAATCCGGATAAGCTATCAAATGTATTGAACCTCGGATGAATATAAAAACCGAATAATCGCTTAAACAAATATTTGTTTAAAACAGATTGATTATCAATTCAGTTGGCAGATGAAGCAAAAGGCGTATATTTGCAGCCCTTAATGGACGAGATCCACAAAACACTTGAATTATGGTACGTATCCGACTGGCCCGCAGAGGCCGCAAAAAACTGGCTCGGTTCGATGTTGTCGTAGCCGATGCCCGCGCACCACGTGATGGTCGCTTTATCGAAAAAATCGGAACCTATAACCCTTTAACTGTTCCGGCCACCATTGAACTCAACGAAGAAAAGGCATTTGAATGGCTGATGAAGGGCGCGCAACCTTCGGACACCGTTCGCGCCATGCTTTCGTACCGTGGCATTTTGCTGCGCAAGCATCTTCAGGTTGGCGTAATCAAAGGTGCTATCACCCAGGAAGAAGCCGACCGCAGACTGGCTGAGTGGAAAAAGGCCAAGGAAGCAAAAATTCAAGCCAAGCGCGACCGTGTGGCCGATACCCGTAAAGCCCAGGCCGAAGCACGTAAAGAAGCCGAACGCAAAATACGCGAGGCACGTGCCGAAGCCCTTCGCAAAAAAGCCGAAGCTGCCACCGAAAGCAGTGAAGCCGCTGCCCCAGCTGAAGAGAATGCTCCGCAGCAGGAAGCCTGAGACTTTAAAAATTCAGTCAGTAACCATGCCAGCCTCCATTAAGCTGGCATTTTTATTTTGATATGACGCTCGCTGATTTTTTTGTAGCCGGAAAAATCCTAAGGCCGCATGGCCTGAAAGGTGAAGTAACGATATTTCTTGATGCAGATGCCCCGGTAAACTGGGAAAAACTGCATGGTATTTATGTGGAAATCAATGGCCAGTTTGTTCCGCACCGCATTGAGCGCATTTCAATCAAAGGTTCGCAGGCTTTCGTTAAGTTTAAAGATGTATCCAATCCGGACGATGCCGGTTTTCTGCAAAAGAGAACCTTGTATTTGCCTAAATCAGAGCGCCCGAAACGCACCGGTCTGGATTTTTATGATGATGAAGTTGCCGGCTTTGAAGTACATGAGAAAACCATCGGAATATTGGGAAAAGTTATCCGCGTGGAGCGAACCGGCACCAACCGGCAATTGATCATCCTACATGATGATAAGGAGCGAATGATTCCGGTAAACGGACCTTTCATCAAAGGCATCAACCGAACTGCTAAAATTATACGGGTTGAACTGCCCGAAGGGTTTTTGGATATTTGAATAATCATGCACCTGTCCATCATTACCTGCCTGCCCCGGTTACTGGAAAGTCCTTTTCAGGACTCTATTCTCAAACGCGCACAGGATAAAGGTCTGGTGACAGTTGAAATCATTGACCTGCGTGAATACGCCAACGATAAACGGAAGTCGGTTGATGATTATGCATTTGGCGGTGGTGCCGGTATGGTGTTGATGATTGAACCCATTGACCGGTGCATCAGCCATTTGAAATCCAAACGCAACTATGATGAAATCATTTATATGAGCCCGGATGGCGAGTTGTTCGACCAATCGCTGGCCAATGAGTTGAGTCTGAAACAAAACCTTATCCTTTTATGTGGCCATTATAAAGGCGTGGACGAGCGGGTGCGCGAGCATCTGATTACGCGCGAAATCAGTATTGGCAATTATGTGCTTTCGGGTGGTGAACTGGC
>JANWWN010000018.1:0-8496 GCA_025055435.1 Cyclobacteriaceae bacterium | reverse complement strand
GATTCCTTTCAGGACGGACTTGTGGCCCCTCCCGTTTATACCCGACCGGCTGAATACAATGGCTGGAAAGTTCCGGATGTTTTACTATCGGGCGACCACGCCAAAATTGAAGCCTGGCGACATGAGCAGTCATTAGAAAGAACACGCAAAAGAAGGCCGGATTTGTTAAATCAATCCAGTTAGCGCAACCCATTTCCCAAATCCCGATTCTTTACCTACATTTGCAGTCCTTTTACAAAAAACCCAGGTTTTATGGCCGATTTAATAAAACTCGTTGAACAGGAAGCAGCCGCTGCCCGCCAGAAATTTCCCGATTTTAAGGCCGGTGATACGATAAATGTCCATGTAAAAATCAGGGAAGGAAATAAGGAGCGCATCCAGCAGTTCCAGGGAGTAGTAATCCAACGCCGAGGAAAAGGCACCAATGGCGAAACCTTTACCGTGCGCAAAGTATCTGATGGAATTGGAGTTGAGCGAATCTTTCCCATAGTATCGCCCTCCATTGAAAAAATTGAACTCGTTAAGCGCGGCAAAGTGCGTAGGGCCCGTTTGTATTACATGAAAGGCCGCCAGGGTAAATCAGCGCGTATTAAAGAACAGGTATAAGTCTGCCATAATTACCAAAAAAGCCACTTTCAGGTGGCTTTTTTGTTAGAGGCCGTTTTAAAATACCTTTATTCAGGGTATTGAATTATTGATAACTTTGCCCTCCTACCAAATTTAATTATGGGAAAAACCAGGATTGAAGAACTTTTAGGAACCGAAGCCGAGAACCTGTTATCACATCAGTGTAAAACTATTCCAGCTGACCAAATCCACGTTCCCGGACCCGATTTTGTTGACCGAATCTTTGCCCAATCAAATCGCAACCCGCAAACCCTTCGCAGTCTTCATTGGCTGTTTAACACAGGAAGATTAAGCGGCACCGGCTACCTTTCGATTTTACCCATTGACCAGGGCATCGAACACAGTGCGGGCGCATCGTTTGCTAAAAATCCGGCTTATTTCGACCCGGAAAATATCGTTAAGCTGGCCATTGAAGGCGGCTGCAATGGCGTGGCTACCACATTCGGCGTTTTGGCGCTGATGTCAAGAAAGTATGCGCACAAAATTCCCTTTATCGTAAAAATTAACCACAACGAGCTGCTTACTTATCCGAATAAATACGACCAGATAATGTTTGGCTCCGTTGACGAGGCCTGGAATCTGGGGGCTGTGGCTGTTGGTGCCACCATTTACTTTGGCTCCGACCAGTCAACCCGGCAAATACAGGAGGTAGCAGCTGCCTTCGAGCGCGCCCACGAACTGGGTATGGCCACCATCCTGTGGTGCTATATTCGGAACAATGCTTTCAAAAAAGACGGTAAAGATTATCATGTATCGGCCGATCTAACCGGTCAAGCCAACCACCTGGGTGTTACTATTCAGGCCGATATCATCAAACAAAAGCTGGCCGAAAATAACGGCGGTTATAAGGCCCTGAATACTGGCGGAAGCAGCTACGGCAAATTGGATGAGCGGATATACACCCACCTCAGCAGCGATCACCCGATTGATTTGTGTCGCTATCAGGTTGCCAATTGCTACATGGGCCGCGCAGGGTTAATCAGTTCAGGCGGTGAATCGAAAGGTTCGAGCGACCTGGCCGATGCCGTGCGAACCGCAGTGATTAATAAACGCGCCGGTGGCATGGGGCTGATATCCGGAAGAAAGGCATTTCAACGCCCCATGAAAGAAGGTGTTGAGATTCTCAATGCTATACAGGATGTTTACCTCGATAAGCACGTAACAATAGCATAACAAGTTTTGCACGCTATGCCTTGGTTTAGTCGCACCGATAAAGGAATTCTTACTCCAACAGAGTCGAAGCGCGAAGTTCCCGATGGGTTATGGTTTAAATCACCCGGCGGGAAAATTATCCATACCCGCGAACTGAAAAATAACGCCTATGTGGTACCCGAAGAAGATTACCATGTACGCATTGGCTCGCGCGAGTACTTCGAACTGCTGTTCGATAATAATGAGTTCACCGAGCTGGATCCCAATATGGAATCAGCTGACCCGCTGAAATTTGTAGATACCAAGCCCTACCCGAAGCGAATTAAAGAAGCCCAGGAAAAGACCGAGTTAAAAGATGCCGTTCGAACCGCTTACGGTAAGATGAACGGCATTGACATCGTTATCGGGTGTATGGATTTTAGTTTTATAGGCGGTTCCATGGGCTCGGTAGTAGGCGAAAAAATTGCACGTGCCATGGACCATGCCCTGCAACACCGCAAACCTTTCCTGATGATTTCCAGATCGGGTGGCGCCCGAATGATGGAGGCCGGACTTTCGCTTATGCAGATGGCCAAGACTTCGGCTAAAATTCTCCAGCTCGACAAAGCCGGCATTCCTTACATATCATTAATGACCGACCCGACTACCGGAGGAGTTACGGCTTCCTATGCCATGTTAGGTGATTTTAACATTGCCGAACCGGGCGCTTTAATTGGCTTTGCCGGCCCACGGGTAATTCGCGAAACAATAGGTAAAGATTTGCCTCCCGGCTTTCAGAGTGCTGAATTCCTGCTAGAACATGGATTTTTGGATTTTATAATTGACCGGAGGAATTTGAAAAGCAGGCTGACTACACTTTTAAAAATGCTCAGCAATTAGTCATCGTGCCTTCCTGCTGATTAAATCCGAAAACGGGTTGGGTACCCAGTAAGCCCGATAACTTGCATGATTTACACGTACCTGCCAAAGGATTTTTCCCGTATCATCGATCACTGAGATGATACCATCTTTTTTCGTTGTGCAAACCAAATGTTTATTCTTGGTTATCGGATAAACGCTGCACATTCGATAGGATGACAAACTAAGAGGAAGAACAACTTTAGTTGAAGTAACAGCTTGTTGCTCAATTTCATTAATCCGGAAAGCAAGAACACGCGAGTTGGGCCTTTTTGAATGATCTCCGTTATCAAACATTTCCACGCCATAATCCGGATGAAGACTTACGCTGTGTTGCCTGATAAAATAATCATCGGGATTTTTTAATACGAAATCTCCACCCATACCCAGCTTCCATACTACCTTTCCTGCTTTTCTGTCAAGTTTCCATATCTGATTAAAATCCCTGAAAGAGATATAGAAATGGTTGCTATCATCGGGCCAAACAGCATTTGCATGGCCCCAGTTTTCCTGAAGACTGATGGAGCCAGGGAATTTTTCAGGATTCAACTCATCAAAAACACTCCAGTACTTGATAACCTGTCCTTTTTCGCTCAACTCAAGAATGCCATCCCCCATCAAAGGTTGATTGACACTGCCCCCATGGCGCTTTAAATTAAATTTCCTGGAATCGTGCGATATCGCAACAAGATGGCGGGATTTTTTATCTCTGAAAATTTCATGATGAACTTTATAAGGCAAACCGTTTTTTTCCAGGTCTAAGTCCAACAAAACATTGCCATATAAATCGATCTCCTGAATTCTGGCAGAGTCAACAATTGAAAGAATTGTATTATCCGCTGTCCATGAAAAAGCTCTGCGCACCGGCATTCCATACGAGTGATACCACACAATATCTCCCTCAGCATCAATAAGGGCATCGACTCCGAATTTAAAAAACCTGCGGATCAATATATATCCCTGAAAGACTGACGTATCAATTTTAATTTTTTCTACTGTCAGCAGGCTGTCCGGTATCGATTTGGACCGGAAGGTCATCCAGGGTGAAGCAATGGTTTTATTCTTTTTGTAGCGGATTTGAACTTTATAGTGGTACTCTTTAGCTGGTTTGATGTTTAGCAAAGTAATTTCATGATGCACACCATGTGACGGTCGTGTTTGAAAAACAGGCTGAGTCGGGTCTGCACAATAGTATTCAACCCATGTTGTTGCGCTATCTTTTGTGGTAAAGGTTATTTTAGGCAAAGAAGTATTATCTCGATGAAATTCGAACTTAAAATCCGGAAGCTTGACAGAGCAAGCAGCAAGGACAATTGTAATAAAAAAGGCAAATCGGTTCATACGCTTACGCGTTGTTTTAACAATTCTAATAAATCTTCCTGAGGTTTGCGCCTGGCCAGCTCAACAGGATCAGCCGAAGCTAATACCTGCTTCATCCTTTTTTCATTTTCTTGATTAAATCTGCGAATATCATCTTCTGTAATGGCAATATCCCGATCATCAGTGATCCGTTCATAGCCAAGTTTAACCAGCATTTCACCGGCAACAGCTTCAAAAATTCTGATTTCATCCAGTGAAAGTTCCTTCAAAAATTTATGATGATTATTCGGCAAGATGGGCCTAACAACATTTTTCCACATATTTCCCGACTCAGCTGTTATCCTTGATTCCTGCGATTTAAAGTATTGAAGCATGGATTCGGAATATGCTACATCCAATTTATCACACAATCTCTTCAGTAGCGCCTCCGGATTACTAATCAGATCTTCATACTTCACTTCAATAAAACGATCTTCCGCAACCTGTTCTTTCAATTGCAAAGACAGTTCCTGTTCTGTTAACCACTTTTGCGCAAGATGATAGATATGCTTCGGCCCAACAACGGCTTTCATAAAAGAAAGCGCAACGTCCCTACCATCCCGATAAAGATAGATATAGAACGGCCTGATCCCTGATACCTCTAATTCTTTAACGTAGTAAATGCTTTCCATGCTTTTGCAGCACCAGTATCGGGCACCTTTTATTGCAGCCTTCTTTTCGTAAATGCGCTGAAAAATTTCGACCAATGTTCTGTTGGTGCAGGCCGCAAAAATATCTTCTGTTTTAAGCGTTACATTCTCCCATGGCACAGGATTACGGTTAACCCATTCACAAACATCGGCGACCAATTGATAGAAATTATCATCCTGTTGGAGGTCTCCGTAACCGGCCAATAGCGGAAAAAAAGTTTTTAAGATATGAGGGGGATGCGGAGCCGCAATTTCGGGTGACTGATTCAGCATAACCCGTAGTAAATTTGAGCCCGATCGCTGCGTCCCTACAAACTGAATGGCACGAAACATACCTGATTATTAAATAAATAATATGTAATACATTGTTCCGGAAGCAAGCAAGGGAAAAACCGGTGAACTTTCAAAACGGTAAAACAAAATAAAAGATGCGATAAACACAGCAGCCTGATACCAAATTGGAACAGGAAGCCTGGAAAGAAACAACAATGAACCAGTTGCCTGCAACATAAAGCCGGCGACTACAGGTTTTAAATTCTGAATGATACCCTGAATAACAGGTTTGTCCTTTACCTGAATTAGCAAATCTGACATACCAATCATAAGCATACCTGCCGGAAGAAAAATGCCAAGCATGGCCGCAAGTGCACCCAAAAAACCGTCTAATTTAAACCCAAAAAAAACCGAGCTGATAAGAATGGGACCTGGTGTAAACTGTCCCATAGAAATACCCGCAGTAAATTCCTGAATAGTTACCCAACCTGTTTTATCAACCAAAACACTTTTTAAAACAGGAACCATTACATAACCTCCGCCAAAAAGCGATAAACTAATTTTTGAAAACTCTATAAAAATCTGAAATGGTGAATTACCGGGTAATAGCCAGATTAAAAACAACACGCCAATAAAAGCAACAGCTAAAAAATATAAAGGTTTAACTTTGAGCATCGTTTTCTTAAACTCATCATTCTTGCTGTAACCCTGAATCACACCACTAAGTGCGCCTAGTCCTAAACAAACAAGTATCGTAGTGTATCCAGGCCATAACCATAGTGCAACAAAGGAGATGAACATGATTATATAATGAAGTTTTTTCTTCAGATTAATTCGGGCCATCCTTATAGTTACACTCAACAATAGTGCAGCAATTACAGGCACAAGCGCGGAAACCAACAAATTAAGTTTCAGTTTATATCCGGTTTTAAAATACAGATAAGAGAACACCAACAGCATGACAAAGGAAGGCAAAAGTACGCCCGTAAAAGCAACAACAGCACCTGCAATCCCTCTCATTACATATCCGGTATAGATAGCTACATTTACAGCAACCGGGCCAGGCAAAACAGATGCCAAAACCAAACCCTCTGTTATTGTACTGTCGTTTATTAACTTCTCTTTATCCACTAATTCTTTTCTTATTGCAGCTACCATGGACAGATACCCGCCATAAGAGGTGGCTCCTATAAGAAGATATTTCGAGAAAAGTTGAAACAAATTCAATTAGAAAAGATGAAGAAAAAAGTTAAGCCCCGGGAAAAAAATACCGGGGCTTAATTAAGTGATTACTTTCCAGCATCAGTTAGGAGTAAGAACCGTTCGCCCGTATTCTGCAAACACATTTTCCCAGAATATGGTAATTACTCCGGTTCCCGGATTGACATTGGAATTATTTCCAAAGGTGTTTGTTGGTCCATTGATCAGGTAACCGTAAGCATAGGGAGCCGAAACCAGGTTAATCTTTCCACATACATCCTCGAATACAGCTGCAACAGGCGGATTACTCCAAACAATTGGCTCCATTCCTCCACTCAAATCTGGCAGATTATACTGGCCAGCTCCGGAAGCACGCGTTATATTAACAGAGTATGTATTAGATCCAGGGGCTCCGTAATAATCTATCCAGTTGGTAATTCCGTTGTAGTTACCCACCAAATCAGACGGGCAGAGAACGGAAACAGCATGGAACATCGGCGCATTAAAAAATGCTCCACCGGTAACTACCCCACTTGTATTGGTATTGGTGAACTCCCTGCCGTCCTTCAACCTTAAAACATGGCGGAACTCAAATACATCCCCTCCTCTTACATCGTTTTGGGTAATACCCAACGCATTAATTACGTCTACGGCCTCAACTGTAAGGGTAGCCCGGGGATAACCGGTTGATGGATCTTTTGTGAATAATGAAGCAGGAAATACTCCAACTGATACTTCATCTAAATCCAGGGTAGGAGGATTGTTATCCACAAATGTTACAAAGAACTCATATTCTTTGAACAGCCCACCTTTTTGCACATCCCGCACTTCCAAAGTTACGCTGAACTCTGAGGCAGCGGCGTCCAGAGGATAACCGGGTGCATCTTGCGCTATGAAGGAACCGGATACCACCTCAATAACTTTGGCATAGGCACCGTATTGTTGCTCCTCATAATTGTAAGGGAGCTTACTCTCATCCCGGCAGGAAAAAGAGACAATTACCATAACCGGTATGATCACGAATTTTAAATTCAAGTTTTTCATAATTAATACAAGTAATATTTTAATCTATAAAACCAGGAGGATTGGTATCCCAGAACACCTGCACTTTGTTATCCGGTTTCTGCGATACCGTATTATTACGGGTAACGTAGACACTCGGATAAGTAAATGAACGATAGGCATTACCTCCGTTGGGTTCCAGCGTAGGCTGCAGATCAACCGGTTTACCGGTTCTGCGGTACGTATTAAACGCATCTATCCCATTGCCAAATAAAGCAATCCAATACTCCTTAATGATAATCTGCAATCGCTGATCATTTGTTGTTGCTGCATCGTAAGAAGCCAGCACGTTATTAACATAATTGTTAATAGCAGCCGTTGTCGGAACCAAAGGGGAGGAACCGGCAACCGGCGCCCCAAAGCTGATAACCTTGGCTATGGATTTACGAATGCCTTGGTCAAGTAAGGTTCTTGGGTTACCAATTATTGTTGAATTGAATACCAAGGCCGCTTCGGCCCGCATAAAATCGGTAAAAGCTGAGTTCAGTATGGGAAGAATTCCCGCTCCGCGTAAGCCCATGTTCTGATTAACCGGTTGGAAGGAACTGTTGTCAAAATTCCCTCCGGCAGGGTACACACCAAAAGCCGTGCGCTTAAAGTTATCCGGTGGAATGCCACTGAAATCTCCAAAGTCCCGACCCCAGTAGCCATCACCTACGGCGCAGAAGGGGAATCCTGCATAATGCGACGGAGGGCTGACGTTAATACAGAATAATTCGTTTACGTCTGTAGTGGTCTGCGAAACCTGACGGTAGAAGTAATAACGGATGCGTGGATCCACCACACCTTTTTGTACATACATTACCCACATCAGGTAGTTCGACTGATAATAGCTGGCTCCGTTAAGATAATCCCCAGTAAAGTAAGGATGACGGCTGTCCGGGTTGGCATTGTTGGTTGAATATCTGAAATTAAAGTCCTCTACATGAGTTGTTCCGTTGTCAATTAAATCTCCTCCTGTAACCAAAGCTTCAATTTTTGATTTTGCCGACGTATCAACCAATCGGGTTTGGAGATATGCCCTTAACTTAAGTGTTTTCGCAAGGGTTATCCAACGTGCTCCGTTTTTATTGTAAAACAAATCAGTGGCAGGAAGAGCAACTGAATTGTTACCAGGGTCCGAATCCAAGTCCCGGTTAAAGTTGGCAATGGCAGCATCCAGTAAACCAATTGCTTCTGCATAAATTTCAGCTTGATCATCCTGTGCGGGATTAAAGTTATTCGGATCAAATGCCTGGCTGTAAGGCACAGCACCAAAGTAATCAACCAAAGTCAT
>JANWWN010000017.1 GCA_025055435.1 Cyclobacteriaceae bacterium | reverse complement strand
TGTGGGCGTTGGGTTAATAAAATCTGCTCGGGCAGAAACAAAAAGCCCAGGTAGCGAACTGATGACATGAAGGAAAAAGAACAGGGTGGCTACTGCAACTGCTTTCTCTGTGTTGATAGCCAATATTTTAGCTGCATAGATAAATACGAGTTCCCGGGCGCCCAGTCCCCCCACCGTAACCGGAATAGCCGATGCGAGCGAACCCGCGAGGAAAGCAGCTGCGTAGGCAGGGAGGTAGGAACTTTCAACCTGAAGTGCGTAAAACAATAAGACAACACCAACTACCTGTAAACCCTGAATCAGCAGGGAAAATCCCAGGGCTTTCCACCATACCGATGAATAGTGCTCAAAAAATTCGATAATAAACACGCCGGAAACCAGTAATGCCAATACCATGGATAGCGCAATCCAGATTTTTAGATCGGTTAACCAAAAATTTGGAATTAGCAAGGTTCCCGAAGCACTTAATATCAAAAGTGCCATGGCACCGTTAACCCGGTCGGTTAACAGGGCCCGAACACTGTGCTTTACCGGAATTCCACCGTCTTTCTTAAAACGATAAGCCTTGTACCCGTCACCTCCAACTCCTCCCGGTAACAACAGGTTATAATACATGCCCTGATAATAAAGCTTGAGATTTTCAACGTACGAAATGTTGATGCTTTCCTTATGTAAAAACAAAAGCAGGCGTTTTGAACTCATTACCTGCGAGGCATTATAGAGCACCAGACTTAAAATGAACACATAAACAGGAATCGTCCCGGTAAGTTGAAGTACTGCTGTTAAGTCAACCCGGGCATAAACAAACCACAGGGCAGCTATGCTGAAAAGAATTTTCAGAAGAAATCTAAACCTCGGATGCTTCCAAATCTGAGACAGTGATAATTTCACGTATGCCGTATGTTTTTTTGTTTTGTGCTTCGAAGTAGGTACGCATCAGCATTTCGGCCAGAATGCCAAGTGTAAGAAACTGAATGCCGCCCAGCACCAACGCTATTCCCAGTAATAGCAAAGGCCGCCCCCAGATATCCTGCCCCATAATTTTTAAGATAAGCATATAGAGGCTGATGAAGGAACCCACGCCGAAACACACCAAACCCAGCGGTCCGAAAAAATGGATGGGTCTGCGCAGGTATTTCTGAAAAAACAGCAACAACAGCAGGTCGCTGATTACCTTGAATGTTCGGCCCATACCATATTTTGATTTACCGTGCAGGCGCGGATGGTGCTTAACATCCATTTCGGTTATGCGGCCGCCCTGCATGACGCTTAGTATGGGTATAAAGCGATGTAATTCGCCATATAAACCGAGGTTGCGCGCCAGCTCACTGCGAAACACCTTAAGCGTGCAGCCGTAATCATGAACCGTAACACCCGATAACCTGCGAATCAGCAGATTGGCTATTCGGCTGGGTAGTTTGCGCCACAACCAGTTATCTTTCCGGTTGGCGCGGTTGCCGGCAACCACATCCCACTTGCCCGACTTTAGTTTATCGAGCATTCGCGGAATATCTATCGGATCGTTTTGCAAATCGCCATCCAGTGTAGCTATATAACGGCCTTTTGCATGTGCTATGCCGGCAGCCATGGCTGCCGTTTGTCCGTAGTTTCGATTCAGAATAATCAACTGAATATCGGTGTCCATCAATTTGCGGATTTCTTCAACCGTATTGTCGGTTGAGCCATCGTCAACCAGGATAATTTCATAATGCATGAAATGAAGCGCCTCCCGGATACGGTGAAGTAACGGAGCTATGTTCTCCGCCTCGTTATAGAGTGTTACAACCACCGATAATTCCATGAAACAAAGTAAAGGAGCTGTTTTTGTCTGATGGTCAAAGCAATGTTTATGAATTGTGAAGCCTGACTTTTCGGAGTGTTAACAATTTCACAAATACTTAACATACGGTTTGAACCGGATAGCTATCCTACTTTCAAATTTGCCGGCTGCCATGAAAGGGTCAGTTGATAAATATTTTGTTTTTATTCTGCTAGCCGGTTTGGCCGTGTTTGGTGCTAACATCTGGGGGTTATCGGTTTACATGCTGGATGAGGCAAAGAATGCCTCCTGTGCTGCGGAGATGTTACAACGAGGTGATTGGGTCGTGCCCACTTTTAATGGTGAATTACGCACCGATAAACCTCCCTTTCATTATTACCTCATGATGCTGGCCTTTACACTGGGCGGGGTTAATCCTCTCACTGCACGCATATTTCAGTCATTGGCCGGAGTGTTTCTGATGGGCTATGTGTATCAATATGTAAAAAGAAAAGCGGGTGTAAAAACAGCTATAATTACTGCACTTGTTTTATGCAGCTCGTTTCAGTTGCATGTGCAGTTTCATCTGGCCGTTCCCGATCCTTTTCTCATAATCTGGCTCACTGTTACGCTGTTATCCTTCTATGATTTTTACGAGGGAAACACGAAAGCATGGAAATGGATATTTATCGGTGCGGGCTTTGGCTTTCTTACCAAAGGGCCTGTGGCACTGGTGCTGCCCGCCGGTGTTGCAATCATTTTTCTCCTTCTTACATCAAACCTGAACCTGGCATTCATCCGGCGCATGAAGCTCCTGCAGGGTATTGCGTTGTTTTTGTTGGCTGCGTTGCCATGGTATGTTGCCGTGGGCCTGAAAACAGATGGAGCATGGCTTAAAGGATTTTTCCTGCAGCATAACATTGGCCGGTTTACGGACACGATGGAAGGGCATCGCGGGTATTTTATTTTACCTCCTGTGGTTTTGTTGTTGTCTTTATTTCCGTTTTCACTCTTTGCGTTTGCGGCTATCCGGCAGGCGTGGCGCGGAAAAGGTCTTCCTTTATTTGCAACCTGCGTTGTTATAACTATTACCTTATTTTTCATGCTATCCAAAACCTTCCTGCCGGGCTATGTTAGCCCAGCTATTCCGTTTCTCTCCATTGTTCTCGGTAGTTACTTGTCAGAGCATTTTCAATGGTCGCGCAGGTGGATGTGGGTAGTGCCGGTAGCATTATTTTTCGGCTTTGCCGTTGCCGGAGGCGTCATTTATGCAGTACAGCGCGAGCCGGGTTTTTCGGGCCTCCGGAATTTTTCAGGACTTACTTTGTTGCTTCCAGTGGCATTTGGTTTCGGCGGGTATTTCTTTTTTCGTAAAAAGTTTAAAGCAGCCTTCATCAGCACCGTTACCGGATGGATTGCTTTCAGTCTGGTGGTTTTTTATTTCATTGCGCCGGTAATTGACCGAAATAACCCGGTGCGGATGAGTGAAAATATTCGCAGGCTTTACCATGATTATACACCAGTTGCGTATGGCTTATTTAATCCTGCGTTTGTATTTGAATATAAATCTGTTATTCCGAGGTTTAACGATGTGAAAAGTTTGAGAAAATATATTGAAGAACATCCGCGCAGCCTGATCCTGGCGCGTTCATCGGCTGTTGATGAAATCCGGGCGGCGGGTGAATTTAAGGTGGTATTTCAGCAGCGCGATCTTTTTGAAAAAAGCGAAACCGTTATCCTTGTGCCGTTATTGAACCCTGAATCTCGTTAGCTTTTCGAACCGAAAAGGTAAGCCGCCAATCAAGCCACGACCACGGCTGTTGATTGATGAGATAACAGGCAGTCCACGCCGATGCGGTGCCGATGGCCGCACCGGCTGCAACGTCAATTAAGAAATGTTGCAGAAGATAAATTCTGGATAAGCCGGTGAGTAAAGCAATTGTCAGGAGTAGAATGCTAAGCCACCGGTTATTCAGGTATAGCGATAAGATCAGTAAGAAAGCAAAAGCCGTTGCGGTGTGTCCTGATGGAAAGCTCATCAGGGTATGTACTTTAATTCCCGGGATGAAATGCAGGGAGGCTTTATCCAGCATCCCGGTCGGTCGGAGTGCATCGGGAAACAGGAGGCGTTTGGAAAGCACAACCGCAAGGCCATGTAAAATTCCGGCAAGCGAGAGCGCAGTTGCCCACCTGAAACGGACAAAGAGCAGAACCAAAAGCACGGGCAAATAGTAAACGGCATTTCCCAGCTCCGTAATCACCGGACTTATCCGGTCAAGCATAGCATGATGATATCCGTTAATCAGCAGAACATCCTTACCATGAGGTATAATCAGAGCCAGGATCAACATCAAACCGGTGCACGAGGTAAAAGCCGCTAGAGAGAACCGCTGATGGTTTGTCATGCCAGTAAGTAATTCAACCAGCAAGGTAATGGCGGCAGGTTACAGCAGTTTGAGTGCATTTTAAATTCTTGGTTATGTGTTTATCCTGATTCTTTAATTGAGATAAAAATTTCTTTACCGGAAATTTACCCTTCGTAAATATGCTGCAGACAAACCAGAATGGACTGTTTTATCTGCTTAGCAGATAAAACAAAAAACCCAGCCAGGCCGGGTAAGTGTGTTAAGTTTTAAAGCTGCTCAGCGCTTAAACCCTAAGGCACTGCCACCGCAATAAGTGGATGAGCCATCGAACGTGTATTGAATATAATAGATTCCCGTTGCATTGCAGGGATAAGCAATTGCCGAGATGTATTGCCCATTAACCTTACTGGTGGCTACTTTGTTTCGGTTAGAGTCATACAGTGTAACCACGATACCATCAGTGGGCTGGTTAGGCGCGCAAATGTTTATCATGTACTGCGTACCTTTCGTAAACACGTAAGAATATTCCACTTTATCTTTCGCACCGCCTTCACCGTCAATTTTATAACTCTTCAGAAAGTTAAATCCGGAAGCCAGTTTAGGAATACACTGGTTCGACAGGGCTTCTGAATTGCACTGAGCGGTGGAGTTAGTTGAACTTAGCGCAAAAAAGATAAATACAAAAAATGCGAGTCGTTTCATAGCTAGCTGATAATCTTGTTACGAATATTTACGGTTGAGTTACGAATATCCACTACATCCTGTGGTGTAATATCAATGGTTGTGGTACTGTTGTCTTTAATGACCATTACACCATTAACCACTTCGAATGTTGATTCTTTGTACGTGTAGGTAATGTTTACCCGGTCGAATATTTTTTTCAGCTCCTGCATATCATCGTATAAGGTAGCCATGTTCTGATCCTTGTCTTTATAGAAGGAAAGTAACAGCATAATATTCTCCAGAATTACCTTTTGTTCACCAATTTTTTCCTGCAGTACTTTGTTGTTCGGGTCCTGGGCGGCTACGCTGCACATGATATGCACCGCTTCAATCCACCCGCCTGTAAGCAGCAATACGCTCAGGTTGGCCCTTCCCTGGGTTTGCAGGTAGTGATTAATGGAGTTGAAGTTCTGGGTGGTAATCAGCAAAAGTGAGTCCAGATTTTTGCTGTTGGTAGCCAGTCGCCCGATGGTCTCGATGTCGAAAAACTGACCGATATTTAAGCCATCGGCAAGCGATTTGATACTTGAAATGTATTTGATGCCGTCCTGATTCTGCTCGTAGATATTGGTGTATCCCAAATCTGCACCGTAGATTCCAAGATTTAGCGCCTTCTTGTAGTTACTGTTGTATTTGGGCAGGTTATCGGGTGAGTTAAGTAGCGAAGCATTGTACTTTTTCCCCGACTCCTTTAATAATACGGCAATTTCCAGCGGACTTGGGATTTGCTGAAGTATATCGCCTATCACGGCTTCAGAAATGGTGGGCCCGGTGTTTTGGGCACTGTCCAACTCCTCCATGAAAGCCTGTTCATCGCTTTTCTTTTCCGAGCCGCAGGCCATCAGGATAATTGTGAAAAGTGCGGGGAATAACTTTTTCATAATCCCAAAATTAAAGGTCCACAAAGTTATAAATTCATCAATCCCTGCCAAAAAACTTACAATCGTGTTGTTTTATGGTTTAATGTCGTATGCGGTGCCGGTCTATCCATGCGATTTGTGGTTATCATTTTTTACCTGGCACACTCACTTTTCCGGTAAGGTCTATGGCCTTTCTGAGCCATTCAAAATACAGGGTTACATAGAAAGCCAGCGCCATTAACCAGATCATGATAAGGTTGAAAGCATACGTATTTATACGCATACCGATAAAGTTTTTAACGGGTGCATAAAAGTGTGTCCGATAATCAAGCAGTCCCTTCGGTTTAGGGTCCAGAAACACGGGGTTGATGTTTTGAATTAGTTCACCGTTATACTCTTCAATGCGGTTTTTGGTTGAAACATTTTTTACCAGGTCGGCCAGACTTTCATTGAAATAATGGTTTTTGTATTCATTCAGATTGTACGTGGAGCCTTTCGCATTTTCCCGCTTATAGATGAGTTCTTCACGTTCGGAAACAGCCTTATTGTAAGCACCCTGATAGAACTTTCGGTAGTTCTGCAAAAATTCTTCCAGTTTACGGGCAAAATCAGGTGTGAACATGGATAATTGCCAGGGTTCGTCAAAGTTCAGTTTTTCGAGACCTTTTTTATAATAATCATCCTTCAGTGCCTTGCGGATGATTTCCAGGTCTTTCTGCATCAATCGCTTAACCGAATCGGACGGATTGTCAATGTTATCGGCAATAAATTTTCTTCTTTTCTCCAGCTCATCAGCCAGGAAAGACGAACGAAAGTCAGCCTGCGATTCAATTTTCTCCAACTTGTAATAAGGCTTTTCGTAGGAATTGTTCACGAAAGTATAAACGGCAAGACCTTCGAATGCCCAACGCGATGCCATCAAATCGGCTACCACCGGTACTTTGCCTTTGGTGCTGATCAGCTCATTCAGTTTGTCGAACCGGAACAGTAATCCGCTCAAAATCATCTGCGGTATCAGCAACAGCGGTATCATCACATAAACGGTAACGGCCGAGTTGAAAGCCGATGAGATATTTAAGCCCAGCACGTTGGCCATGCATGACACGGAAAAGAGCATGAGCCAATAGGGCAATATCATGCGCCACTCTACTTCAAGGATAAGGTGGCCTATGAGTACGAACGACAGCGTTTGAATGGCCGACAGGGTGAAGAGAATAATAATTTTGGAAAGCAGGTAGCTGTTCCAGCTTAAGTTAAGGAATGATTCGCGTTTCAGGATCTTACGGTCGCGGATGATTTCTTCGGCACTGACGGTCAGGCCCATGAAGAGCGCAACAATAATGCTCATCAGGATAAAGGCCGGGAAATTATCGTTAAAGCGGAACAGGTAATCTTTACCGCCCGGAGCGCTGCGGTATTTGATGATAAAAGCGAGAATAAAAGCGAGCAAGGGTGCCTCCAACAGGTTGATCAGCAGGTATTGCTTGTTGCTGAGCTTGGCCAGTGTGTCGCGTGTGGTAAAAATTAAAGTTTGTTTGAGGCGATTCGGTAAGTTAAGCGAGCGCGGAGGCTCTTCGCGCACGTCCTCCACCTTTTGTATCCGGAAGCGCTCGCGGTACCATTCGTACCATTGTGCCGGATTGATTTTCCTTTTGGAGGTAGGCTGACCGTACTCGTCAACTACCTTGGCTTCGATGATATTGAATATTTGTTCGGGGTTAACGTTACCACAGGTTTCGCACTGGCCGCGGTTGCTGTCAACCTGCAGGGTAGATTTTTTGAAGTAGGTTACGGCTTCCACCGGCGGGCCGTAATACGCCGGATAGCCACCCGTGTCCATGATGATCATCTTATCGAACATCTTGTAGATGTCGGATGAGGGCTGATGGATAACCACAAAAATCAGCTTGCCCTTCATGGACAATTCCTTCAGCAGGTCGATAACGTTTTCCGAATCGCGTGATGACAAACCGGAGGTAGGTTCATCAAGAAACAATATGGCCGGCTCGCGTATCAGTTCCAAAGCAATGTTCAGTCGCTTGCGTTGCCCGCCGCTGATGGTTTTCTGCAGCGGATTACCCACTTTCAGGTCTTTTCGCTGGTCCAGCCCAAGGTCTTCCAACACTTCCATCACCCGCTTGTGGATTTGTTCTTCGGTGTAGTGGGCAAAGCAAAGCTTGGCGTTGTAGTACAGGTTTTGGTAAACCGTCAGCTCTTCGATCAGCAAGTCGTCCTGCGATACATAACCGATAACACCATGGATTTTTTCTTTTTCTTCGAAAATGTCGAAGCCGTTGATGCGGATATAGCCTTTGGTGGGTTTTGCCAGCCCGGCCAGTACGTTGAGCAGGGTGGTTTTACCGGCACCGCTGGCACCCATAATGCCGATCAGTTTGCCCGGTCCTTCCGATACCTGAATGTCGCGCAGTCCGATGGTACCGTTAGGGAAGCGGTATTCTTCAATTACCGCATTGAACGACAGCTTGGTGGTTTTGATTTCTTCATTGAAGTCGGCTACGATGTCGCTGTAGTACATGGCATCGCCCGACTGAGTTTTAATGGTGCTGCCATGCGAAAACAGGTACACGCGGTTGGGCTGCATGATGAATCCGTTAAGCAAGGTGGATTCTTCGCCCACATACTTAACAAAGTACATGTCCACACTGCGTACGCGCATGCATACCAGGTTTCCGTCAATGTGGATTTTAACGTGCTTATGTCGTTTACTTTCTTCCTTTTCGTTTGTATTGCCCAGCAGAATATCCGGGTAGTCGAGCGACAGCGGATTGGTTGTGGTTATGAAATCCTCAATCAGTTTGTATTCTTCCGGACTGATGTTGAATACCGTGGAAACCGTGTTGATAATTTCCATGCGCTGGGATGAAAAATTCTTATCCACAGCCACCAGTTCCAGAATCTTAATCAGTACAACTACCTTTTGCTTTTGGGTAAGGGTTTTGTTGATTTTTTTGCAGATACCCAGTACGCGGACAGACTCCTTAACCGAGGTAAGCTTTGTTCCGCCTGCCTCGGCAGTCTTGCCATAGCCTGATTGCTCGTCATACAGGGCGAGGTATTCCTTAACCGAATCCTGGTCGAGTTCGGTCTGGAAAAAGTTGATAACATACTGCCGCTCATTGGCACTTACGCCACTGTCCTGCTTGGTAATGATGGCAAACAGCTGGGTAAGTGCTTTGAGTATTTCCTCGCTCATGCTTCAGGGCTTGCGGGTTCGGCTTGTCCGAAAAAAGATTAGTAGGTTTTAAACTCAAACGGAATTTCTACCAGCTCTGAAAATTCCTGGCCGGCTTCCTGCATGTCTTCATCATCTTCGTGGTAATACCAAAGAATTTTCATGCCTTTAATATCCTCCAATGCACTAAGTACATCGAGAATAAGTTTTGAGGAAGCCGTGTTGAAATACTCCAGCTTGAATACAAAGTCGGTAGTGGGATTAGGGTCTGAGCTATACTGTCCAATCCACTCCAGTACAGGCCGGTAAAATTCGGCTGAGTCTTCGGGCAGGGAACGCCCTGAGATTTCAAAGATGCCGTTCTTTTTGTCGAGAATGATTTTCGGGGTGTCTTCCGTTCCTTCCAGATGCAGTATTTCCATGGTTATACAGATTTTCGTTTTCGGTTTAACATCAGTTTTATCAGATTACTCACCGCTTTCGCGCGGCACGTTAACTTTCAGACAGAAAAAGCAGTACTCACTGTTCATTTCCGGGAAAGCAAATTCCAGTTTTTCACCCGACTTGCGGGCCATATCCACGAAGCCGAGTCCCGCACCTCCTTTTTCGGATATGGTTGTGTTTTTAATGATATTCTTGTACAACTCCTTCAGTCCGTCTTTATCGAGGCTATTGATGTGGGTAAGCGCCTGATTAAGTTTTTCGACATTGGATTTTCGGATCGGGTTGCCGGTCATGATGGAATAGCGATTGGCTTCCTTTCCGATTAGAAAGATGGCCGCATGGCTGCGCATCTGACCGTCAATCAGCTCATCGCTGTGCTTAACGATGTTTTGCAAGGCCTCGACCATTACGTTGAACACTTTTCTTTTGATAGACGATTCTTCGCCCGATGAGTCGAGATTGCGCTCGGCCATGGCCAGAATGGACTTGGTGGTTTCCTGGGTAAAATCTCCCTGATAAACCAGGATCAGATTCTGGCTCAGCATGGTGCGGTGGAGGTTGTAGATAAAATCCATTGCGATAGGAATTTTGAAGGTTCGAATTTAGAAGGTTTGGTTGAAAATCGGGTCCTTAAAATATTCAAAATGAACGATTTTCATACATGTTAAAATTTAATGCCGATTAACAATACATCATCGGTTTGTTTCGTGTCGCCCCGCCATGCTTCCCACTCATTATCAAAGATGATGGCCGCCTCGCGCATGCTGAGGGTATATACGCGTTCGATGATTTCGCGCACTTTTTTGGGGCCGAATTTACGGCCCTCCGGCCCGCCAAACTGGTCGGGGTAACCGTCGGAGCTGAAGTAAATGGAGTCGCCTTTGTTGAGTTGCAGGCGGGTGGTTGTGAAGTTGGTTTGATTTTTAAATATCCCGCCACCAATGGGAAATTTATTACCCTTGACTTCTTCCATTACGCCATTGCGCATAACATACAATGGCCGGTGAGCACCCGCGTATTCCACTTCGCGCGTGTTGAGGTTGATTTTACACAAGGCGATGTCCATGCCGTCTTTTGTGGTGGCATCCTCATCCTGACGAAGGGTTTTGGTAACGCCTTCATCGAGCAGGTCGAGTATAACGCCCGGCTCGGTAACCTTTCGGCTACGTACAATGTCGTTCAGCAGGAAGTAGCCGATAAGCGATAACAACGCACCCGGTACACCGTGGCCGGTGCAGTCAACCGCAGCAATAAATACTTCATCCTTCAGTTGCATATACCACGGGAAGTCGCCACTCACCACATCACGGGGCTTGTATAATATAAATGAGTCGGGCAGTACCCGGCTGATAACGCGGGTGTTGGGTAATATGGCCGACTGGATGCGCTTGGCGTAGTTAATGCTCTCGGTGATTTTTTTGTTCTTATTCTGAATTTCCAGTTCAATCATTTTGCGCTCGGTGATGTCATGGGACACCACCAGCACTGATTCCAGCTTACTGTTTTCATCAAATTCAGGAATGGCATTTACCTGCATGATGCGTTTACCCAGTTCACTGGGGAAATCCATTTCGGTGGCCACTGTTTCCTGGCTGGCCTGAACCTGTTCAACAATTTTAAGCCAGGAGTTTAATATGGAGTTATCCAGTTCGGCCTCTTTCACTTTTCGGTTAATAAACCACTGCGGGCTCTTGCCGGTATAGGTTTCAATAACCGGGTTGATGTACGAAATGATTTCATCCTCCAGCCGCGTGATGAGGTCGGGCGAGTTTTCCGAGAGCGCCTGCATTTTACTGCGCATACGCTGTTCCTGCTCCGCACGCCGGCGCTCGGTGATATCGCGCACATTTAAGATGTACCCGTGAATAGCCGGGTTCTTCATGAAATTGGTACCGGTGGCTTCAACCCAGATGTAGTTGCCGTCTTTGGTTTTGTATTCAAACTGCGCCGTAACCTTTTCATCCGGCTGCGACTTCATTTTACGGAAAAGGTCTTCGTATACTTCGCGGTAATCGGGATGCACAAGGTACAGGTCGCTCTTGCCAATCAGTTCTTTCTGGCCATATCCTAAAATGGTTTCAACCGATGGCGACATGTAGCGTATGGTTTCATCTTCTTCGTATATGGTTATTACTTCCGAAGCATTTTCCAGCAGCAGTTGCATCCGCTTCTGGGTCCGGTTTACCTCTTCGATTTGTTTGGCCAGTTCGCGGTTGGTGCGCTCCAGTTCTTCCTGCGTAGCCTGCATTTCTTCGGCATTCTGGCGCAACACCTCCTGTTTCTCTTTCAGTTCATTACTCATGGCCTGCGACTCTTCCAGCAGCCTGCGCGTGCGCTCGTTTACTTTAATGTTGAAGATGGTGCGGGCCAGAATCAAACTGAGTTCTTCAACAAACTTTACCTGCGACGGATTGAATTTTTTGAGGCCGGCAAATTCCAATACACCATAAACTTCCTCGTTGGTTATCAGCGGAACGATGAGAATACACGTTGGCCGCTGGTCGCCTAAAATACCCGAAGTGATGGTTACATAATCTGGCGGAATTTCGGTTCGTAATACCGTATCCTTTTCAATAGCTGCCTGACCCACCAAACCCTCGGCAAAGCGGAATTGCTTTTGCAAATATTTTTTTCGGCCATAGGCATAGCTTGCGCGCATTTCAATAACCGGTTCTGCTCCGGTTTCGTCATTCACCACGTAAAAGGCTCCCTGCACGGCACCGATTTTTTCGAGGATGAATTTGATTACATCATCGCCCATCGTATCGATGGAGTCGTGCATGCGGAGGATTTCGCTGATTTCGGCTACACCGCGCACAATCCAGTTGCGCTCGTTTTCGCGCCGTTCGTTTTCTACCAGGTTATTGCGCATGGTAATGAGCGCCATGCCCAGCTGGTCGTTGTCCGATGCTGGCTTAAATTCCGTGTCGTATTTTCCTTCGCCAATAAATTGCGCAAACCGGGCGTTGTTTTTAAGAGATGCCACCAGGTTATTTACCTTTTCGGTCATTTGGCCGAATTCATCCCGGCTTGTTACTTCGATGCGTTCCGGAAGGATACCCTGTTCAACCATGCCCAGGATATTTCGCATAAAATTTAACGGACGGGTGAGTGAGCGTGTAAGCAGCAGGGAGATGAGAAAAGCAAGCATCAGCACACCCAGGCCGGCCATGGTAATGGTGCGCATCACGCCCGGTGCATCGCCATTGGCCTCATCGGTATCCATTTTAGCGATTACAGCCCATCCGTTCAGTGCAAGCGGGCGACCGGTGTACAAGGCCGATTCTCCGCGATAATCGGAAGAAGCGGTATAACCCGGCATGCCGGCAAACACGGCTTTTATTCCGCGCACCTTCGGGTCATTGGCTGAAAATACTTTTATGGCTGCACCGGGGTCGTGGCGCAGCGGACTGAGCAGGAAAATGCGGTTGGCTGAAGCATCTTGTTTTACCAGTATAATCTCACCGGTTTTACCCAAGCCTTGCTCCCGCATAAAATGCCGGTATAGTGAATTGAGTTTTATTTTTACCACCAGCAGCTTGTCCTGCGAAACAGAGGTAACTCCGTAGGTAAAATAATCGCTGCCTTCTTTTAATGCGGTACTGAAGTAGATGCCTTGTTGAGCTCCTGCGAAACCGGAGCCATCGGGGTCGGTAAGTACTTTTCCTATCGGGAAGGAAGGATGATTGGAAAACAATATGTTGCCGGAAGAGCTGATTACACAGGCGGTATCATTACTTAGCAGTGATTCGTTTGTAAGGGATTCGCCAAAGTTGTTGAGGTAATCGGCCAGGGTGTTAATCCGGTTTTTCTGATATTCAAAAAATATTTCTGCCTGGTCGGCCCTGGCGTTCGCAATAGCCGCAAGGCTGAACATATATTTATCGCGATTGGCTTTTATCAGGTATTCGTATGTAAACACACCGATGGCCAACACTCCGATTAGAGACAGGAGGAGAATAAGTAACGTGATTTTGGTGCTAATCCGGATTTTTTTCCACATAGTTGCTTCTGTTTATGAAGACTTACATTTTTTCAGCTACAATCTGGCATGCTTCTTCCACTTGTTTACGCTGGGCAGGGGTAAGCGGAGTAAATGAGGCCAGTTCAACAGCGCCCACAACTTCGTTGTCTTTAAGCACCGGGCAAATAAAAACATATCGCGGTGAGGCGCTGCCCAGTCCGGAAATAATTTTAATGTAACCTTCCGGGAGCTCGTCCAGATACACAGTTTTTCCGGTAACGATCAGCTGACCCACCAGGCCTTCACCGGCTTCGTAGGCTATGCGGTTTTTTTCGCTTACCGGTATGGCATATCCGGCTTCCAGTACTGCTGTGCGCGTTCCGTTATCCCGGTGTACGCGGTAAAAAGCTCCGGCACCGGCCTGCAGTTGTCCGGCCACAGATTGCAAAAATTGCTGAGCTGCATCGGCCGTTGTTCGTGCCTTGCGCACGGATTCGGTTATGAGCTTACTATTCAGTGAGGCGGTATGGTCATGCCGCTGTTGTTCATCGGTTTGACGGTTTTCATCTTTTCTTTCCCGGTAAACGATGACTTCATTACGGACGGTTAACGCCAAAATCAACGCAGTTGCGCCTGAAAGAAAGGAGACTGCAAGATAAAAGTAAAACGAAGAGGGTATGCCGGCTGCCGATGACAGGAGCAAGGTTAACCAGGCACCGGTACCCGAGAGCAGAAAAACTACTGCGAGCAGAATGGATAGGAAATGCAGGTTTGGTCTTTTCATGTGCGGTAGTGCTTGTTTAATTCTTTAAGAAAATCCACAATCTGGTCAATTTTCAAAACGTAGTCAATTTTAGTTAACGCCATAGCCGACTTGGGCATGGTGTCAATCATGCATTCGGACGGATCCTGTACAATGGTTAGTCCGCCACGGTCTTTAATCTGCTTCATACCCAAGGCACCGTCCTTATTGGCACCTGATAGCAGAATGCCGATGAGTTTATCTTTAAACACATAGGCGCAGGTGCCCAGGGTGATGTCGATGGCCGGCCTGGAGTTGTTGATCATCTCTTCGGTTGAGAGGGCAAAGTAATTTCCCAGTTCAACCGAGAGGTGGTAGTTTGCCGGTGCCAGATAAACGCCGCCTTTTTTTATTGGCTCCTTATCGTATGGTTCAGTTACCTGAACTACACTTTTCAGCGACAGGGCCTCCACGAAACCGTGGCGCACGTGCTTAAGCCGGTGCAGGCACATGATGATGGGTAATGGAAAACCCTTGGGCAGTTGCGAAAGGATTTTTACCACACCCTGAAAGCTACCGGCCGACCCACCGATAACAACGGCTTTATAGCTGTTATTTAGGTTGTATTTGTTCATGGGCCGATGGCAGCGTATTAATCTTTTATTTTCTTATATATTTTTTCTTCGTTGTTAACCACAATAAAACGGTTGGCGTAATCGCACCAAATGAGTGATTCCTTGGAGCCGATGGCCAGGTATCCGTATTTGAATAAGCTTTCGTGAAATTTTTTCAGCACTTCATTTTGAAGCGTCTGATTGAAATAAATCATTACGTTTCGGCACAGTATCAAATCGAATTTGTTGAATACTTCGCCCAGTACCAGGTCGTGCTTGCGGAACGTGACGGTGCTGAGCAGGTCGCGATTAAAAATGGCCTGGCCGTTTTCTTCCCGGTAATAATCTTTTAAGCTACCGGCCCCCTGAAAGCGGATGTAGTTCTTCTCGTTCAGGTCCATGTTTTTTACCGGATAGGTGGCTGCTTTGGCTTTTTCGAGAATGTTCACATCCAGGTCGGTGGCGTAAATCTGTACGTTTTGGTGAATGCCCATCTCTTTTAAAAGGATGGCCATTGACAACACTTCTTCACCGGATGAGCACCCGGCATGCCATATCTTAAATTGTTTGTGGTTAAGCAGGATGGAGGGGATGATTTCTTCGCGCATGACCCGCCAGAAGCCCGGGTCGCGGAACATTTCGGTTACGTTAACGGTAAGCTCATCCAGGAACTCGTGGATAAAGGCAGGTTGTTCGTTCAGTTTTTTTATCAGGGAGTCAATGGTGAGTTTTTTCAGGTCGAGGATACGCTGGACCCTGCGTTTGAATGACGACATGGCGTAATTGCGGAAGTCGTAGTTGTATTTCTGATAAATCAACTCCGATATCCGCCTCAGGTCAGCTATGTCTATTTCCTGCATGTTGAGGGTCTTTAAAATTGAAGGCCCCAAAAATACAAGAGCCGGTCAAGCGCAACAGGGAAAACGGTTGTAAAATCTTACATGCGCAACCTGTTTTTGCTGTCTTGGTTGCCCGGCAGGCCCGTTAAATCTTTGAAATTTAATTAATTACAAACAAAGCAACTCAAGCCAGCAGGTTTTACTGACCGCCTGCGGCCCTGCGTGTAATTTCCAGCGCCTCCAGGTTCAGCCGCAGCGCTTTTTCCAGTCCGGTAAGCACCTCATCGGTAGTTTGTCGGGCCAGTTGTTGTTCCAGTTCGCTGATGCGTTTTTCCTGAAGTTGCTGATGGGTGAGGTCGTGCGCGTAAATGGCTGCGCCAAGAATTTCACCATTGGGGGCGCGAAGCGGTTTATAGTTAACGGAATAGTCGCGGCCAAAATAATTCTTTACCACGCTGATGCTTTCACCCTGAAATACGCGGTCGTAAATGGCTTTGTGGTACTCCACTTCGTCAGCTTTAAACAAACTCAGCACGTTGAAACCTTTTTCGTACGGAATACCTGCCTTAATAAATTGTTCGAACAAAGGTGCGTTGTTGCGCAGAGCTACGCAGTAGTTTCGGTCGATGGCCACAAAAGCATCGCCCGAAGCATCCATGAGGTTGTTCAGGTAAGTTTCCTTTTGCTGTGATTCGCGCAGGATTCGTTGCATTTCTTCCTGCGTGGCGGTAAGTTCTTCCATGTTCTGTCGCATCTCTTCTTCCTGTGCGCGGAGGGACTCTGCCGCCATCCGGCTTTCATCGAGCAGGCGTTGTGTGCGTTGGTTGTTGCGAACGGTTGCCAGTGTGGAGGCTATGGTTTCGCCCAGTTTTTCAACAAACGCTATTTCGTGAGGCTGATATTCCCTGAAGGAGGCCAGTTCGACCATGCCATACACTTTATCTTCCAGCTTAAGCGGTACAATCAGCAGGTTGCGCGGAGATGCATCGCCCAGCCCGGAAGTGATGCGGATGTATTCATCCGGAAGCTCTTTGAGGTAAACAGTTTGTTGTTCAAGAAACGTTTGCCCGAGCAGTCCTTCACCCGGCTTAACTTTTTGCTGCTGATGTTTTTTAATGTTGAAAGCGTAGAGCGACAGCAATTCCAGGTGAGGGTGGTGCGGGTCATCTTCATTCAGCACATACAATCCGCCCTGGTTGGAGCCGGTATATTGTACCAGTGTGGCGATTATCCGGTCGCCCAACTGGTGGAGATTATTCTGCGAGGAACGGAGAATATCCACAAATCTTGCAAGGCCTTCGTTGGCCCACTTCCGTTTTTGTTCTTCTTCATTAATCTGCCGCAGCTTTTCCTGCATGGCGATAAGCGAATCGGCCAGTTTATTTTTACCTGGCTCATAGTCCGGTTCCAGTTCGCGGTAATCTTTCGTCAGGTTCCCTTCACCTATGGCTGTTACAAAGTCCGATGCGTCGCGCAGGTTTTCAATCACTGTATTAATGTTTATAGCCACCTTACCTAATTCGTTATCGGGTAAGCCGTTGGTGTGATTGTGTTGAATGGCGTTGATGGCTAGCTGATGGAGTGGCTCAAGAATTTTTCGTCTGAAGCTGCGTACCAGTACATACAATACCGCAGCAACGATAATCAGGTTGCCGGCTAATGAATACGTGAAGATGGTTCGCTCTTTAGCTTCCTGCCGATGCAGGTCGCGAATCAAAACTTCAAAGTGCCCGGCAATAAGCAGGGCATGGGTGCGTTGGGTGACGCTGTCGGTACTTCCGGTAAAGGCCTTCCAGTCGGATAGTAATGATTTTAAGGTAACAGCCGGTATGCCCTGCAAAGCCGTAACCTCTTGCAGGGTCAAAGGTAAAAGTCCGCCTGTTTCAAGTAACGACAGGGTCTTGCTGATTTGCTTTACCCGCGCCTGCCGGGCTGATTCGGGCAGTTCTGCACTAAGTACTTCGTTAAAATGAAACTGTTGCTGACGCACTACGTCAATCTGACGGTGCACGTTCAGCACCTGTTGGTGCACATGGTAAAGCCACAAAGCCTCCAGACTGATAAGAGCAAATACAAGAAGAGCAATCAGCCAGGCCCACTGGCGCAGGGTAAGGCGGGAAAGCCGTTTCATGCCGGCAAGTTTAATGAAAATACCGGATTAGAAGATTTGTAAATAACTGCAACCGGCAGCCAGCTCCGATGATTATTTTTTCGTTCCTTCAACGTTGTGCCTGGAAAATGCAAAGGGCAGCAGCGATTGTGCGGATGAAAGTTTAATCCATTTATGGTCATCGGTTTGCATAATGACCTCGAATGGTTTTTTCTGATTGCCCTCAAATTCCAGCATAACCTGACGACAGCCTCCGCATGAGGTGGCCGGTACCAGCTCCTTGCCACCTTTCTTTTTTGCCACCACTACCAGCTTGGTAATGCGCTTATCCGGATGCTGTGCGGCAGCGGCATATAGCGCCACTCGCTCTGCGCACATACTTAGCGGGTAAGATGCATTTTCATAATTGGCGCCTGTAATTACCGTACCGTCTTCCAGCATGAGGGCTGCGCCAACACAAAATTTTGAGTAGTTGGCGTGGGCGTGGTTGGCCGCTTCTTTGGCTTTGTGAATGAGATAACGCGACTCCTGGTCGAGGTCATCAATTTGCTCAAACATTTCCGGGTCTTTCATAACAGGCGCTTTGGTTTGAGAAAGTTAAAAAATTTTCAACTTGCGGCTGTTAGCTGATAAAGTATGCAAACCATTTTAGTACTGGGTGCCGGCCGCTCATCTTCTGCTTTAATTGATTACCTTCTTGATAAGGCGGTTTCACACGGATGGAAAATAATCGTTGGGGACATGAACCTCGGGCAGGCCCGGCAACGCATTGGCGGGCGTGAAAAAGGCGAAGCCATCAGCTTCACCATTGAAGATGAAGCAAACAGCGCTGAGGTAATCCGCCAAAGCGATATGGTGATATCGCTGCTACCAGCCCATCTGCATGTGCGCGTTGCGAAACACTGTCTGGCACACAAAAAGCATCTCATTACAGCAAGTTATGTTTCTCCTGAGATGAAGGCTTTGCATCAGCAGGCATACGATAGTGGCCTTCTTTTTCTGAATGAATGCGGACTTGATCCGGGCATTGACCACATGAGCGCCATGGAAATCATTCATCGCATTCAAAGCGAAGGCGGAACGGTTACTTCTTTTGAGTCGTTTACCGGCGGACTGATTGCACCCGATACCGACCCCGGGAATCCCTGGCGATACAAATTCACCTGGAATCCGCGTAATGTGGTCATGGCCGGGCAAGGCACGGCACGCTACCTGGAAGATGGACAAATCCGGTTCATTCCCTATACCCAGCTATTTAAAAGAGTTACGCCTGTTCAGGTACCGAATTATGGCGACTTTGAAGGATATGCCAACCGCGACTCCCTGCAGTACCGGGAATTATACGGGCTTAGCGAAGTAAAAACCCTGTTGCGCGGCACCCTGCGCAATCATGGATTTTGTGCGGCATGGCATATCCTGGCTCAACTGGGTGTATGCGATGATTCCTACAGCCTGAACTGTGAGGGCTTGACGCACACCGGCTTCACCGAGCTTTACCTTCCTTCCGGCCCGCTTCCGGCAGAAGAGCGACTTGCAAAATTTTTTGGTTTGTCGTTACAAAGCCCGGAGATGCATCGATTGCGCTGGAGCGGATTTTTCAGTCATGAACCTATTGGTCTGAAGCAGGGCACACCGGCACAGATTACCGAGCACATCCTGAATAAAAAATGGGCTCTGAACCCGGATGATAAAGATATGATTGTGATGTGGCACCGCTTTCGGTATGACAAAAACGGAAAGCCCGGTGAAATCCAGTCGTCACTTGCGGTTACCGGAACGGATGCCACACACACTGCCATGGCCAAAACCGTGGGGCTTCCGATGGGCATGGCCGCGCGGCTTTTACTGGAAGGCCGGATAACAACCCGTGGAGTTGCTATTCCCGTGTTCACCGAATTGTACAAACCCATACTTCAGGAACTGAAAACATACGGAATTGTATTCACCGAACTTACCCGCGACTGAAGAGTAGTTTATCTTTTTTTAAATAATTATCTTGCTTGCATAAGCATTTATTGGCTGGTATGATTTGCTTGCGCCCGGCTGCATTTGCCGCTCTACTGTTTTATGCTTCGCATGTTGCGTGTGCACAGGGCGTGAAGACCGACAGCCTGGAAAAACTCGCGCAGACCGCCTCCGATGATTCGGTCAAAGTTACAGCGCTGTTGCAACTTGCCTTTCAAGCTATTTTCAGCAATTCAAAAACAGCCTGGCAACATCTGGAAGAAGCCCGGCAACTACTTGTTGGGAAACATAATCCTTATCTTCAAACCCATGCTACCTATGTTAAAGCCGTTTATTATGATGTTACAGGTTCGGCCGATTCGGCACGATTCTATTTCGAAAAAGGTTTGCAGCTAAGCCGCAACCATCAATTCAACGATCTGGAGGTAAAGTTTCTCAACGGATTAGGCCTGAACAACTGGAACCGGGGGTATTTTCAAACGGCACTCGACTTATTTCTCCTGGTTAACGAACGCAACCGGCAACTGGAGAAATCAAAACAGATTCCACAAAGTACACCGCTGAATAATATCGGTTTGATTTATCAGGAGTTGGGGCTTTACGATAAAGCACTGGAGTATCATCGCGAAGCGCTGCAAATTCGGTTGAGCGATCCGGCTCTGCTTGCGCAGGCGGCAACTTCGTACAACAACATAGGCATTTGCTTATATCATCAGAAGAAATACAGGGAGGCTGAAGAGATCTACCGCAAAGGTTTACAACTTGCGCTTGAGCGAAAATTTTTACGACAGTACTATGATTTGGCAGGTAACATGGCCAATACACTGGCTGCCATGAACCGGTATGATGAAGCACAGCGGTTTAACCTCGAAATCCTGAACCATGACCCATCCATTAAACTGCCCGATAAATTTTTGATGAACATCAATTCGGCAGCAGCAGGGGTTTATTTAAACATGAGAAAACCGGAAAAGGCATTGCCGTTACTTCAGAAGTGCTTTGCTTTGATAGAGCAGAAGCCCGAGCTGGAATTTTATGCATCGGATGTGTATCGGTATGCTTCAGCTTATTATTACACCGTTGGTGATACACAGAAAGGCAGGTATTACGGCAATAAACAACAGGAAGTACTCGAGCAGAAATTTTCAAAGCGAAATGCCGAAAGCGTTGCCGAGATGGAAGTGAAATACGAAACAGCCGAAAAAGAACGGCAAATACTGGATCAGAAGCTGCTCATTGAACACAATAACCTGATGTTAGCGCGTCATCGTAATCAAAATATCATCCTGACAGCTGCGGTGATTATTTTATCCCTGTTGGGTGTCATCGGGTTCTTATTCTTCCGTGCTCGTCAACGGGCGCGTGAACAACAACTGTTATTGAAGGAAAAACAACTTCGCCTGGATGCAGTATTGCAGGCCACCGAAGAGGAGCGGCAACGCAT
The DNA here is from genome assembly GCA_025055435.1 of Cyclobacteriaceae bacterium. Lineage (GTDB taxonomy): Bacteria > Bacteroidota > Bacteroidia > Cytophagales > Cyclobacteriaceae > UBA2336. Next base: position 32,255 of record JANWWN010000017.1, on the reverse strand, counting down.
AGCACGCGACCTGCACGATGGCATAGGCCAGCAGCTCAGCGGGGTTATTCTCCAGCTCGAGTCGGCAAAACATAGAGCTCATGGTTCTGAACTCAAAACCATCGTTAGCTCACTTTCGGATAACCTGCGCAAAACCGCATCTGAAGTTCGGACATTATCACACGACATGATGCCACGCTCATTAACCGAACTGGGTTTGGTGCCCGCCATAACCGACCTTTTGGCACGGACATTTTCCAACACATCCGTGCAGTGTACGTTCCATCACCATCTGGCCACCGATCGGTTTGATGCCAAAACCGAACTTACCTTGTTTCGGGTGGTACAAGAGCTGGTTAATAACATTATTCGTCATGCTCAGGCCAGTCAGGTATCCGTTAACCTTTTTAAAATGAAAGATAAACTTCGCCTTACTGTAGAGGACAATGGCGTAGGTTTCGATGCGCAGGCGGCACAGAGCGGACATGGCCTGATGAACATCCGCAGCCGCGTGGAGGGGGTGAAGGGCACGGTGTTGTTCGAGCAAAACGGCAAGTCGGGCACGCTGGTAACCGTTACTGTACCTATTTAGTAAAGATGAAAAAGAGCACTTTATATCTGGTTGATGACCATCAGTTGGTGATTGATGGAATCATCTCATTGGTGGAAAGCAGCGGTGATTGGGAGGTAATCGGTTACGCCAACTCCGGAGAAGAGGCGATGAAAAAAATTCCAATCCTAAAACCGGACATTATTTTAATGGACCTGGAGATGCCGGGTATGAACGGGTTGCAATGCACGGAAAAGCTGCTGGCCCAAAATCCGGGTTATAAAATTGTCATACTCACCTTCCATCACGAAAAAGCGCTGGTGCAGAAAATGGTAAAAATGGGTATTGCCGGATACATCGTTAAAAATGCCCCGCGTCAGGAATTTCTTACCGGTTTGCAGATGGTAAAGCAGGGAACAAAATTCTACTCCAGTCAGCTTACCGAATCCATGCTGGAGGTAACGCCGCTGACAGTAAAAAGAGAGTCGAATGTAAAATTACTGGCGTTGCTTACTCAGCGCGAACGTGAAGTTTTACAGCTGATTGCTGAGGGCATTTCCAGTAAAGAAATAGCCGATCGCCTTCATCTTTCACCCGGAACGGTCGAAACGCATCGCAAAAACCTGCTTAAAAAACTCAATGCCCGCAATTCGGCCGAGTTGATTCGCATGGCTATCACCGAGGGACTGCTCAACTGAACTTTACCTTTTTTCAGGTACCCCATTCCTTATTTTCGTGTATTAAAACAACAGGTAACCTGGAGCAACTTGGCTTTTGAATAGTAAACCTCAAAGCCATGAAAAAATTACGCCTGCTCTGGTTGCTTTGTACCCCGCTTTGGGCACAAACCAACATTCAACCTAAGTACACCTACACCTTACCTAACAAATGGGAAACCTGGACCCTTGCTCCAGGCGGTATTTTGTTGGTGGGGCATTCAAAAGGTTTCACGGCCATTGAAGCCCACAAAAATCAATTGCTATATGATTATACCGACTTGGGGAAAATTAAGCTTAATGAAATGGACTTGATCGAAGGCTTGCCGTGGGTGGTTCTAAAAAATACGGCCATGGGTAAAATGCCATCTTACGTGGTGTTGGATTATTTCACCGGCAAACCGGTTTTTGAAAGCCAGAAATACGACTGGACGGCACCAGCCGGCTACCATGTTGTTACCGACGAAGCCAAATTCGTGATATGGGGTGCCAACAATAAGTTAAAGTCCGCCACCTGCATCGGGATATATGACCTGGGCTCCAATAAAGAGCTGGCTTTAATCGATTTGAAGGATAAAAAATTAACCGGAGGCGGACTACCCACGAGTATGGTTGTGGAAGATGACCGGTTCATTATGACAACCACCAAAAGTGTGACGGTAGTGAACCTGCGCACCAATGCGATTGAATGGTTTACCACGAAGCTTAACAATTCTGACGGAACGCTGAAGTACCTGTTCGATGAAGAAAACCAGGTGGTATATGCCTACGGTCCGTTTTTGAAAGCCAAGATTTTTAAAATCAATGCAAAAGATGGCTCGCTGATGTGGGCCAAGCCCATCAGTCTGGACGGAGCCGTTAAACGTATAGAACTTTTAAAGGAAGGTTTGTGGGTGTATTCGGAAGAAGAAAAGTCATTCGAAGTAAATTTATTCGATCCGGGTACTGCACAAAAACTTTGGAAGAAGCCGTATTCGGATAAAGGGGGAATCCGGGAATTTATTTTCCAGCCCGATGGCGTGGTGTTCGGCACATCCACCGGAGAAGTAAACACTTTGTTGCACACCGGTTCGCTCCATTTGCCGAAAAATATTGAAACCGGTGCGCCCTACCGGATTTTTGCCCTTAATCAGGATGGTACATTGTTCTATCTCACCAATGTAAAAATGGGTCTGGTTAACCTGAAAGACGGTGGTTTTGCAAAAGAACCGGCTAAATTCAGGAAAGTAGAACAGATGATAACCGGCCTGGATAGAAACAACAACCGGTTTGTAGTAAGCACCGGAAACGAGCTGTTCTTCATTACCCGTGACGGCACTTCAAAGAAGGTATGCGATATTGAATTTAAAGGAGACGAAAACCCTTCGAAGATGGAGTTTCGCGAGGGAGGTGTATTGCTAACGTCCAATCAAAATGCAATGTTAGTGGACTATGACGGCAATGTGAAGTACCATGCTTTTTACAAAGCGCCGGGAACCAGCATTGCAGGTAAGATTCTGGCAGGTGCCGTAATGGTAACCACCATGGCGGCCGCCTCAGCCAATGCAGCCAAAGCAGGTTATATGCAGGGAGCTACACCGTTTTATGTGGAAGACAGCGAGCGGATGGCCTCCAGTAATGCAAAATCACTTACCGGTGCAGCCGGCAGTGCTGCCTCCATTATGAGTCAGCGATTTAATGCCACAACCGCAACCAAAAACAGCATTTATATCCAGACATCTCTCGATGATGGTGTAGGCCTCATCCGGTTAAATAAAGATACCGGTAAACCGGATGGACAGATTATAACCAAAGACAAGAAACCCGAATACCTGGTAGATGAGGATTTTGGTGTGTTCTTCTTCCTCAAATCCGATAATACCATCATCGGGTATGACTTGCGGCAATAAAAACAAAAGCTTCTTACCAAACCCTTACCAGCCAAATCTTCCCCGGCAACAGGGCTTTGAGGCAATGATGCCTGCGGAGGGTTGCCCTCCCCGAAAGGGGAGGGTTTTTTTGTTAAAACAACCGTATTTCAACAATGCTCATTGTAAGCTAACGCTAAGCAAAATTTTTTGTCCGGTAACTTTGCTGTTTCAATGCTTTGTACCTTGCGTTCATGAGTTTTGTGAATCCGGCATTTTTGTGGGCATTGACGGCTCTGGCCATTCCGATAATTGTACACCTGTTCAGTTTTCGTAAAACCCAGCGGGTTTATTTTTCATCCAATCGCTTTTTGCGCCAGGTGCAACAGGCCACGGCTTCGCGTCAAAAACTCAAACATTTACTCATACTTGCTGCGCGGCTGCTGTTTCTTTTCTTTCTGGTTATGGCTTTTGCCCAGCCGTTTATTCCTGCCGGCCAACAGGTAACCGATACGCGTTCGGTAACAATTTACATCGATAACTCACTGAGCATGTCGGCACCCGTAGCCGAAAAAGAACGGGCTCTGGATGCAGCCATGCAGTATGCGCGCCAACTTACCGAGGTATTTCCACCCGATACCCGCTATCGTTTAATTACGAACGACTTTGCGCCATTTTCCAATTCAATGAAATCGAAAACTGAATTTCTGGATTTATTATCCGGTATTCGGTTGTCACCGGTTGGGCGATCGCTGAAGGAAATTGCAACGCGCATGCACGATACGAAAACGGGTGGAGACTTTTATTTGTTTTCCGATTTTCAAAAATCAACAGCAGGTCAAATCGATGGCGATATATTTCCCGATACTACCCGTCATGTTTACCTGCTGCGACTGCCACTCCAGTCATCGGCCAACGTTTATGCGGACACAGCATGGCTTGAGACGCCTTTTCTTTTGGAAGGAGAACGCAACGTGCTCAACGTCCGAATCCGAAATACGGGTTTGCAGACAGCTGAACAACTTTCGGTCAAGCTCTTGATAAACGACATTCAGGTGGGCTCAACGATTGTTTCGGTGCCCGCCTCCGCATCGGCTACTGTTTCCTTCAGTTTACCATCGGCTTTGCCGGCCTTCAGCAAGGCGGAAGTCCGGTTTAATGACTTTCCCGTTACTTTCGATAACCAGCTATATCTTGCCCTGAACCGCACCGAAAGGATTCGTGTCGTTGAAATTACAGAATCCGGTTCAACGCGTTATATACAGACGGTTTTCGGTAATCCGAAAGTATTTCACTTTAAATCATTCGGCACGGCTAATTTAAATTTAGCTATTGTTCAGTCGGCCGATTTGGTCGTAATCAATGAAGTAAGCCGCCCGTCTGCAGCTTTAATTCAGTCGCTGAACGATTATGTACGAAATGGTGGGTCTTTGTTGGTTATACCGGCTCCTGCCCAATCGTTTGAGTTGCTGCGGGAGCTTACAGACCGGCCCGTGGGTCCGGCTTCCGAAAATGAAAAATTGGAAATCGAATCACCGGACTTTCGCAGTCCGTTTTTTCAGCATATTGTGGAAGAAGCTACTAACAGGATGGTGTTGTTTCAGGCAAAACGAGTAATGGATTGGGGCAATGACCGGTCGGCATTGATTAAACTAAAAAACAACCAGCCACTGCTTTCCCGTTTTCGTAAAGGAAACGGCAACCTGTATCTGCTGGCCACATCGCTGCAACCGGCTTATACAGATTTTGGTAACCATTTCCTTTTTCTTCCGGTTATGTATCGCCTGGCAATCACCGGGAAAAAGGCGGAGCTGAGGCCGTATTATTCCTTGACCGAAACCCAACTTACTGTTCGTCCTGACAGTTTAAACACCCCGGCTACCATTCGGTTATCGGGCGAACAGGATTTTATTCCGGACCAAAGAATGCGCGATGGCCGGTTTGTGCTGGAGCTTCCCCGTTTTGCGCTTACACCGGGATTTTATTTTGCGCTTCATCAATCGGATACGCTTGCCTTACTGGCCTTTAATCCCGACCGGCGCGAGTCCGAACCCGAACAACACACGGAGGCTTCGCTTATGGAGGCCCTGAGTAATCCGTATCATGTACAGTTTATATCCGGTACATCGGCCGGTGATTTCGGCAAAACTTTCCGGGCACAGTACCTGGGTACTCCGCTGTGGCGACATGCCCTGATTTTGTCGCTGATTTTTTTACTGACGGAAATATTACTTATCCGGTTTTGGCGGTGAAAGGCTGTTGATGAAAAAAGTTGTTTCTTTGCTGCAGCATTCCTATGAAGATTCTCATTCAATCGGCTAAAATCATCGACCCGAATTCTTCAGCGCATCAAAAAACACGAAACATACTTATAGAAAACGGTCGTATAGCCGATGTCAGCACAAAAACTTCCGAAGCTGATCGCATCATTCAGGCGGAAGGTATGCTGCTAAGCCCGGGCTGGTTCGACCTGGGTACGCAGTCGGGTGAGCCGGGCTTCGAGCAGAAAGAAGACCTTGAGTCGCTTGCGCAGGCTGCCATGGCCGGTGGTTTTACCGAGCTGGCCGTCCTCCCCAACACACAGCCTGTTGTTCAGACCAAAGACGATGTGAATTACTTTCTTCGCGGCAATGCCGGCAGGCTGGTACAAATGCATGTGCTGGCTGCAGTTACCCGAAATACCAGGGGCGAAGACTTTACTGAAATGATGGACCTGCATCATGCGGGAGCCATCGGGTTTACTGACGGACTGAAGACCATCTGGAACACGGATATTTTTCTGAAAACTCTGCAATACCTGCAGGCCTTTAACGGCTTATTGGTGGATCATCCGGAAGACATCTGGCTGAATCTTTATGGTCAGATGAACGAAAGCCCTGTTAGTGCCCGCCTGGGTTTAAAAGGCATGCCTGCACTGGCGGAGGAAATTGCGTTGAGCAGAAACCTGAAACTGTTAGGTTATGCGGGTGGAAGATTACACATTTCACGGATTTCTACTGCGCGGGCAGTTAGCCTGTTGCGCACAGCCCGTAAAAAACTTGCCGTAACCTGCGATGTGGCGGCATATCAGCCGTTGCTGGATGATTCACTGCTCGAATCGTTCGATACCAACTATAAGGTAAATCCGCCGTTGCGTCAGAAACGGGATAACGATGCCCTTATACGCGGTTTGCAGGACGGAACCATTGATGTAATTTGCTCCGGTCACGTACCACAGGACGAGGAAAGCAAAATGGTAGAATTCGATCATGCTGAGGCTGGCATCATCAGCTTGCAGACCACAGGAAGTAATTTGTCCGAGCTTTCATCGGTAATTCCATGGGATGTGCTGATTGAAAAAATTGCGATCAACCCACGAAAAGTGCTGGGGCTTCAACAGCCGGTTATTGAGGAAGGCGAAAAGGCAAATCTTACCTTGTTCGACCCCGGTGCGGAGTGGACGCTGGACGAAACAACCAACAAGAGTAAGTCGAAAAATTCGCCCTGGTGGGGAAAGAAAGTAAAGGGAAAAACCATAGCCGTTTTCAATAACGGTCGTTACCGCATTTTTGAATAGCATGTTCAGAAAACTGTTGTTCATAACGCTGAAATACGGTGCGCTGGCAGCCGTGTTAAGTTCATCTTTTCTGGTGGTAGTGTACTACCTCGGCCGGCATCCGTTGCTGGTTTCGCCCTTTCTTGATTTTCGCGTACCGCTATACGGAATCTTTATCTTCTTTGCGTTGCGCGAATTTCGCGATTATCATCAGGGCGGTGTGCTTTATTTCGTGCAGGGCATGGCCGGCAGTTCCCTTATGGTGATGTGGGCTGCTTTACTGGGTGGTTTGGGTGTGTGGATTTTCGGAACACTGGAGGCTGGTTTTGTATCAGAATATATTGAAAAAACACTGGCGTACCTGAAAAGCTTTCCGGAAGAAGATATCCTCCGCATAGGAAAAGAGGTTTATGAGCGTAATCTGGAGTTGCTTCCTGCGACTAATGCGGCACAACTGGCTTCGTTGTACCTGGTACAGAGCCTGGTCATCGGCCTGTTGCTGGGAATTATTATGTCGGTAATCCTCAGAAAACAACCTAAAACGTAAACCATATGGAAGAACAAACAAAACCAGCAGCCTCCGTAATGTCGGTAGGTCTGAAATGGGGTGCAATCAGTGCGCTTGTATCGATTGCTTTTTTTATCATCCTGATTATAGCAGGATTGAATGCGTTTGATAATAAGTGGGGCTGGATAGGCTCAATTTTTACCATTATTTTATTGGTGTTAGCCCACAGAGAATTTAAAGATCGCGGAGATGGCTTTATGACCTACGCACAGGGCGTTGGTATTGGCTTTTGGAGTGCAGTGGTAGCTACGCTGGTTGCCGGCTTGTTTACCTATGTATATGCAAATATCATTGACCCGGCTACCATGGAAAACTTCTATGAGACACAACGCATACAAATGGAGGAGCGCAATATGCCCGATGACCAGATTGATGTGGCTATTGAATGGACGAAAAAATTATTCTGGGTGTTTTACGCCTTTGGCGGTGTTGTTGGTGGTACGGTAATCGCATTGATTGTTTCCATCTTTACCCAGAAGAAGAATCCGGCTCCTCCATTCTAAACCTTCTCTTGTAAAAAATTCAGGAAACCTATAGAATGCCGGAAACTTTTATCAGATTTGCGTTGATACTGATGAATGACGCAGATCTCCGTAATCATACCCGTTTACAACGAAGAAGAGTCCCTTCGCGAGTTAAGTCAGTGGATTAACCGGGCACTGCAGCCCCATTCATTTTCGTACGAAGTCATCTTTGTTGACGATGGCTCAACCGACGGGTCGTGGGAACAAATCAAAAGTCTGAGTGCGGAAGACGATCGCATCAAAGGCATACGCTTTAACCGCAACTACGGAAAGTCGGCTGCACTGCAAACCGGCTTTCGTGCGGCCAAAGGACAAGTGGTTATTACGATGGATGCCGATTTGCAGGACAGCCCGGACGAAATACCCGGGCTTTACCATATGATTACCGAAGGAGGCTACCACCTCGTTTCAGGATGGAAGAAAAAGCGCAAAGACCCGCTGAGTAAAACCATACCTTCCCGTTTTTTTAATTTCGTTACCCGCAAGTTCTCCGGCATTCCCATTCACGACTTTAACTGCGGTTTAAAAGCGTACCGCAGCGAAGTGGTAAAAAACATTTCGGTGTATGGCGAAATGCACCGCTATATTCCGGTTATTGCCAGATGGGCCGGCTTTAATAAAATCACCGAAAAGGTGGTAGAACACCATGAACGCAAGTATGGGTACAGCAAGTTTGGGTTTGAGCGTTTTATCCGAGGTTTTCTCGATTTGCTTACCATCCTGTTTGTAGGTCGCTTTGCCATGCGGCCCATGCACTTTTTTGGCACGCTGGGCATACTTTCTTTCCTTTCGGGTTTTCTGTTTACCGCAAAACTTTTGTGGGATAAGATTGACTCGATTTACTTTTCCGGAATTCCATTAAAACGCGACATCACCCAACAACCTATTTTCTATCTGGCATTGGTAGCCGTTATCATTGGCGTGCAACTTTTTGTTACAGGATTTCTGGCCGAGCTCATAACACGCCAGTCGCTTTCCAAAAAAGATTATTTAATAGCAGAGCGAGCCGGATTCAGAGAGGCCGAAAAAGAAGTACGACTTACTTAATCTTGGTATTATTAGGCAGGGTAACACAAAATTCGGTTCCCATGCCATACTGCGAATTGACCGTTACTGAGCCGCCCATCTTGCGGCATATCTCGTGAACGATATAAAGTCCCAGTCCTGAACCCTCGCCATGCGAATGAGCCCGGTAAAACATGGTGAAAAGATTTTTCACGTGTTCGTTTTCAATTCCAATGCCGTTATCAGAAATCGTTAACGTCCAGTGCGTTCTGTTTTGGTCCGCTTTAATGCGGATGTAAGGTTCCGCTTTGCACGGGTCGTAATATTTTACAGCGTTGCTGATGAGATTGGAAAGGATGATGAGCAGGCGGTTGCGATCGGTTTCTACGGTCAGCTCTTCGGGAATCAGGTTCTCAATTTTTTGCTTACCGAAATCTTTCATGTGGTTCAGTTGATTCAGTACTTCCTGAACCAGGTGGTGCGGCTTTACCTGTTCGTATTGCACTTCCATCCGGATATTACGGGAGTGATTCAGGATGTCGCGAATAAACTGATCCAGTTTATGAACCCGGCTGCTGATGAGCGATATGACCTGTTCCTTCTCATCGGCAGTTTTCGATAAGCCGTACACGTTAATCAGACCGAGAATGGAGCTGAGCGGTGCACGTAAATCGTGGGAAACGCTGTAAGCAAACTGGTCGAGTTCGGCATTGGCTTTGGCAAGCAACTTGTTTTGTTCATCCAATAGCTCCTCTGAGCGGCGATTGGTTTTGATGAGAAAATAAATGATGGCCACACAGGTTATAAAGGATACCGTGATGTTGATGGTAAGGTAAACTTCAGCACGTTCAGGCGGAACAATTTCATGAACAATCAGGCTGTTATCGTTCCAGTAAGCGATAAGAAACAACGTAAGACTCAGGATACTGAAAGCAAACGCGGAGTAAATATCTTTATAACCAAACAATGCAAAAGCTGTAAGGGCTGTACAGATAAAATAAGCATAGATGCCGGTGTAATACGGATCGTTGTCGGCAAATAGAAAGATGGTAAGGTTAATGGCTGAAAGAAAAATGATGTTAGCTGCGCGGTAATAACGATAGCGATTAAGAATAAGAGTTATCATCCCACTTGCGATGGCACCCAGGTAAAAAACTTCATTACCGTAAATGCCAACGATGCGGTCAATAATGATGTAAAGCAAACCCACAGCCGTTGCCAGAAGTGCCAGGCCCGCGCGTAGAACGGCCGTTTTATATTCAAGATGGGATTCAATCCGATCAGGCCCTAGAAGTAAACGTGACAAGCGGGACCTGCTGCTGCTCATACATGCGAACTATCTGCAGCAAGTTAGCAAAAATTGAAAACCTGAAATTAACTCAGAGTTTCTCCGTGAGAATCGAAAGAAAAGTTTTGACCGCTTCAACATAGTTGCCAACCCGTATATTTTCGTTTTCGGCATGTTGATTATTATCCGGATTAACTGTAGGCACAGCAACTGCGGGAATACCGAGAGTTAGCACAAAAGGCGAAATAGGAATGGAGCCGCCCGTCATGCGGATGCGCACCGGCTCGTTTCCGAAAGCACGTACCATGGCACGCGTTAACCACCTGCCGACGTCCGAATCAAAAGGGGTTTGAAACGGACCGTACGCAACACTGTAACGTATGGACGCGATGCGGCCATACTTCAATCTTTCTTCTTCGGTCGGTTCGCGATCAATCAAATAATATCCCTGCTGCCGGATATGATTTTTGATTAATCCAATCAGTCGTTCGGCATCGCTGGAAGGCACCAGGCGGATGTCTATCTCGGCAACCGCTTTATCGGGAATCAACGTGCGGGCCTCCCTGCCAACGTAAAGGGCATCGAGTCCCCGGATATTGAGCGTGGGATATTGAAGCGATTCCTGAAAGTTATCGCCAATCTTATCGGGTTCGGCTATGCCGAGAAATTTTTTTATAACCTGTTCATCATCGGGTACTTGCTTAAGAATGGCTTTCTCTTCCGTTGTGAGTACCACGCCATCATAAAATCCGGGAATAATTACGCGTCCATCCGGATCTTTCATGGATGCCAGCAGTTGTGCCAGGCGCATGGCCGGGTTGGGCGTATAGTTGCCGTAATTGCCGCTGTGCACCGGCTGCCGCGGTCCATACACGGTCAGGGTCATTTCACATATACCGCGTGCACCAAAACTAAGCGTAGGCTGGTTGGAGAAATGGCGCGGACCATCGAAGATAATCAGCATGTCAGCGGCCAGTTCCGAGCGGTATTTTTTCACTGCTTCGGGAAGATTGGGTGAGCCTAACTCTTCCTCAAAATCCATGATAACCTTCATGTTGAAGTTGGGCTCGGACTTTAGTTCTTTCAGGGCATCCAGTGCCGCCAGAAAAGCAGCTACAGGTCCTTTGGCATCCGAGGCTGCGCGTGCAAAGATGCGCCAGTCAGGCTGGTAGCCTTCGTACAACAATTCGTATGGTATGGTTTTCCAGTTGCCGCTTTCATCTTTTTCTTTTAATACAGGCTTCCATGGACTCTCCTGATTCCACTTTGACGGATCCACCGGCTGGCCGTCAAGTTGCAGGTATATTAACACGGTTTTGGTAGCTTTTTTTACCGGCCGGCTCGCCAGCAGCAACGGCACAGTGGGTGTGCTGAGGCGTTGGGTAGTAAAGCCGCGGCTTGTAAAAGCATTTTCGCACCACTGCACATTTTTTTCGATGTCCTCCGGATAGTGCGCATCGTTGGGCAGACTGAGTAAGTCGTAAAACAATTTAAATGACTGAACGGCATGTTTTGCGGCTACTTCATCCAGCGAAGGCTGCTTTTTCTGTGCAGATAAAATCAGGGCACTGCACAGCGCACAACAAAGTAAGACCGTGTATTTCATTTTTTCTTTCCGGTTTTCAGATATTTCTCAGGCAAGGTATAACCCATGCTTTCCGCGCACCAAAAGATGGTCACAATGTAATAGCGTGTGCCATCGTAAAACAATTGTATGCTGTTGATGCCGCGGTTAGTTGCCGGGCCATCGGCTTTCTCGCGTGTTTCGTAGGTGCTGAAAAGATGCGTTACCGTGCCGAACTGCTCGGTGACGCGGTGCAACTCCCGCTCATAAAACCCAACAGGTATGCGGCTGCTAAACAGCTCCACATACTGTTCGGGCGTTAACGGGCGTAGGGCAAGCTGTCCTTCCTGGTTTTTTACGGTTGGAATCAGGCGCGCATCGGATGCGAACAAAAACCGGAAGCGTTCCCAGTTGCGCGCTTCACCGGGTGCTCCGGAAATGACATCGTACAATGCCCGAATAATAGCATCAACCGACTGCACATCAGTTTGATAAGTTGGCTGGGCTTTGAGTGATGCGATTAGGAACGGCAGCAGCCACACTGTTTTTTTCATAAACATGATTTTGTTCGGAAGGTAACAAATCCACGTACAACAGGGAAACCGCTCATCCTGCTTACATTTGCGCATGCAGCCTGCGCCAAAATTTTCCATAATCATTCCGGTGTATAACCGCCCGGACGAATTGCGTGAACTGCTGGAGAGCCTGACGCGGCAATCCTATACCAACTTCGAAGTACTGGTAGTGGATGACGGTTCGGTACGACGTTGCGATGAGGTGGTGCAGCATTACACCGACAAGCTGAACATCCAATATTTATTCAAACCCAATTCCGGTCCCGGCCCCAGTCGCAACCTGGGCTTCCAACATGCACGCGGAGAATATTTCGTTATGTTCGACTCCGACTGCATCATTCCGGAGCATTACCTGGAAACGGTACATAAAGCTTTATCGAAAAATGACTTTGATGCGTGGGGAGGTCCCGACCGCGGACATGATTCATTTACACCCTTACAACAGGCCATGGCCTTTACCATGTCGGCCGGTATTACTACCGGAGGCATTCGCGGAGGCGGCACGGATCGAAACTTTCAACCGCGTAGTTTCAACATGGGCTTTTCGCGAAAGGTGTGGGAGGCGACCGGTGGTTTTCGGTTCAGCCGTCTGGCCGAAGACATCGAACTGAGTGTACGCATGCGCAAAGCCGGCTTCCGGATTGCTTTGCTGAATGATGCATATGTTTTCCATAAGCGCCGTGCAACGCTGGGTGATTTCTTTCGGCAGGTAAAAAACTTTGGCCGCGGCAGGGTACATGTAGGGCGGGCGCATGCCGGGGAAATAAGTTTTGTGCATTGGCTTCCGGCATGTTTTCTAATGGGTATGGTGTTGCTGCCTGCTTTGTTGCTTATCAGTAAGCCGTTATTTGCGTTTGCACTTCTGTTGTTGCTGTTCTTTCTGGCATTGGTAGCCTATAAAGCCTATACAATCACCCGAAGCGCGAAGGTGGCTATGCTGGCCTTACCGGCTACGTTCGCACAACTGGGTGGTTACGGTTACGGATTTTTAACGGAATGGGTAAAATCTTACATCCTGAAAAAACCGGCCTGACTGCGTAAAACCGTTTAATTATTTTGATTTTAAGGTTTTTTTGTCCAATATTGACAAATCCTAAACCAAATCTTACATGAAGGTTGTCTTGTTGGCTTTCTTCCTGTGGGGCCTGAGCATGCAGTTATACGCCCAGCCGGCACCCCATGAACTGGAGCCGGGTTACTATGTGGTGGTAGCTGCCTATGCCCACTCGCGTGAAAATTATGCTAGCCGGTTTACGAAAGATTTACAAGACAAGGGCCTTTCGGCGCAATATGGTTTCAATGCACAGAAAAATCTCTTCTTTGTTTATCTGAGTTATCATACCGACCTGCGCTCATCACTGATAGAAATGAAAAAAGTACGTGAACAGGGTAAGTTTACCGATGCATGGGTACGTGTCGTGGCCGGACTTATTGCTCACCGCCCTGAACCCGTTACTCAACAGGTCATGCAGTTAAATTCACAAACCGGGTCTCAGCCTGTGGTAGCGCCTGCACCTGCACCACAACCGGATCCCGCTGAAAAAAAAGAGGAGATTACTGTTGAGCAGGAGGAAAAAATTATTCAGTACCCGGTGATGACACTGGGTAATACGGAAGTGTTTCTCAGTTTATTTGATGCCACCACCAACCGGGTAATTGACGGAGAAGTACAGGTAATTGACACGGAGCGCAACCGGCTCATCACCAAAGTTAAGGGTAATGAATACCTCATGCTGCCCGACCCCAAAACACAATCGGGTATGCTTACGCTGATTGCCGAAGTATTCGGATACCGCAAACAGCAGGTTGAAATCAACTATCCGCTGCCACTGAAAGATACCATTAAGCCCTACATCGAGCTGATGGGCACTACCCTTGCCGTGTTGTTCGACATGGTACGTTACCGAAGAGGGGATAGGGCTACGCTGTATAATGTGTATTTTTTCAATGATGCTGCCATCATGCTGCCGGAGTCGAAGTACGAGTTGACGCAGCTGCTGGAGATGATGAAGGAGAATCCGCGATATCGTATTCGCCTGCATGGGCACACCAACGGCAACTACCATGGAAAAATCCTTTACCTGGGTCCGGATAAGAACTTCTTCTCATTAACCGGAGCGCGAGAACGGATAGGCTCGGCAAAGGACTTATCTTACGAAAGGGCCGAAACCATTAAAGAATACCTGATGACCAATGGTATTTCCGGAGACCGGATTGAAATAAAAGCCTGGGGTGGCAAACGTCCGCTATACGACCGCCATGGTGTCAATGCCCGGAAAAACGTGCGGGTTGAGGTAGAGGTGCTGGCCGACTAAACGCAACATTACATTAATCTGCGCTTCATCATTTGTTAATATAACCCGATTCGCCATATTCGGCCTAAACTTTCGGCCATGAAACGGGTGCTCTCCAGTTTCTTTCTCATCATCAATTACAAAACGCTGATCGTTACGGCATTGGCGGTCATTTCCACGTATGTGTGTTACCATTTTGGGTTGACCGCAAAATTTCCGGATATGCTGGTGGGCGTTGCCATCGTGTTTCCGGTGGTGTTCTCCATCGGCTCGGCCTATAACCGCAGGGAAACAGCCCTGCAACGGTTAAGTGATTTTAAAGGACACGCCATCGCCATTTACTACGCCACCCGCGACTGGACGACCGAGAAGAGCAATGACCTGCCGCAACGCGCCCGTTCCATTGTGGCCGACCTTACCCGGCTTATGCGCACCATGTTTTTGTCGCACCAGCGCAGTGCATGGCAGGAAAACGAAAACAGGATTTACCGGCTTTTTTCGGCTTTGTCGCAACTTACCATGGAAATGCGTCAGCATGGCGTGCAAAGCGGTGAAATTTCGCGCGTGAGTCAGTATGTAAGCAAAATGATTATTGCCTTCGATAACCTGAAGATTATCCATGCTTACCGGACACCGGTAACCCTTCGTGCCTACAGCAAGGTGTTTATTTACATTTTTCCGATCATCTACGGGCCTTATTTTGCCAGCACCTTTAATGATTATTCGGCCCAACTGGAGTACGTTATGCCGGTACTGTACAGTTTCATACTGGTAAGTTTAGATAACATTCAGGACCACCTGGAGCATCCGTTCGATGAGGTGGGCGAAGATGATATCCGGATAGATGACCGCGAGATTGTGGAGCTGATGGAGTGAAGGAAAAAGATTTCTATTAGCGGTTGAATAGTTTATAGCCGGCTGGTATTCTCCGGACATTCATACAGATATAATATCCGTGCACCTGGAAACCGATGGCACAAACGCCAAACTTTAAATTAAAATCCGCATACCCGCTAACCTGGGAATCCAATTCCTAATCCTGTTAAATATTCCGTTATAATTTGATTTTCAGCAATTTATCTAAAAAAATTATGCCGGTATTACTTGGCATAGGCCACGCTGCGCTTTTCGCGGATAACGGTAACTTTTATCTGACCCGGATACTGCATGTCGCGTTCAATCTTCTGCGATATTTCGAAGCTCAGCTGACTGGCCCGTTCATCGCTCACTTTTTCGGCATCCAGTATCACACGCAGTTCGCGGCCCGCCTGAATGGCATAGCATTTTTCCACACCATCGAAGCTCATGCCCAGTTCTTCCAGGTCTTTCAGGCGCTTGATGTATTGTTCAATCACTTCGCGCCGTGCACCGGGGCGCGCACCGCTGATGGCATCACAGGCCTGTACGATGGGGGCAATGATGCTGGTCATCTCAATTTCATCGTGATGGGCGCCAATGGCGTTGCACACAACGGGGTGTTCCTTGTATTTCTGCGCCAGCTCCATACCTACCAGCGCATGGGGTTTCTCCAGTTCTTCGGGCCACACCTTACCAATGTCGTGCAGTAGTCCGGCGCGTTTAGCCTGCTTCACGTTCAGGCCCAGTTCGGCGGCCATAATGGCACACAGGTTGGCTACTTCGCGTGAGTGCTGCAGCAGGTTTTGTCCGTAAGAGGAGCGGTAGCGCATGCGGCCCACCAGTTTAACCAGCTCGGGGTGGAGACCGTGAATGCCGAGTTCAATCACCGTGCGTTCGCCAATCTCTACAATTTCTTCTTCAATCTGTTTGGCGGTTTTGGCTACGATTTCCTCGATGCGCGCCGGGTGAATGCGTCCGTCCTGTACCAACCGGTGTAACGACAGCCGGGCAATCTCGCGCCTTACCGGATCGAAGCCGGAGATGATGATGGCTTCGGGCGTGTCGTCCACAATCAACTCCACACCGGTGGCAGCTTCGAGTGTGCGGATGTTGCGCCCTTCACGACCGATAATTTTTCCTTTAATGTCATCGCTCTCCAGGTTAAATACCGACACGCAGTTTTCGATGGCGTGTTCGGTGGCTGTACGCTGGATGGTTTCTACCACAATTTTTTTGGCTTCTTTGGTGGCCGTAAGCCGGGCCTGCTCCATAATGTCTTTGATGTAAGCGGCAGCGCGTGCCTGGGCCTCCTCTTTTAGGGAGGCGATAAGCTGTTCGCGCGCTTCCTCGGCCGTGAGGCGCGAAATATTTTCCAGAATCTGTACTTTCTGCTGGTTGAATTTTTCCTGTTCTTCTCTGCGCTTCTTTACCAGCTCCAGCTGCTGCTGCAGGTTTTGCTGAAGTTCATTCAGCTCGGCCTCACGGCGTTTTACCTGTTCCAGTTCGCGGCTAACCTGCTGTTCGCGCTGCTTTACTTTTTGTTCGTTGCTGATGATGAGGTTTTTCTTCCGGTTGGCTTCTTCCTCAAATTCTGTTTTCATTTTGAGGATTTTTTCCTTGGCCTCCAGAATCTTGTCTTTTTTGATGTTCTCGGCAGCTATTTCAGCTTCCTTCAGCATGAGTTGGGCTTTTTGTTCGAGCTCCTGCTGGTGGTTTTTCAGTTTGCGCTTATAAAAAAGGTATCCGATGAGGAAACTTAATCCGATGGTGGCGGCTGTGGCTATGCCGACAACGGCCCATATGAAAGTTTGTTCGCCCATAGCACGAAGGGTTAGAAGTTAAACACCTGTCCGGAATGGGCGGAAGGGGATTAAAGAATGGACTGGGTGACGAGGTTATTCAGGTGATTTACTTTTTCCATGAGCGCCTGGCCGAAAACCTGTTGCTTCTCTTCGGAAGTCATTTTTTCCACCAGGCTGTCGAAGGCCACCATGGCCAGCAGGTCCTGTTTATCTTCAATGCCGAACTGGTTTCTGTAAGCTGCGATGCGTTCATTGATGAGCCGGCCGGCCTGCCTTACTTTTTCTTCGTCCTGTGGCTTTACCTTCATCGGGTATTCGCGGTCGGCTATTTTTATGCGTATGGATAACTCTTCCATGTTTGCGGCTTACAGGTTTATCGGCTTAAATAGGCTATGCATTTGTCGATTTCCCTGATATAGTCGTCAACTTTTTTCTTTAATTCCGAAGCACTTCCGTCTTCCGAACGTAAATTATCGACAAGTTTAGCGATTTTCGCCTGATTTCTGAAATGCTCCAGTTGTTCTTCGCGGCTTTGCAGCAGCTGCCGCAGCTCGTGATTCTCGGTTTTTAACTGGCGGATTTCGTCTTTCAGGCGTTTGTGTTCGTTTATCAGCACCGCAATCTTTCGCTCCAGTGCGGTGAAATGGGTTTTAAGTATTTCCTGGTCCATTCAGTTACTGTTTTCGGATAACAGCGCCTAACTGCTGCTCGCAGGCATGCATCAGGCGCTGCATGGTTTGGTCTATTTCTTCATCCGTCAGGGTTTTGCTTTCGTCCAACAGTATCAATCCCAGCGCATATGCTTTTTTCCCTTCCGGAATTTTTTCGCCTTCGTACACATCGAAAACCAGCAGTTCTTTAATCAGCCGGCTTTCGGTGGCCAATATAACCTTGCGTATCGCTTCAAACTTCACCTGTTTATCCAGCACCAGCGATAAGTCGCGTCTTACTTCAGGGTAGCGCGGCACCTCCCTGAACACGAACATAGGATTTGCCTGCCGGAAAAGCAAGGCACAATCGAGTTCGGCAAAAAATACCGGTTGTTTGATGCCTAAATCTTTTAACAAAGCTGAACTTACTTTTCCAACCAGGCCAATACGTGAATGATTTGTGGATAATCCGGAAGCATATTCAAAGCGTTTATCCCGGATTTCGTTTTGTTGGATGCTGGTGATGCCGGATTTTTCCAGCACGTCGTACACATGTTGCGCCAGGTCATGCCAGGTAACTTCGCGTGGCGGACGTTGCCAGTTTTCGGCCTCGGCAAGACCGGTAACAAACAGGGCCAGGCGTTCTTCTTCGTGGCAGGCATCATCTTTTTTACCGTACACCTTGCCAAATTCGAACAGCTTTAAATTTTTCTGTTTGCGGTTAATGTTATAGGCACACACTTCCAGTCCGGTAAACAATAAAGTTTGGCGGAGGATGCCCTGCTCTTCACTGAGTTTATTCAGGATTTCCACCGGCTCGCTGTCAAATTTGAGCTGATGTTTTTCCTGATAAGCTTTCCGCGTTAACGAGTTGGTCCAGATTTCGTAAAAACCGCTGCCGGCCAGCATTTCGCCTAACGCTCTGCGAAACTTATCCGGACTTTTTTCCGGGAACTCCGAAAGGTAATCGCTGGATGTATAGGATTTTAGTTCAATGTTGTCGAAACCGTGTATGCGCAGTATTTCTTCCACGATGTCGGCTTCCTGCGTTACATCCACGCGGTAAGGCGGAACACTTACGGTGTAACTTTCGGAAGCGGATTCGATGATGTCGATATCGAGACGCTTTAGAATGGAAAAGACTTCTTCGCGTGGAATCGTTTTGCCAATCAGCCGGTTAACGTTTCTGTCCTTTACCATGATGGTTCGGTTTTTTACCGGGTGTGGATAGATGTCGGTGATATCGGAAGAAATTTTTCCCCCGGCAATTTCTTTAATCAGCACAGCAGCACGTTGTAAGGCATATACCGTAAGGTTGGGGTCGGTGCCGCGCTCGAAGCGGAAGGCCGCATCGGTCTTCAGGCCGTGGTGAAGCACGGTTTTGCGCACGTAATCCGATAAAAAAGTGGCACTTTCCAGAAATACGTTGGTGGTTTTTCCGGTAATACCCGATTGTTTTCCGCCAAACACACCGGCTATGCACAGGCCTTTTGTTTCATCGCAAATCATCAGGTCGTTTGCGGTAAGTAGGCGCTCCTTGCCGTCTAACGTAACGAAAGGCGTGCCCTCTTTTAATGTTTTTACGATGATGTGCTTTCCGTCAATGGCATCGGCATCAAATGCATGTAGCGGCTGTCCGCATTCGTGCAGCACAAAGTTGGTAATATCAACAATGTTGTTGATGGGCGTAAGTCCAATAGACAGCAGTCTGTTTTTCAGCCAGGCGGGCGACTCGCCTACGGTTACTCCCGAAATGGTTACACCGGAGTAGCGGATGCAGGCTTGTGGGTTTTCAATGGTTATGCGGATGGGTAAACTGCGGTCATCGGCTGAGAACTTTTCAACGGAAGGCCACTTCACTTCACGGTTCAGTACTGCTTTCAGGTCGCGGGCTACGCCAATGTGCGAGGCGGCATCGGCCCGGTTGGGCGTAAGTCCGATTTCGATGCGGTAGTCGGAATAAGGTTTATACAGTTCGGCAGCCGGTGTGCCATTGGGCAGGTTGGTAGTAAGTACGATAATGCCGTTGTGGTTGTCGGACAAGCCGATTTCATCTTCGGCACAAATCATTCCTTCCGATACTTCACCGCGTATTTTGGTGGTTTTAATCGTGAAAGGTTCGCCCTTATACGGATACAACGTAGTTCCCGGCAGGGCAATAATTACTTTCTGGCCGGCTGCCACGTTGGGTGCACCGCATACAATATGAAGGGTTTTTCCTGTGCCGGCGTCAACGGTGGTCAACGACAGTTTATCGGCATTGGGGTGCTTAACACAGGTCAGGACTTCGCCAATTACAAGGCCTTCGAGGTTTCCTTTGATAGTAGAAAAAGTTTCAATGCTTTCCACTTCCAGTCCGGTGCCGGTAAGCAACCGACCGGTTTCTTCGGGTGATTCAGGCAGGTGAATGTATTCCCGCAGCCAGTTGTAGGAGATGGTCATATCAGGTTAAGGGTCAAAAATACAGAAGAAGGCAGAAATGAACGCAAGATGCAAGACATAAGTCAAGACCGGTGAGGGTCAGAAAGTTTAAGTATGAAAAGCTTATTCGGAAATGAAAGTTGTTGAATGCTGGTTGTATGATTACTTGTAATTTTTTTCACCTGCCCGTATGGCCACACCCAATAAATTTTCCCGAGGTGGCAGCGGGCAGGAATAATTATCGTTGTAGGCGCAGTACGGATTATAAGCCAAGTTAAAATCGAGCAGGATGGTAGAAGCGCCCTTCTCCTTTTTTACATCCAGATAGCGGCCGGCACCGTATGTTTCGCGTGCACTCGTTTCATCGCCAAAGGCAAGGAACAACGTTCCGCGATACGGACCCATGTCGATGATTTCGAGTATGAGCAGGCGGTTGTTTTTACCGTGTAACGTGAAATCGGCATAACCGTATTCGCGGTAACGCTTCTCCTTTCCGTCGCTGGTAGGCAATGTAATGATACGCCTTTGTCCGGCAGGAAGAAACCTGGCACGGATGCGGTAGGTCGGGTCAACCGGAAAATAGTTTAGTCCGTGAAAAGTAGTATCACCTGCAAAGGGTGAAGTGGGCTCGGTTTTAAACTGATGGTCTTTATCGGCGCGGTATTTTTCAATTTTGCGGATGTAATCCGTTTCACTTTCCGATCCGCCCGAAAGGGTATAGAGCAAAATTGCCATGCTAATAAAACCAATCATGAGCCAGATAATTTTTTTCATAACAGTCCTTCATCGGCAAAGCTAAGATAACTTTTGCCTGCCACGATAATGTGGTCAATCAGTTGAATATCGAGCAGTTTTCCGCCTTCTTTCAGTTTGCGGGTCAGTTCGAGGTCGGCCGGGCTGGGAGTGCTGTTCCCCGACGGGTGGTTATGTGCAAGGATGATGTTGCTTGCTCCGGCTTCAAGGGTATATTTGAAAATCACCTTTGCGTCAACGTAGGTAGCATGAATGCCGCCCACGCTTACCTTTTGTTTTTTGATAAGCTGAGTGGCGCGGTTCAGCAATAAAATCCAGAATTCTTCCTGAGCCAGATCGAGCAGGTCGGCCTTTACTTCTTCAAAGGCCAGCCTGGAACTGTTGATTTTCGGGCGTTCTTTTTCCGTAAAGTCTTTTCTTCTTCGGCCCAGCTCCAGGGCGCTTACAATGGCGATGGCTTTTGCTTCGCCGATGCCTTTAATTTTCGTCAGATCGGCAACGCTCAGTTTAGCCAGCTCATCGAGGTTGTTATCAACCGAAAGCAGAATCTGTTTGGCCAGGTCAACCGCACTTTGTGAGGCCGTGCCGGTGCCGATTAAAATGGCAATGAGCTCGGCATCGGACAGGGACGCTTTGCCTTTAAGCAGCAACTTTTCGCGCGGGCGGTCTTCTTCTGCCCATTTTTTGATATTAAGAAAGCCGGGGCCGGACTTAGCCATGGCTAAAAATAAAAATTCCCGGCAAGCAGGGCTTCCGGGAAATCGCATTTATTAAACGCAAACCTATGATTATTTCAAAGAATTGACGTAGGTAGCCAGCCGTGACTTCTGATTGGCAGCTTTTTTCCAGTGGATGATATTTTTCTTGGCCAGCTTGTCCAGCATGCTGCTCACTTTCTTCAGGAGTTCTTCTGCTTCAGTTTTGGAAGTGGTGGCTTTCAGTTTTTTAATGAAAGTACGCGTAGTTTTATGCTGATAGCGATTGCGCTGACGGCGTGCTTCGCTGGAACGTATGCGTTTTTCGGCCGATTTGTGATTTGCCATAGGAACTTAACTTAAAAGGACTGCAAAAGTAAGGGCTGCTTCCCGATTTGCCAAATCTCCCCTTATCGACCTTTCACCTCCTCAAAAAGCAGGTTGACGTCCGGGTCGGCTATTATTTGCACGGGTTGTCCGGCAGAGGGGTAGCTGAAAGTCTGGGTTTTTGCGGATATCCGCAGGTTTTGACGTCGGGAGGTGCCATCGGCCATTTTTATTTCAACTTCGAGGTTCAGGTTAAACAAAGGGCCGGGTTGCATTTGTGTAACGGTAATTGTGGTTTTGCCATTTGCATATTGCCAGGTAAGGTGCAGTCGGGGCACCGGTGTTTCGTACAGCCACTGCCGGAAGAAACCTTCCAGGTTCTGCCCGGAAACTTCTTCCATCACCTTTCTAAAATCCTCTGTCAGGGCATTGCTGCCTTTGTAGCGGTTGTAGTAACGGCGTACGCCCTGAAAAAATGTCGAATCGCCCACCTGCCTGCGCAACATGTGCAGCACCCACGAAGCGCGCTCATATACATGGGGCGAAAGCAGCTCGGAATAGTTTGTGATGGCCGTGTTGATAACCGGTGCAGGCGAACGGGCACAATGACTGAGCACCTTCTGGCGGTCGCGCAGCATTCCCTCTTTGCGACGTTCAGGGCCGTAGGCATGCTCGAGATATACATGGGTGAAATACGTGGCAAACCCTTCGCTGAGCCAGACATGGTGCCAGTCTTTTTCAGAGGCTGAGTTACCGAACCACTGATGGGCAATTTCGTGTGCAATTAAATTTTCAACCTGTCCTTTTCCGGTAACTGATCGCTCGAAGTAAAAAATGGTGTTGGCGTTTTCCATACCACCATAACGGGTAGTTGACTGCACATTGGCCAGTTTTTGATAGGGATAAGGTGCCACAAAACGGTTAAAGAAATTCAACACGTTTACAGCCGGTGTATAATCCAAAAATCCTTCGGTGCGGTTTTGCGGATAAACCCACGCTTCCACCGGAATGTGCTGAACCCGTCCGATAAGGGCCACCGCAAACCGGGCCACACCAATCACCATGACCTTAGTAGGTAGTTCCACTTCTTCACGCCAATGCGTGAGCTTTTGCCTGGAAGAGAGAAAGCTTTCTTCCACGCGCACACCGTTAGCCACTGCCTGATAGTGCAACGGAGCGATGATGATAAACTCAACAGGCGATTTATCATACGGATGATCGATGCAGGGCAACCAATGCCGGGCACGATCGGGCCAGTTATCACCAAAAAAGGTACGGTCGCCATATCGGTTTTTGGAAATGATTAATCCATCGGCCGGAACGCCGGCGTAGCTAATGGTTACTTCAGTTTCCTGATCGGCCGGTATCTCCGATGGAAATAAAATTTTTAGCCGCCCTGCATGATGGCTGAATATCAGCTGCCGGTTGTTCATGCGCACTTCGTCCACGCGCATGCCCTTACCCTGTGTTTCTTCAATCAAATCGAATGTGATTTCGCGAACGGGTTTTATGGTATAGAAGCGGATGGTGGCCTTTCCGGCAATGCGGTTGGTGGTGTCGTTCAGCTCCAGACGGAAGATGTAGCGTCTGATGTCAACCGATTCGTTGCGCGGGTAATTATCGGCTGCCCATGCCGGCTGAAGAAAAGCCAGCAGCAAAAAGATGCGGAGTAGCATAGCTGAATGATTTGGTTGTAAATTACACGGAGTGAAGCGTGTGACAAAAATTTTCGTGTTAGCCGGGTTGCCAGTTTTACTGGGCGGCTGGGGTTTTCATGCTCACCGGCAAATTAACCGCCTGGCCGTGTTTACATTGCCACCACCGCTTATACAGTTTTACAAAAAGCATATCGACTACATTACCGAAGCATCGGTTAATCCTGACCGCAGACGTTTTGCCGTGCCGGATGAGGCGCCACGACATTACATTGACATTGATCACTTTGGCGACAGCGCAGTATATAAAATGCCACGGAAGTGGGAAGATGCAGTGGCATTATACAGTGAGGATACATTGAAGGCTTATGGCATTTTGCCTTGGCATCTGCCTGTTGTTTACTACCGGCTGCGCGATGCTTTTTTTGTGCGCGATGCGGAGGCCATCCTTCGCCTTTCGGCTGATTTGGGCCATTACGTTGCCGATGCACATGTACCGTTGCATACCACCGAAAACTATAACGGGCAGTTTACCGGTCAGGAGGGCATTCACGCATTCTGGGAATCGCGCGTTCCGGAGTTACTATCCGCTTCATACGATTTTTGGGTCGGGAGCGCTACTTACGAAACCGATGTACGTAAACGGGTGTGGAGCGCTATTGTGCAGGCACACGAGGCGGTGGATTCGGTGTTGCGCATCGAGCGCGAACTTTCGGAAAAGTTTGGTGAACGGAAATACTCCTTTGAAACCCGCGGGAGGCAAACGGTGCGGGTGTACAGCCGCGAGTTCGCCATGGCTTATCACCAGGCGTTGAACGGCATGGTGCAACGCCAGATGCGTGCGGCCATCCGGATGTTAGGCGACCTGTGGTTCAGTGCGTGGGTAGATGCCGGCCAGCCCGATGTTCAGTTGCTGCTGCGTTACACACCGTCAGAACAGGAACTGGAGCAACGCAAAAAACTACTGGAAGAATGGAAGAACGGCAGGCTGAAGGTAAGGGAGCACGAAGGAGATTTTTAAGATATTGAACATTGCCTTAGGGTTGCGTTTAGCGTGTGCAGGTGCAGCAGAAGAAAAAAATTTGAAAATCACCGGTAATTTTTAAATCTTCGGACAGTTAATCCAAGCCATCCATGAATGTACTAACCAACCCTAACCTGGTTCATATTAATTACGGTCTGCGCATTGCCGTTGGCCTGATTGTTTATTTTCTAGTGATGAAGTTTGCCGGCCTGCTGCATGTAGTGGAGCTTAGGCTGCTGAATCTTTTTATTCTGATTGCCGGAATCTACTATGCTTTGAAGAAATTTCAACACACACACGGAGAACACATCCATTATTTCCGCGCCCTGATTACAGGCTTTGCCACCGGGGCCGTGGGGTCGTTGGTTTTTGCAGCCTTCCTGTTCTTATATGTATCGCTGCTCGATCGCGGATTCATGCAATACCTCATTGAAAATGAACCTATGGGCCGTTTCCTCAATCCCTACATTGCATCGTTCATTGTTGCACTCGAAGGAGTTTTTTCCGGTTTGCTGGTAACCTTTATCCTGATCAATTTTATTGATACCGATGAGCCTTCGGAGGGCTGACTGACACAGCATTAAAATTTTTGGTTCCGTTTGTAATCCGTAGGCCTTACGGAACAATCAACTTTTTGCACCTTTGGCTTGAATAATGTGCTATGCGTTACGAAAAAATCAATAAGCAGCTCTTTACCGATAACCGAAAGCGGCTGATAAAATTGCTCAAACCCGCCTCGCTGGTGGTGGTTAATGCCAACGACATTATGCCCACCAATGCCGATGGCACCCTGCGTTTTCGTCAGAACAGTGACCTCTTTTATCTAACCGGTGTTGATCAGGAAGAAACCATTTTGGTACTGTGTCCGGATTACCCGGACAAGAAGTTTCGCGAAGTGCTGTTTCTTCGCGAAACCAATGAAATTATTGCCACCTGGGAGGGGCACAAGCTTACCAAAGAGGAAGCGCGCGAACAAACCGGCATTGAAACGATATTGTGGTTGTCGGAGTTTAAGCGTCTGTTTCACACCATGATGGTAATGGGTGGGGTGGAGCATGTTTATCTCAATACCAATGAGCATTACCGTGCCGATGTGATCGTAGAAAGTCGCGATGCGCGGTTCATCCGATGGTGTAAAGAAAAATACCCGCTGCACCACTACGAACGTCTTGCTCCGCTGATGGCCCGGCTGCGCGCCATCAAGTCAAAACCGGAAATCGAACTGATGCAGAAAGCCTGCGACATCACCGGAAAGGGATTCCGGCGGGTGTTGGAGTTTGTAAAGCCGGGTGTGAAGGAGTACGAAATCGAGGCTGAACTGGCACACGAATTCCTGCGTCACGGTTCGCGTGGCTTTGCCTACGAACCCATCATTGCTTCGGGCGCCAATTCCTGCGTGCTGCACTACATCGACAACAGCGCCACCTGTCGCGCAGGCGATGTGCTGCTGCTGGATGTGGGTGCGGAATATGCCAACTACAATGCCGACCTCACACGCACCATTCCGGTAAACGGAAAGTTTACCAAACGTCAGCGCGAGGTGTACAATGCCGTGTTGCGCGTTCAGCGCGAAGCCTTCAGTATGCTGCGCCCGGGAACGGAATATTTTAAGTACCACCGGGAAGTACAGAAGGTTATGGAAGCGGAGTTGCTTAAACTTAAATTGCTGGACAAAACCGACATCAAAAATCAGGACCCGGATAAACCTGCGTGTATGAAATATTTTATGCATGGCACGGGCCACCATCTCGGGCTGGATGTGCACGACACCGGCAATATGTTTGATAAGATTAAAGAGGGCATGGTATGGACTGTTGAGCCTGGTATCTATATTAAGGAGGAAGGCCTGGGTATCCGGCTTGAAAACAACGTGGTGGTTACCAAAAATGGACTCCACGACCTGATGCGCAACATACCCATTGAGGCAGAGGAGATTGAAGATCTGATGAACAGCAGGTAATCATGAAACGCGCAGTTGCCATTGCATGGTTGGTTATCCTTCAAGGTGTTGCTGCAGCCCATGAGTTCTGGATGCAGCCGGACAAGTTCCGGTATCAGCCGGGCGAGGTGATGAAACTGAACTTCATGGTAGGTGAACAGTTCCTGGGTGAACGCTGGGACTTAAAAAAGCACCGGATTATCCGGCTTGATCACCACAGTGCAACATCTGAAGGATTAATTGAAAGTGTGAATTCCGGTAGTGAAGGTCACCACCTTGAGGTCAAGCTGGCCAACGAAGGAACCCACCTGTTTGTGCTGCAAAGCAACAACGCTTTTATTGAATTACAGGCCGAAGAATTTAATGCGTATCTGAAAGAGGATGGACTGGAAGACATTATACAATACCGCCAGCAAACCGGAGCTGCCGATAAACCGGCACGCGAATACTATCAGCGAAATGCGAAATTACTGGTGCAGGTAGGCAACAAGCCTACCGACACCTTCGGGAAAGTTACCGGACTGCCACTGGAAATCATTCCGCTTAATAATCCCTACACTACAAAACTCAGCGGGGAAATAAAATTCAAAGTCGTGTTTGAAGGCAGGCCGCTGCCGTATGCCCTGGTAAAAGTGTGGAACCGGAAGGACGGTCGCACGCTGGTACAAAACATATACACCGAAAAAGATGGCACCCTCACAACGCGTTTAGGGAATACAGGCATGTGGATGGTGAGTTGTGTGAAAATGGTTCCTGCCCGCGAAGCCGGAGCCGATTGGCAAAGCTATTGGGCCAGTTTGGTGTTTGGTCTTTAATATGGTTAAAAGAAAAAGTCTTTTTTAAAATTCTCCATAGATTTAGTATATGAAAAGAGAAAAAGTAATTGAAGCAATCCGGGGGCTACCATCAGAATTTGAGGCCGAAGAATTAATTAAAAAAATCATCTTCATCGATAAGGTAGAGAAGGGCTTGCTGCAGGCAAAGAAAAAAAATAGTTTCGCATGATCAGGTGAAGGAAGCAGCCCGGAGATGGTAAAAATTGTTTGGAGCGAACTGGCTGTGTCAGACCTTGAAGCGATTCATCAGTATGTCAGTCGTGATTCGCGCTACTATGCCAGCCGGTTAATCGAAAAAATAATCAACCGTGTAGATCAACTTGGTGCTTTTCCGGCATCGGGCAGGGTAGTGCCCGAATTTGGAAAAGAAAACATCAGGGAGTTAATCGAAGGAGGTTAGGTTTGTGTATCAGTTGCATGAAGGTTCGGTAAACGTACTACGCATTCATCATGCTGCGCGGTTGCTTAAAGATGAAGTATCTTCTAAAAACAGAATAACCGATGTCATCGCAATCCATTCATTCATTACACGCACCCGAACCCGTTGGTCCTTATCCGCATGCGCGCAGGGTTGGCAACCTGTTGTTTCTTTCCGGCGTAGGACCGCGCAAGCGGGGGAGCAGGGAAATTCCTGGTGTTACCCTTGATGCACAGGGAAACGTTGTGGCGTACGACATCGAAGTGCAGTGCCGGTCGGTTTTTGAAAACGTGCGCCTCATTCTGGAAGCCAGCGGCTCGAAATGGGAAAACCTCGTGGATGTAACCGTCTTTCTTACCAACATGAAAGCCGACTTTCAGAAATTCAATAAGGTGTATGCCGAATATTTCCGGGACAATCAGCCCTGCCGCACCACCGTTGAGGTAAATGCTTTGCCCACCCCCATTGCCATTGAACTGAAGTGCATCGCCACGGTCTGAATTTCTTGTTAATTTTGGTTGATGATAAAGAACGGAGATCAGATTATACTGAAAGGAAGCGTAACGTCCGGTCTGAGCGATGAGGAGTTTCTGCGGTTCTGCCTGGATAATCCCGACCTGCGCATTGAACGAAACAATAAACTCGAAATCATCATCATGTCGCCTGATACCGGAGTATCAGGACTTTACCATGCTGAAATTGTTGCCCAGCTTCGTAACTGGAATCACCTGTCCGGGAAAGGTTATGTGTTTGATTCATCTACAGCTTTTTCGCTGCCCGACCGCTCGGTGTTATCGCCAGACGCTGCCTGGCTTTCAGCAGATAAATGGGAAAAGTTAATGCCTGATGACAAAGACCGTTTCCCGCCCGTTGCTCCTGATTTTGTGATTGAGATTGTATCCAAATCAGACAGCCTGGATGAATTAAAGGAAAAAATGAAGCTGTGGCTCAAAAACGGCGTGGAGCTCGGCTGGCTGATTGACCCGCGGGATAAAAAAGTTTATGTATTCAATATCCGGCTGGCCGATATCAGCGAACAGAGTTTAAACGCACCTGTTATGGGGACTTCACCGGTAGAAGGCTTTGTACTTGATTTATCTTCCATGCGCATCTGATTACACCGCAAAGCTCTCGCCACATCCGCAGGTACGCGAGGCGTTGGGGTTAATGAACTGAAAACCCTTTCCGTTCAATCCATCGGAAAAATCGAGCGTAGTCCCCAGCAGGTAAAGCAAACTCTTCTTGTCCACCAGAATGCGGATACCTTTGTCTTCAAATACGTGATCGGCCGGCTGAGCCGCTTCATCAAACGATAAGTCGTACATCAGGCCGGAGCAGCCACCGCCTTTTACAGCCACGCGTACGTGCGGAGCACTGCCTTTTCCTTCTTTGGTGTGCAGTTCCAGAATTTTTTCTTTTGCTTTATCGGTAACGGAAATCATAGCGTTCTGGGTTTGTTCACGATACCGGATTCAATACCACGCTGAACACGGTAATGGTGTTCATGTCGCGCCCGTAATACAGTTTTTGCAGGGCATCCATGATGTTGCTGGCGCGGAAATAGGAGGTGTGCAGCTCGCGGTCGCCACGTGCCACCCACTGAATGGTGTAGCTGTTTTCTTTTTCCTTATAGTTCTGTACATAGTCCAGCATTTTACGCAGGGCATCCAGTTTATCGGTGCCGGTTACGGAGTGGAACAGGAAAGCCTGGTTGTGCCGCGGGTTGATGGTGATTAAATCCAGTTTTACTTTGCCGTCAGCGTTGCCAAACTCAAACACCAGGTCGGATGACCGCAACCCCAGGTGATTTTTAATCTCCTGCTGGATGCGTGCAGACTCTACATGTATTTCGCTGGTGGTTTCCATAGGCATGCTGAGTTTCATAGACAAAAACTTTTCATAGCTGCCAAAAGTTCTGGCATGGCCCGTAAAATTAGCAATTCGGTTTAAAACCGGCACAATAGGGAAATGGTGGCAAAAAGTTATGGCCCGAAGGAAGTATTCGCTATGCTGCCTTTGGCTATGATTTGCTTGCCGCTGCGGGCGCCTTGTACCATTTGGTCATGCGGGCAGGAGTGGTTACTTATGTGGGGCGTGCAAAAATGTACTGTAGCATCAAAAACGGTTTAAATCTTTTGATAAGACATCAATTGATTATTACTGCCGTGGGTGCTCATCACAGGGTCTTAACTTTGCGCATGAATGGGTGTATTTTCTTCATCATCTGCCATTTTGATTCTGCGGACTAGCCGCTCTTTTTGACAGGTCATTTACATTCGTTCAATGCAATAATTCTTAATCAGTTCAAAGGCATGAGTGGGGTTGTATGGGTGTAATGGAAGATCAGGCCGAATCAAAGCTGCTGTATCATTTAGAAATTCATCGTCCTCCATTTTGCCTTCCAGATTCAATAGATATTCACGCTGCGTCGGTAGTTTGCCAATGGTTTTGAGCATATATTCCTTGTAACACCTCATCAGCTTATCCAGGTCTAAATTCGGTTTTAGCAAAAGAGCCATAGATAAATCAAAAAGGTC
Source organism: Cyclobacteriaceae bacterium (assembly GCA_025055435.1). Classification (GTDB taxonomy): domain Bacteria; phylum Bacteroidota; class Bacteroidia; order Cytophagales; family Cyclobacteriaceae; genus UBA2336. The sequence continues at coordinate 1,895 of JANWWN010000017.1, read as the reverse complement.
TCTTCCTTTTTTGCGCTGATACAGGGCGCGGAGCTTAGTGCCAAGAAGTTCTTCCAGTTGGTATGTTGTGATTTTACAGGAGTTACCTAACCTTACTTCGTTAATCCATGTAGAATTTGCTTCAAAATTTCTTTGTTCATAACCCAATACAGTAAAATGTTCACGGGTGTTTACTTCCACTTTAAGGCGGAGCCGTACGGATGGTGGGAATTCCGAAATAAAACGAAATACAATTCGTGTATTATCATGTCTTTGATTGACGGAGGATTCTCCCAAAAAAGCTAAAACATGTTGCAGGCGTTCCACAGTTTCTCTAATAGGCCCGGCTTGTATCTGTACCAAATCAATATCTTCCGAATAACGTGGTTGGGGTCTCAGGTATAATTTGTGTAATGCTGTTCCTCCTCTGAAGGCTAAGTTACTGGCCAGCCATTCATCCGAAAATATTTCCAATAAGGTGCGGCATATCACGAGATCTTGTTCTACCTGCTCATTGGATTTCCAGGGTACCTGTTGACGCCATTCGTTAATGTAGGCCTGTGGAATCATTCATCTATGTCAATTTTGGTATTAACGATCACCTTCCATCGGTTATTCGAAGAGAAGCCCTTGGTGGTTTTACCGGTTTTTAGTGCAACACGGAAGAAATTTAGATTTTCTTTTTTCATAGATTCAAATAAGGCATCTGCCTGTATGTTATAAGCACATACGTGTTCCAGCAGGTAACCCAATCGCTGCAAAGAAGCTACGGCAACATGCCTCAATAAATGGGTTGAAAAATCTGTTGGCTTGATTGACTCGGCCAGTTCGTTAATTACCGTTGCAGCACGATTGAGTCCGCCAATTCGTTTTTCAAAATGTACCAAGTCGCATGCGGTAAGAGCTGCATTGGAGATCTTCAGATATCCTGCCTCTGTTTTTCTTTGTTCCAATAAATTTTCCGGAATCTTGCGTATGCTGATGTAGTTAATTTTAAGTCCTCTTTTCGTGGTGGGGCGAAGAGCCGGAAAAGTTGTAAGAACAAAGTATTCTTGTGGTTGCTGATGCGATGCCTCGTGAAAAGCAGCCGCACTTAGCAGACCTACGTAGTAGTTGCGATTCAAACTTTTCATAAAGGCATCCAAAAACAAATGAGGGGGAATAATGCCCTGGGAAGTAAATTGAGGCGGTATAATTAAGTAATATCCTTTAAAGAGAGGCTGTATTTTTTTCTTATCTGTTAGTCTTCTAAGCGCATGTTTTACTGCAATTCCACTGAGTTCTGGAAAGTTTGTCCTTAGTTCGGATAGGGCAAAACCATACCTCCCTTTCGCCAGTAAAGTATCCGACCATCTAGCAATCTGATTGTAATTATTCACCAGGTAATTAAGAGTGATTTTTTGCGAAAAGTACCACTTTTCGGTACCTTTCGCAAAAAATTTATTTAATCGCGATGCGTTCTCTTAAGCATTTGAACAATGGTAGCTGGTTCACTGACTACCTGCTCCTTGGCTTCTTGCTTTTTGGGAAAGGCGGTATATCGCGCTGGCCGAACTGGATAGCGTTGTAATACTTCTGCTTCTTTTTACCTTCTTTTGTTTCGTAATACGGTTTGGGCATTGTGCTGCACCCAATCATCAGGATTAAAGCCACGACTGCGCAAATCAACGCTCTCATGGCATTTCGTTTTAACTGAATACCCCGTTCCGGATAACTCCCTGTGTATTTGTTGCCGGAAGTGTACTTTTGCCGGACCAATGGCCTGCCGTAGTGGATAAATTGCAGGTTACAATAATTTTTATATGACTGAAAAACGAACGGAAATAAGTGAACTCGGTGAGTTTGGTCTCATCGAGCGGATTAAAAAATCAATCAAGCCTATACGACCTGAAACGCGTACCGGCATGGGTGATGAC
>JANWWN010000016.1 GCA_025055435.1 Cyclobacteriaceae bacterium | reverse complement strand
GTTTGTTTATTGTAATAATCAAGGCGCGCGTCGTGATTTCCTTTCGTCATCTGATACCCTCCTGATCTCAAAAAAATCATGATCCCCTACCTTGATTTCTCAACCGTAAGGAGTCCTCATTTACACTATTTAACATTTCACATTATACACAATGTATAAAGCATCTTGTTAAATTTATTCAACGAAACACCCTTCCAATCCTTTTCCAGTTACCGGATACTGCGGGTAGGATTATTTTTGATTCATTGGCCCCAGACCCTCCAAGCAGAGGGATTCTGAAATTTTTTTATCCGGCTGAGCTTCTTTTCAAAACAAACCGCGCAAGTAGCGCACTGCATAAGCTCAACACCCCTCCGCACAACATAGCCGCTCCCGGAAAGTAAATCCATGTATCGTGCCGGGTAAAGGTGGCGAATAAAATACTGTTCATCAGGAAGGGACCCACTATGGCCGAAAGACTTGCAATACTGGTAAATCCTCCCTGCAGCTCGCCCTGTTCATCCGGAGGTACGGTGTTCGACATCAATCCCTGTAACGCAGGACCCGCTATACCACCCAGGCAGTACACCGCAGTAATGGCGTACATCATCCACCCTTCCGTGGCAAAGGCATACATCGTAAAACCGATAGCATACAAAAATAATCCAGCATACACGCTTCGCTGTTGTCCCAGCCAGGGTATCACACTGCGAATCAACAGACCCTGCACCAGCGCAAAGCAAATGCCCACAACGCCCAACGAAAAACCGATTTGTCTTTCAGTCCAGCCAAATTTTTCTATGGTGTAGTACGACCAGTTTCCCTGCACAGCGTGCGAGGCAACGTACAAAAGTGCCAACGCAAAGAACAGTCCGCGAAGCTTTGGGTATCGCATCAGACTACGCAACGTCCCTACCGGATTAGCTCTCTTCCAGCTAAATGGCCTGCGGTTTTCCGGCTTCAGCGATTCCGGCAAAATCAAAAAGCCGTATAACCAGTTCAAAAAGCACAAACCCGCTGTTACCATAAACGGCACGCGTGTGCCCATACCGCCCAGTAAACCACCCAGAACCGGGCCAATGATAAATCCGAGCCCGAAAGCTGCCCCGATCAGCCCGAAGTTCTGGGCCCGCTTTTCCGGCGGACTTACATCGGCAATATAAGCTCCGGCCGTGGTAAAGCTGGCGCCCATGATACCGGAAATCATCCGCCCAACAAACAACCAGGCCAGCGTTGGCGCAAAGGCCATGAGTAAAAAATCCAAACCAAAACCAAATAACGATGCCAGGATAACGGGCCGGCGCCCGTACCGATCACTCAGTGCCCCCACCAAGGGTGCACACATAAACTGCATAACCGAATAGGTACTAACCAGCCAGCCGCCATAACGCGAAGCATCGCTGAGCGTGCCACCGGACAACTCCTGAATAAGATGCGGTATTACCGGAATAATGATACCCCATCCGGTAACGTCAATCAGTAAAGTGATGAAGATGAAACCCAATGCGGGCTTGCGATGTGTAGCCATAAAATCGTAAAGATGTAAAATTCCAGCAGTTTTTCCCTTTTCAGAACAGCTGGTAGTAAAGTTCTAACACTAAAAATCTGATCCTCTCGAAATAAAAAGCAATCCCGTGCAACTTTCCGGTAAGATTTTCAGTCTTAACCGTATCAACAACTACCTTATATCATGAAACGAAATGCCACGCTGCTTTTTCTGATTTTTAGTTGGACCTTATCTCACGGCCAATCTAAACAACTTCCCGATGTACAACCGTTTAACCAGATTTCCTTCTCCATACCGGGTAAAGCCTATGTGCGCCAGGGTAATGCCTACACCGTAGAGCTGGATGGCCCGGCCGATGTTTTAGATGAAATCGAAGCCGTAGTGGAGGGTGATAAACTGTCTTTGCGTTCAAAAGACAAGCGGTTCAGATGGGACGGGAGGGATGTGAAGAACATCACCGTCCGGATAACCACAAAAAACATCAACGCGCTGCATGTTAGCGGTTCGGGCGAGATGCTGGTGATGACCCGGGTTAAAGCCAATAACCTCAATCTGAAAGTCAGCGGTTCGGGCTCGCTTAAGGTTGAAGCCGATGCCGGAGATGTTACTGCCCATGTAAGCGGCTCAGGCGATATTACACTGCGCGGAAATCTGAAAAATGTAAAAAGCAGCGTAAGTGGTTCGGGAAAAATTAATCTACAGGCCGACGTTGCCGGTCTGGCCACATTCGATATTTCCGGTTCCGGTGATGCACTGGCCCAGGGCAGCGCCAACGAAGTGGAGGCACAAATTTCCGGATCAGGAAAAGTACTTGCTGCCGGACTGGCAACCAAATCATGTAAAGTGCGAATCAGCGGTTCCGGATCGGTTGAAATCAATGTGAGCGATGAACTGGATGCCACCATATCCGGAAGCGGTGATGTACGCTACACCGGTAACCCTTCGCGATTGAATGTGCACAGCAGTGGCAGCGGAAAAATCAGGAAGCTGAACAGTTAAACCGTTTCAGGTTCATGTCGCAAAACACCGGTTACCAGCAGGAACTGGGCAGCCGAGTAGGTTAGCATTATCCAGAACGCTGCATGACTTACAGGCTGCACAAACCTATTGAAGGCCAGCATGGAATCGGACAACATATAAAGCACCGAACCGGCCAGCACATACCTGAAACTGGATACGTTGGTGCGGCCATACCGGAAAAGCGCCTGAAGCACCATCCAGGTTAGTACCGCTGCATATAGCAGGACAGGAATCTTCATCTTATCCAGTGCAGGAAGCAGTACTACCACCATACCTGTTCCGTACAAGACGATCGGAAAAGCCATGCGTAATCGCTGCAAACCGGTTAGGGCTTCATGATTTACCGGATTACTGTGCTTACGCCATGTCATCAGGTAGCCCAGATGACTGATAAGAAAAGCCAGCAGCCCGATAAGAAAATACTTATCCCACATTAACAGCACATCCCCTGCCCAGCTGAAGAAAAGCGCAATGAGAAAAATAATACATAGCGGCTTATCATTTCGAGAAAAGACATAATAACCGATGAGTGTGGGAACAATAAACGGTTTTGAAAATGTATGCAGGACCGGCAGGTCGATAATCGAAGAAAGTAATTCGGATGCGGAAAAAAGAACAAAAAGTACGAGAAAATATTTTTTCATAGTTGATCAATTTCAGCAGGATGAATTTCAACGGATGAGGAATGAACCTTACCGCTGGTATGCGGTGGCATCACCAGCAGATAAAGAAAAGCCAGCCCACCTAAGGCCGAACATACAAAAAAGGTAGCCGGAAAATTTTCCGGTCTGTTGCCATACAGCAAACCGCTAAATAACGCGCCCAGGCCAATACCCAACTCCATAAAAATGTAGAGGCTCGATATACCACGACCTTTATACCTTTCATCGCTGAGGTCGGTAGCCCATGCAAAAAGCGTGGGCGATGTCATTCCCTGAGCCATACCGTACAAGGTAACTCCGATTATCAAATCACGCTGTACCTGCGCTATACCGAGCATTGCCATGGCAATTACTCCCAAAGCTGTTGACACGAGCAGTACCTGCCGTCTGCCATACCGGTCGGATGCTTTACCGGCAATCAGCCGTACTGAAAGCGATGCAATGGTAAAAAAAGTAAATAGCAAACCCTTATTACGAATGCCTGCAAATTCTCCAAAGTCGGGTATGATGGTGTAAAGTGTTCCATACGAATACGCCGTTAGCACCATGACCAAGCAAGTTACCAAAACACGCGGCTCGAACAAATCGCGCTTGTGGATTTTCAGTACTTCGCGGGAAAAGCGGTTGCGTTGCTGAAGTGTTTCACGAATGCCGCTTACAATCAGGATGGATATAAGCGCAAAGGCTGAAGAGGTGTAAAACAGGTAATTCAGGCCTAAATTGTTAGCCACCGCCCCGCCTACTGCCGGGCCTGCGGCCATACCTACCGTTCCGGCCGTACCCAGCAAACCCATCGCCTCGCCTCTTTTTTTAACCGGAATGATGTCCGACAAATAGGCTGTAAGCCCTGTAGGTGTAAAGCCGGTAGAGAAGCCATGAATCAGGCGCAACAGCAAAAAACCGGCTACGGAAGAAATAACCGGATACAACAGGGAGGTAACAACGCAAACCGAAGTACCGATAATCATCACCGGTATGCGCCCAACCTTATCGGCTATTTTGCCGCTGAAGGGGCGTGACAACATGGCGGTAAGCGTGAACAGTGAAATAATCAATCCTTTATAATCGGCTCCGCCCAGGCTGGTGAGGTAAGCAGGTAATTCCGGGATGAGCATGTTGAAACTCGCAAAGAACAGAAGCGAGCTGAGGCACAACATCCAAAACTGGCGGGTATAAATTTTATTTTCCGATTTCAATTCTCTTCCGTGAGCAGCTTTTCAATTTCTTCAAAAATATTGGCATCACTGGGACGCAAAGCTTTTAGTTGTACAAAACTTCCCTTTTTATCAACAAGAATATAGCGCGGTATGTATTGCAAATCGACAAGCCTGGCAATTATCCATGCAATGCGTAATCGGTTCATTTGGCCACGGCATCTTCCTGCAATTGCAGCAGGTAGGCTTTCATGAAATCATCCAGGTCCCCATCCAGTACGTTTTGCGCATCGGTTCGCTCGACACCGGTTCGGGCATCCTTTACCAGCTTGTACGGATGTAACACATAGTTGCGTATCTGCGAGCCGAAATCAATTTTCATTTTACCTGCTTCAATGCGGTCGCGCTCGGCATTGCGCTTTTCCATCTCCAGTTGATACAGCCTCGACTTCAGCATCTGCATGGCACGTTCGCGGTTAGCATGTTGTGAGCGCTCAACCTGACAAACAATAACAATGCCCGTAGGCTTGTGGGTGAGCTGCACCTTGGTTTCCACCTTATTCACATTTTGCCCGCCTGCACCGCCTGAGCGCGAAGTTTGTATTTCAATATCAGCCGGGTTGATTTCAATGTTGATGGAATCGTCCACCTTGGGATAAACGAATACCGAGGCAAACGAAGTATGCCGGCGCTGGTTGGCATCGAAGGGAGATATACGCACCAGCCGGTGCACTCCGATTTCAGATTTCAGGCGGCCATAGGCGAACGGTCCCTCAAACTCAAGGGTGGACGATTTAATGCCGGCCACTTCGCCCGGCTGGTAATCAACCTGCGTAACCTTGTAGCCGTTCTTTTCGCCCCACATGATGTACATGCGGTTCAGCATGTCGGCCCAGTCGTTGCTCTCCGTACCTCCTGCACCGGGATTGATTTCCATCACCGCGCTGAGCTGATCTTCCTCGCGGCTCAGCATTTTTTTAAACTCCAGTTCTTCAACAAGTTTTGCGGTTTTCTCATACTCGCGGTGCAGCTCTTCTTCACCCACTTCACCGGCTTCGTGAAATTCATTCAGCACCTCGAGATCTTCCAGGGCCTTGTGTACTTTTTCAAAGGCATCGGTCCATACCTTTTTGGTGCGTATGTTCTTCAGGATTTGTTCGGCCTGCTTCGGGTTATTCCAAAAATCGGCCTGGTGGGTAATGGCTTCTTCATCTTTAACTTCGGCCAGCTTGCGGTCGTAGTCAAAGATACCTCCTCAGGGCCGTAACACGGCTCCTCAAGTCTTTCAGTTGTTCGGTTGTCATGGGGCAAATATACAACAATCGGCCTTAGGGCTAAGTTGGGTTGGGGTGCGGCCTTCGGCTTCGCTCAGGCCGCTCTTCGACAACGCTCAGGTCGTTCCTTCAAAATATGCCCAAGCTGTTGTGAAATCGGCCTGAGAAAAAATTCCGATGTTATGTCTTACGTCCCGCATACAACTCGTACTCCATCAGCCGGCAATCCAGTTGGGCGGAGTAGAATTCGGTTTTACGCGAAGAACGAAGGCCGATTTTTTTTGCCAGCTCCGGATTAGCCGTAAAAACGTAGCCGGTGTAGCCCGTGCATTTTTGTTTCAGAAAGTCTCCGATGCGCTTATAGGTCGTCTCAAGTTCTTTTATTTCTCCTAACCGCTCACCGTACTCCGGATTGAAATAAACCACACCATTTCCTCCCGAAGGAACGGTGGTGTCCGGAAAATCGCATACTTCAAACCGGATGAGATGTTCTACTTCCGCCCGTTTTGCATTGGCTCTCGCTTCGGCTACAGCCTCCGGACGGATATCGGATGCAATGATTTCCGGCGCAAAATCTGCTACCTCGTTTTTAAGTTTTCTCAATTCCTCTTCGTAGCAGGCAGGGTCATAACCCACGATGTGCTGAAAGGCATAGCTGCTGCGCAGCAAACCGGGCTTACGTTGCGTAGCCAGCAGTGCAGCTTCAATGGCTAACGTACCCGACCCGCACATGGGGTTGATAAAAGGCGTCCGCCGGTTCCACTTACCGGCTAAGATTGTTGCAGCGGCCAGCGCCTCGAGCATGGGTGCTTTACCGGGTTGCTTACGGTAACCGTGGCGGGCCATCGACGGACCGGTGGTATCTAAAAACAGTAATGCCCTGTTGTCTTTCCAGTAGAGGTGAACCACCACGCCATTTAATTCAGCACCTGAGTCGGGCCGTTTGCCGGTCTTTTCACGAAAACGGTCGGCTATGGCATCTTTAATTCGAACATTCACAAACAGATTATTGGTAATTGAATCCTGCCAAACATTACTGGTGACTGAAAAATACCCATCCGGCTCGATGGCTACTTCCCACGGAAATTCTTTAACGTATCGGTACACATCATTCGGATGGCGGGCCGGAAACTCGCGCAGTAAATAGAGCACCTGACTGGCACATCGAAGGTTCAGGTTCAGCCGTATGCAATCGTTCACCGTGCCGTGCAATTCAACACCCGTGCTAAACGAACGCAACGGTTTGAAGCCCAAATCGGATATTTCCTTTTCGACCCAGGGCGTAAGGCGCTTCAGGCAGGTAACAATGATTCGCGACTTGTTGCGGGATACATCCATTAAAGGTCAGACATAAGGATTTGTCAGGCAAGACTGCTTCACCAATTAACCGATATCACCTTCTTTTTTCTGCCCACGGTAAAATAGTTGTTGTTCACAAACTGCATGACCAGTCCGGTTGCGGTAAGCAAAGCGCAGGATATCATCACGCCCTTATGAACGGTATATTTTTCATCGCGAACCAGCGTGGTATTAACAGCATCTCCTGCAAAGAATATCAATCCTGCCGCAATTAAGGTTTTGCCCATGGTGGCCGTTTTAAAACCGGAATTGGGCAAACCGGTTAAATCAATTTTATGAATCTGGCTTATTAACGTCGTATCCTCCGACACCCGAAATGCATCGCTGTAGATGCCGCTGATGAACCCGGCATTGAAATGTTCGCGGTCGGTGCGCTTAAATCGTATGTATTCCGTTTCCCTGAAGGAATAAACCTGTTTGTCGCCTTTTAACAGCAGCAAACGATACTGTGCATGAACCTGTGTGGACAAAAAAAGCAACCCGGTAACAAGGGTTGCTCTTTTTACCTTGTTAAGCAAGCATTTCATCTTTACATGCGTACAACCCAGTTGAACGGGTCCGGCTTTATGCCGCGCTTAATGCCATCGAGTTCTTCCAAAATCCGGTTGCCGTATTTCCGTTCACTTACCGGTGGTAATTTATAATCTTTTTCTCCATAACCAATAAGCTCGATCGGTGCAATGGTGGCGGCCGTACCCATGCCGAAAGCTTCGGTTACCGTGCCGCGCTCCAGCCCTTCTATCAGTTCGCGAACGGAAATTTTTCTTTCTTCCACTTTCCATCCCCAGGATTTGGCCAGCTTAATCACACTGTCGCGCGTTATACCAGCCAGTATGGTATCGGTAAGTGCGGGCGTAACCAATGTATCGTTCATGATAAAGGCGACATTCATCGTGCCCGACTCTTCAATGTATTCATGCGTCTTGCCATCGGTCCAGATTAACTGATGGTAGCCCTTATCCTGGGCCAGCTTGGCCGGATAAATGGCACCACCGTAGTTGCCTCCTGCTTTGGCATATCCGGTTCCGCCTTCAATGGCACGGGTATAGCGGGTTTCGATGCGAACTTTTACCGGCGTGGAATAATACGCACCAACCGGACAAAGAATAATCATGAATGTAAAATCGGTTGAAGCCTTGATGCCGATATACTCATCGGCCGAAAACATGAATGGCCGGATGTACAAAGAAGCTCCCGGTGTGGAAGGTATCCAGGCGCGGTCCAGGTCAATTAAAGTGGCCAGGCTTTCCATGAACAGTTCTTCCGGAATGTGTGGCATACACATGCGTTCGCCCGATATGTTCATACGCATCCAGTTGTCGTGCGGACGAAACACCAGCGCCTCGCCTTCCGGGCCGCGGTACGCTTTCATGCCTTCAAAAATAGCCTGACCATAATGCAAGGCGGGTGTTGCCGGGCTAATCGGAATGTAACCATAGGGTATGATGCGGAAGTTGCGCCACTCGCCATTGCGGTAATCGGCTATAAACATGTGGTCGGTGTAAATCCTTCCGAATGGAATGTTCGCAAAGTCCACTTCGCGTATGCGCGATTCTTTTACCCGGCTGATGCTGATGGTTTGCGTGGCAATCATGTGTATGGATTTTTAGTGCAAGTTAGCAGATATTCCGGATTAAGCTAACGGATGTTAGGACTAATGGTTACCTCTCAGCCTGGGATTATCAGCGATTTTTCATATTTCATTCCATACGCGGCTTCCAGGGCGTTTCGGTGGCATTTAGTTCCTGTGCAATGAGGCGGGAAAGCACGAAAAGATAATCGGAAAGGCGATTCAGGTATTTGATGATAAGTTCATTAACCGGCTCTGCGGCGTGAAGCGCTATTACAAGTCGTTCGGCCCTGCGGCACACGGTGCGTGTAATGTGGCAAAATGAAACCGACTGGTGCCCGCCCGGAAGTACAAATGCCCGCATGGGCGGGAGTTGGGCATCCATGCCATCGATTTCCTTCTCCAGAAAAATTATATCCTCTTCGCGCAAAGGCGGAGTTTTAACTTTCGTATTACCGGGTTCGGTAGCCAGCAATGAGCCAATCGTAAATAACCTGTCCTGAATTTCAATCAAAACCGGGTGTCGCTTTTCATTAACGGGCTGGTCGCGTAACAAGCCAATCCAGGAGTTAAGCTCATCAACCGTGCCGTAGGTCTCAATGCGTAAATCCGATTTGGGAACCCGCTTTCCGCCGAACAAAGAGGTAGTACCGGCATCTCCGGTTTTGGTGTAGATTTTCATGATAGCAAAGATGGATGATTCCGCGGTGGTATTCAACCGGCATGAGCGGTAACCGGTTGATTGCGGGTTATGTGGTCATTTTTACGATCCCATTCAATCAACCCATCGCGCAGCCGTATAATACGGTGGGCGTAGTGTGCAATATCATCTTCGTGTGTAACCATGATGATGGTATTGCCTTTATCGTGCAGTTCCTGGAACAGGTTCATGATGTCGTAGGAGGTCTTCGTATCCAGGTTACCGGTGGGTTCATCAGCCAGGATGATGGAAGGATTGTTCACCAGGGCCCGGGCTATGGCCACACGCTGCCGCTGCCCGCCCGACAGCTCGTTGGGTTTATGATGCCAGCGATCGCCCAGGCCCACACTTTCCAATACTTCCATAGCGCGGTCTTCGCGCTCACTGCGGCTATAGCCGGCATAAATAAGCGGCAGAGCAACATTTTCCAGGGCGGTGGCACGCGGCAGCAGGTTGAAGGTCTGAAATACAAATCCGATTTCCTTGTTGCGCACCTCGGCCAGTTCATTTTCCGTCATTTCACTCACCAGCTGGTTGTTAAGAATATATGTGCCGCTGGTGGGGGTATCGAGGCAGCCGATAATGTTCATGAGCGTGGATTTGCCGGAGCCGGAAGGGCCCATGAAAGCCACATACTCGCCTTTATGGATGGTAATGGAAATGGATTGCAGGGCGCGTACCTCGTTATTGCCCATGCGGTAAACTTTGGCAATATTCTGTGTTTCGATGATTTTCATAGGCTTTAAACCCGGCAACGCTGATTAGTGTTTGGCTGACAACTGAAATTACATCTCCTTTTAATTTTTTATAAATTACCTGCAATATAATCCGTTACCCACGCAATTACCCTACTGTCTTTCAGAATACGCGTATGACCCAGTCCGGAGGTAATCAGGAGTTTGGCAGGCGGATACAGTTCCTTCAGGCGGTGTGCATGCGCAGGGGCCACTTCCTGATCATCCTTATCGTAAACCAGCAGCAAATCCATTGGGTAACGTAAATGCTGAATGGCATGCGATGCCGTAAACGCATCGAACGGTTTGCCGTATGTGCGCAAAACATATTGTTTAAACCACTGCTTGGTTTGTTCGCTGCCGTTAATCGCCCGCAGGTAGGTGTCGATAATCCAGTCACCAACCGTGGGTGTAGCAATGGCCACCAGTTTTTTAACGTGTAAGCCATGTTGTGCAGCAAAAATTACCGCTGCACCGCCAAAGGAGTGGCCAATGATGGCATGCGGTACGCCCTGAAGTTCAAAAAGTTTGTTCAATGCTTCTTCAAATTCGCGAATGTTGGTACGCTTTCCTTCCGACCGACCGTGTGCAGGACCATCAAAGCCAACTACACTGAATCCCTCTTTTAACAACGGTTTGATAAACCTCCTGAACTGCGTAGCCCGTCCGGCCCAGCCATGCACCACCAGTACATATTTTTCACTGTCGCCCCATTTGTAGCCCTGCAGGTTTTTTCCTGCTGCACGGAATGTAAACTGTTTTGCATACCGTATGGCCTTCTTTTCCTTCTCAGGATAGGGATAGTTAAGTGGCGTGAAAAAAATTTTTACAAACAATTTGTTGGCCAGCGGACGTGCCCAGCGCTCCAGCCTGGGAAACAACCACCTGATAAACCGCAGGGCAGGCGGGGTTTTGTCCTTCTTTTTTCTGCTCATGAACAATACTTAAGCGGGTCGGATACTGAACTCAAAATGATAATCGCGGAAAGCTGGCGAAGGTACATCAAAAACCCGTTCGGTGAACTTTACCCGGTTGTTATAATCGATGGTAATTACGGTAGAACATCTTGAACCATAGTCGGGACTTTTAATAAACATAGCCGATAAGATGCGCTCACGCTCCAGGCCTACGCCGGTATCGGGTAGCAACTCATCCGGGGCCTGTTCATCGTTATACAAAAACTGAATTAAATCCTGATGAGTAAATTTTGAGGCAATTATCTGTTGAAAAATCTCCTTACCCTTTTCCACTTTAGGCCACGGGGTATTTAGCAGATGATTGCTCAGGCCATAAATGCCCGGGTTAAGCGGCTCCGCATCGGTCCGCATATTGGAATAATAGATTAGCTCATCTGCTGTCCCTGCAATCAAATTGAATCCATTGTAATCAGGTGCCTTTTCAATGATGCGGCGCACATAGGGTATGGGCTTTTCGCCATTTGCAAGGAAATCGGACACCAAAATGCCGCGCGAGGGTGCAACAGGTTTCAGGTTACGCAAATCGCGGTAGTTGGTAACCATGGCAATTTTGCCGTGGCGGGTAATACCCATCCAGGTTCCTCCGGCTTCCAGGTCGCGACCCGCCAGAATATGCGGGAAGTCGTTCCAGAAATGGGCCGGTGCTGCTTTTCGCCTGTAAAATTCATCGCGGTTGGCAGCAACTATCAGCTTGTAGTGCGGATGGTTTTGAAGTGAAATGAAAATCAGGCACATCGCTCCTCTAAATTCGTTTATTCTTCAAAAAGTTCAAGCTGAGCAGGCAGAAGCTGAAACGATTTACGATGGCAGCTGGTTACACCGAGTTTGCGTATGGCTGCCCGATGAGCGTTTGTCGGATACCCTTTGTTGGTATGCCAGGCATATCCGGGGTATTCCAGCGCAAGCTTTTCCATCAGCTCATCGCGGTACACTTTGGCCAGTACCGAAGCTGCAGCTACCGAAAGGTATTTTGCATCGCCTTTCACTACACAATGGTGCGGAACATTTTCGTAAGGACGAAACCGGTTGCCATCAATAACCAGAACATGCGGTTGTGGCGATAACTGACGGATAGCCCGGTGCATGGCCAGAAAGGAAGCATTCAGAATATTGAGTTCATCAATCTCTTCCACGGTGGCTTCGGCTACTGCCCATGTAATGGCATCACGTAAAATATCTGCCCGCACAGCCCTGCGTTCATCGGTCGTAAGTTGTTTTGAATCGTTGAGCAAATTATGCCGGTAGTTGTGCGGTAAAATTACTGCAGCCGCCACCACCGGACCTGCAAGGCAACCGCGGCCGGCTTCATCACAACCGGCTTCCAGCGTATCCGACTTTCCGGTAAAAGATGAAAGAAGCACAAACAAAATTCAGGATTCGAAATGCAAAATTCAAGGTCATTGAAAAATTATTCCACCGATGAATGATAAATCACTAATCTTGAAGTTTGAATCTGAAAATTCAGGATAAAATGAATCCATGGACTACGCTTTCATCCCGTTCAGTTTACAGCAACAAATGGATTGAAGTTACCGAGCATGAAGTAATCAATCCATCGGGCGGAAAAGGCATATATGGAAAGGTCCATTTTAAAAATAAAGCCATCGGTGTGATTCCTCTGGATGAACATGGCAATACCTGGCTGGTCGGGCAGTTTCGTTACACGCTTAACACTTACTCGTGGGAAATCCCTGAAGGAGGCGGCCCGCTACACATTGACCCGTTGCTTTCGGCACAGCGCGAACTGGAAGAAGAAACCGGTTTACACGCCGGTAAATGGACCGAACTGATGCGCCTGCATACATCCAACTCAGTTACCGATGAAGAAGCCATTATTTATGTAGCCGAACAGCTGAGTGAAGGAAAAAGCAATCCGGAAGAAACGGAAGGCGACCTGGTTGTAAAAAAGTTGCCTTTTGCTGAAGCCCTGGCTATGGTCATGCGCGGAGAAATAACCGATGCCATGAGTGTGGCAGCCCTCCTTAAACTGGCACGCCTGCGAAACCTGTAACCATGCAACTGAAACAACACCTGCGGACCAACATTTTGTTAGCCGGACCGGTAATGCTCAGCATGCTGGGCCAGGTAATGACCGGTGTAGCCGACAGTGTGATGATTGGCTGGACCGGTGCCACTCCGCTCGCTGCCTCTTCGCTTGCTAACGTGGTGTTTACACTCTTACTGACTTTTGGCATCGGTATTTCGTATGCCATCACACCACTGGTAGCCGAAGCACACGGCAGGGGAAGCACGGAAGAAGTAACCAGCCTGCTGCGTCATGGTTTACTTATTGGCATGGTTTCGGGCATCACATTGGTGGGCATCGGACTGGCAGCAACACCGCTCATGCACTACATCAATCAACCGGAAGATGTTGTACGACTGGCTATACCGTACCAGCATATTATTCTTATTTCTATTTTCCCTACCATGTTGTTCCAAACCGGTCGTCAGTTTGCCGAAGGACTGCAGCACACCTTTCAGGCCATGGTGGTGGTAATAACCTGCAACCTGATTAACATCGGCCTCAACTATGTTTTCATATTTGGCAAGCTGGGTTTTCCCGCCATGGGCCTCAATGGCGCCGGGTGGGCAACCCTTATTGCCCGTACACTGATGGGCATTTGGATGATCAGCTATGTTTATTCCAGCCGGTCGTTTTCATCTTATCGCTCAGGTTTTGCCTGGGGAAATTATTCGCGTAAGCTTATTGGTAAAATGCTGCACATCGGCATACCGGCAGGCATTCAGTTTATTTTCGAAGTAAGTGCATTTGGCTTTTCGGCCATCATGATGGGATGGCTGGGAACCACAGCCCTGGCCGCTCATCAGATTGCCATTAACCTGGCTACCATCAGCTACATGATGACTTCAGGGTTAGGTGCAGCGGCTACCATACGCGTGGGCAACTATCTGGGGCAACGAAACTTCCGCCTGCTTCGCGAAGCAGCCTTTACCCTTTTGGGTATGGGTGCAGGTATCATGTTGTTGTGGGGCCTCGTTTTTCTTTTCGGTAGATATTATTTACCAACCTTCTATATCAGTGAAAAAGAAGTAATCCTGACAGCCGCTCCGTTATTGGTAATAGCGGCCATGTTTCAGCTATGGGATGGACTACAGGTTGTATGCGCCGGAGCTTTGCGCGGACTGCAGGATGTAAAAATTCCTTCCTTACTCATCTTTATCGCTTACTGGATAATCGGCCTGCCGCTGGGGTATTTGCTTGGCTTTGTAATGCAGCTAGGGCCCAACGGTATCTGGATTGGTTTGCTGATAGGCTTGTTTGTTACCGCAACGGCCATGGTGTGGCGATTTAACCATTTAAGCCGCAAACTCATGACGCGACTTCAGTAAGGTTTTGTATCTTCCGAAAAAAACAAACCCTCATGATTGCTGAAGCGCTCCCCGTACGCTACTCACAAACCACACTTACCGAACTGATGATACCTGCCTATGCCAACTTTGGCGGAAAGATTCACGGTGGTATCCTGCTTTCGCTGATGGACAAAGTGGCCTATGCCTGTGCCAGTAAGCATGCCGGCACATATTGCGTTACCGTGTCGGTTAACCGCGTGGAGTTCCTCCAGCCGGTTGACGTGGGTGAACTTGTTTCAATGCACGCTTCGGTAAATTATGTAGGCAACACTTCCATGATTGTGGGTATTCGCGTGGAGGCCATGAACGTGAAGACCAAGCAAACGAAACACACCAACTCATCTTTTTTTACGATGGTAGCCAAAGGCGAGGATGATAAACCGGTTGCCGTGCCCAAACTGATACTTGAATCACAGGATGACGTAAAGCGATTTATCGAAGGCATGCGTTTGCGAAAAATCATCAGCGATGTACACAAGCTGATGGACGATGCGCGAACACACATTGATATTGCCCGGGCTGCTGAACTGCTGGCCAATGAACGGTGTGTATTAATGTACGGAAAGACCTGATGGGCCGAAACTACTTCACCGTCGGCAGTTATATTCGCAGTTTCAACGCCAACTTCCATATCATGAAATATCGTTTTCTCCTTCTTTTCATACTCACTTCATATTTTGTTAAAGTAGCATTTGCACAGTGGGGTTGGGAGGAGCCGTATGAACGAAACAGAGCCGAGGTTCGTCCGTTCATCACCGACGATGCACGGGTTGTTGGTGGCTCGCTCGCTCAACTGGAGAGCTGGATACGAGTGGATAAAGAAAGCGGACAGCATTGGTTTCTTACCGCATTCGGTCCTTCACCCAAATGGGAACTGACCTGTGGCGGAGTATTTGGTTATGAAGTGGAAGAGGATGAAAACCGGGCTTTTTCGTATGCGCTTCCGCTTCTTCAGGCAAAGTTTCTCGCCCGCGAATACAAACCCAATCAGCCTCCCGGTTTTGCCATCGTAGCCGGCACTTTTCTCCCCTCCGGTAGGGGCGGTTTCCGGCCACCGGGTCATGGTACCTTCGCCTTTGGCATCATCACCCAAAGCCTGGGCGAACGCGATAAGGTACTCATTCACGGCAATCTGGGTGTTAACCACATCTGGCTGGAGCCTGATGACTATTCGGTTTTAACCTGGGGGATAGGAAGCCAGTTTCGTGTTAAAGGCGGCTTTCACGGGGTGGTTGAAGTATTTAGTGGCGACCCTTACGTGCCAGGCACCGGCGCGGCCTATCAGGTTGGATTCCGGCACTTCTTCTCCGACCTGTTTCAGATTGACATGACCTACGGAAAAGGTTTTGGTGGCGAAGTCATACTTCCGCAATGGTTCAGCGCCGGTATCCGACTGGTTACCGAGAAATTTCTGAAAAACCGACCGGTTAAGTAAAACATTTACGCCTGCCGCTAACGTAAGACTATCTTCTGGCCAAAAGAATCTACTATGAGAAAATCTGCTTTTGTTCTGACTTTTCTTTTTACGCTTGCCGCATACGCCCAGTATCCGGTTATCCTGTCCCAGCGTGAACAGGCACGATTGATTGACGATTTACTGGAAGACCGGATTCGCAACGTGCTTCCTGAACTGATGCGCAGGGAAGGCTTTGACATGTGGGTCATCATCAGCAGCGAGTACAACGAAGACCCGGTTATACGCACCTTGCTGCCCGCCACCTGGTTTGCGGCCCGAAGAACCACCATGCTGGTAATATCCGACAAAGGAGCCGGCCAGGAACTGGAGTGCCTGGCTGTATCACGCTACGATGTAGGTAAAATCTTTAAACGTGCCTGGGACCCCGACACCCAGCCCGACCAGTGGGCCCAGCTGGCACGCATAATTACCGAACGCAATCCGAAAAAAATTGGCATCAATACATCGGATTATTACGGCCATGCCGATGGCCTCACCTGGTCGCACCAGCGTAAACTCATCAACGCGTTACCCAAAAATCTGCAACAACGGGTAACATCAGCCGAAAAACTGGCTGTAGCCTGGCTGGAAACCCGCACCGAACGCGAAATGGTGATCTACCGTCAGATTGTCCGGATTGCCCATGATATTATTCGCGAGGGTTTTTCGGAAAAAGTTATTCACCCAGGCATCACTACCACCGATGATGTGGTTTGGTGGTATCGCGAGAAAATAAAAGAACTGAAGCTCGACACCTGGTTCCAGCCTTCCGTTTCCATTCAGCGCAACGAGCCTGAAGCCATCCTGGCACGCAGACCGCAACCCCTGGTAATCATGCCGGGTGATTTACTGCACGTGGATTTTGGCATTACCTATCTTCGTCTTAACACCGATACACAGCAACATGCTTACGTACTTCGCCCGGGTGAAACCGATGCACCGGATTATTTGAAAAAGGCATTGGCAACCGGCAATGAATTACAGGATATCCTTACCGGTAATTTCAAGGTGGGCAAAACGGGAAATCAGATTCTGGCTGAAAGCCGGAAACAGGCAATTGAACGCGGCATCACGCCGTCCATCTACACACACCCCATCGGCTTCCATGGCCATGCCGCCGGAACCACCATCGGAATGTGGGATATGCAGGGTGGAGTGCCCTATACAGGTGATTATCCGCTGCACTACCGCACAGCATATTCCATCGAACTGAACTGCACGGTGCACATTCCCGAATGGAAGAAAGACATTCGCATACAACTTGAAGAAGACGGCTACTTCGATGAACAGGGATTTCGGTATATTGATGGCCGGCAACGCGAGCTGATACTCATCGGTTCGTCAGCAGGTGTGAACCGCGATTAAAATCATGCGCTTACTGAGGTATCTGTATACCGGTTACGCTTTATTTTTGTTCGGCTTATCGTTCATTCCGTTTTTTATTTTATTGCTAATTCCCATCGTTTGGCGCAGGCAGCACCAACTGGTGGGTATTTTTAACCGCTGGTGGGCCCGGTTGTTGTTTTTTCTGTGCGCCATCCCGGTAAGGCTGGAGTGGCGCTTCAAACGTAACCCGAAGGAACAATACATTTTTTGCCCCAACCATTTTTCCTATCTCGATATACCGGTTATGGGCCTTAATCCACACAACACCATTTTTGTCGGAAAAAACGATATGGAAAAAATTCCGCTGTTTGGGTTCATGTACCGAAAGCTGCACATCACGGTAAACCGCAGAAAGCTCAAAAGCAAGTTCGAAACCTTTGTAAAATCATGCCGGGCAATTGATGAGGGGAAAAGCCTGGTTATCTTTCCGGAGGGAGGCATCATCTCCGAGCACGAACCCGTGCTGGCTCCGCTGAAGGACGGAGCCTTTCGGGTTGCTATTGAAAAACAAATTCCGCTGGTACCGGTAACGCTTCCCTACAACCGATTAATTTTGCCGGCACATACCTTCCTGCTGAGATGGGGAACGGTTAAGGCCATTTTCCATGAGCCCATTCAAACCAAAGGAATGACGTTAAATGACCTCGACCGTATTAAGCAACAAATGTATGATGTTATTCAGTTTGAGTTAGACCGTCATTATGCAAATTGACGATAGCCATATTCGCAAACTGGCACACCTGGCCCGCCTCGAGTTAGCGGATGCAGAAGTAGCGCAGCTAAAGCATGACCTGAGTTGCATCCTTTCCTGGGTAGAAAAGCTGCGCGAGGTGGATACCGATGGTATTGAGCCACTTATTTCGCCTGTTGAACAGACCAGTGTAATGCGACCGGATGAACCTGGAAGTCATTTGCCGCGTGAGAAAGTTCTTCGTAACGCACCGCTCACCGAGGAACCGTTTATACTGGTGCCCAAAGTAATTACATGATGTCCCTTTCCTGATACTTTACAAGAAACCGCCCATTTTGAACCCGAATTACCTTTCGGCATTCATCGGAGTAAGCCAGTAGCTCAAATGAGCCCGACAGCATACCGGTAGTTGTGTCTATAAAATCAATCATGAGCATGCCCTGGTAGTACTCATCGGTGGTAAAAAGGCAAGGTTCGTTACTGCTTACCATGCTGGCATAGGCTTCAGACGGATTATCCAGAACAAACGAACCTTTTGACAGACGCCCGGTAATTTGAAAATACAGCTTGTGGGTTTGGGTAGCGTTGCGCAGGATAAGCGTTGTGCGTTGATTATACCGTATCACCTCAGCCGTTATTGAATCAACTTCCAGGAATTTGTTATCGAATAAACAACGAAAAGAATTTTCTTTCAGCGGGGCCTTGAAATTAGCCTGAAATCTGCTTCCTGATGAAGGTGTTTCTCCAGCCCAGATGCGGGCAATTAATAAGCCAATAAGTAATACAATCGGAACAGTTAAACGAATAGGCATTTTCAAAATTACAGATGACACCTTCGCCCAGGTTGTGCGTCATGTAAAGTTTTGTTTAGGAAATTATTACGCATTTAAAATTGGCTTAATACCGGTGTGCTAACCTAATTTTTTAAACTTTGCGCCATGGTTAACCTGCAATTCTGGAAAAGCTGGCCATTTACACATCGGCTGCTGTTGTTTATCGGGGTAATAGCAACCCTTACAGCTATGATGTATCTGTCTTATGGATACATCAAAGGACCATCGGCTGTTACCCAATGGGAAATACGCTATGCACAACATACCACCGAAACCGAAGTTGCCTCGTTTGAAACAGGCGGCTTTCAGTTTGTTGTACCTGCCGACCTCTATCTTACCTATGCTTATTTTCAGGGTTTACCTATTCAACCAAAGCCCATAGTGGGCTTAATCTTCATTGCAGGACTGATAACAAGTGTTTTATTTCTTCTTACGTTAATCACTACCCTTCCGCGTTTTTGGTTCTTTGCCGGCATGGCCTTGTTCATCATTTTCATGGTAAGCCTTCGATTGGAAGTAGTGTATTTATTTCAGGTCTATGGTCGAACCATTCCGCTTGCCATCCTGGCATTACCGGTTGCACTGGCCTTTTATTTCAGCGTTGTTCGTCCGCAAACTTCTCTTCTTACACGATTTTTATCTTTCGCACTGCTAACTACCGGCCTGGCAGTTATTATAACGACTTTTTCAGGAGTTGCCCATCCGGGCTTTCACCTGGCTGTTACCGGATACTGGCCCGCCCTTATCATTACACTGCTTTTTGTGCTGATGATTGCGCATGAAATTCCGGCTTCGTTTGTTTACCTGGCCGCTCAGGCAGGAAGCGGAACTAAAAATGCCCTTCATTTCACGCTCCTTTCCCTGTTGTATCTGGCCTTTGTGTTCATGCTCTACTTTGATAATGCAGGTATTATTTCCCTCAACATCCCCGGCTTTTTCATTTATTTCCTTTTGATTATTTCCGCCATTCTGGGGTTCTCCGGTTTCCGGCAGCGTGAGCATTTGTATGAAAATATTTTTCCATTCGCGCCAACCGGTGCGCTATTCTATGTGAGCCTGGCTGCCATCGCATTATTCTTTATCGGATACGCTTTATCGGCTTATAATGATGCTTCACTTAAAGTGATTCGGGACATCATCCTGTTCAGCCACCTGGGCTATGGTATCATTTTTTTTACGTATGTGGTTTCCAATTTCATGGCTATGATGGCGCGTAACCTGCCTGCTCACAAGGTGTTATACAAACCAAACCGGATGCCCTACTTTACGTTCCGCCTCGCCGGATTCATCGCCACCCTGGCTTTTGTATTTTACATGAACTGGAAAGAATATGTTTACCACGCCATGGGTGGTTATTACAATAACTTAGGCGACCTTCATCAGTTATTGGATAAACCCGCCCTTGCCGAAGCGTTTTATCAACAGGTAAAGTCGTATGCCTTTCAAAACAACCGCGCCAATTACCAACTGGCCGTTAACGAAACCCGTAGGTACAGCCGCGAACAGGCTGCAGATTTATACGAGCTGGCCAACGCCCGGCATCCAAGCGTTTATTCACTGATCAATCACGGTAACCTGTTTGCCCGCACGGGCAGCTGGTTTGAAGCCATTCGGTTATATCGAAAAGGATTGGAGAAATTTAACGACCCGCACCTTGCACTCAACCTGGGCTATGCCTACGCTCATGTACATAAAACGGACTCGGCCCTGTATTTTTTTGAACTGGCGCGAAGGAATCATTCGGTAAAAGCCCTTGCCGAAAGTAATTTTCTCGCGCTCACCGGCCAGGAATACATGCCCCTTAAAGTTGATTCGGTCAGCGCAACATTCAGTCCCTCTGCCGAATTAAAATCGAACGCGCTGGCACTGGCTGCACAACGCAAACAGTCAACACGCATAACTCCCGATGAAGTGAACAGCAAAACACCATTGGATGTGGCAACCGCAACGCTGTTACACAACTACCTGATTGCACGACTGGGCCGGCATGATACCGTATTTTTGAACAAGGTTCTTCAGGTTGCCTCCGATTCAACCAATGAAGACTTCAGCGAAGCGCTTAAAGCTGCTTTGGCTTACGCCTATTACTATCAGTTGCAGCCTGCCCGAGCACTTCAGCTGCTTTCGGAAGTAAGCTTTACCAGCCAATCGTATGAAAGCCGTTATCAGTACCTTATGGGATTGTGGACGCTCGAACAACACGCACCCGAGCAGTCTGTTTATCATTTTATCCGCGCTGCGGAAACAGGTTACAAAGATGCAGTAAGTTATCTTGCCATTGCCCGGGCTGAGGCAGGTTTTATCAGCGAAGCTTTGCAAACAGCCGTTCAGCTTACCGGCCAGTCTGATTCATTGACTGCTTCTATCGGAAGGAAGCTAAAAAAAATACTCACGGCTTCACCTCAACAGTTGGATACCGATGAAGAACGTTTTCTATTCTGCCATTACCGTTTAAAATCTGATGATGTTAAACTGTTCGATGTTATAGTGAATCAAATTTCAGACAACAATTACCGAGCGTTATCCATATTGGAGATGAGCACCCGACAACTCCGTGCTGGTAATACCGAACAAGCCGCGACCCTCACCGAACGGCTTTCAGAAATAACCCTCACTGATAGGACTGTAGCTCAAAAAGTAGTTCAGCACGAACTGCTGCTCCATGCCGTCACCGGCAATGTGAATGCTGTTAAAGCAAAACTAACGCCCGAATTAACTTTCATAGGCTTTCAAAATCAGAATCGCATATTGTACGAAGCGTTATTGGCCGAGCAGCAGGGCGATTCTGTGCGGGCCGGCAATCTCTTCAGTATGCTGGGCCGGAATAATCCTTTTTTCGAAGAAGGTGTACTTGAAGCAGCCTCTTATTTTTATCGTCATACTGAAGATAAAATGGTAACCTATCAAATGCTTGCCGATGCCATTCATCTGAACCGCTATTCGTACCGCTTACTTAATGCCTATGCCCGGATTGCCGGAGAGTTGGGCTTTGATGTTTACGCACGTGGAGCAAAGGAGCAGGCCGAAGAAATACGCAAAAGAATGTAGGCTACTTTTTTTTGTGTGAATCCATGCGCTTGGCTGTTCTGCGCTTATACTGCTTTGTCTTTTTACTCTTCTTCTTACTGTTCTTTTTGGCTTTTTCTTCCTTTTTAGCCGAGCGGAGATTTTCACGTATCACCTTCCAGTAATCCGGACCATAGTCCACCAAAATTTCCGAACCGGCCGGTATATCTTTTGTTGATTCAATATAGGCGCGAAGTCCTTCGGTAACGTATTCGCAGTTGTTGGTAACGCCCTTCACACGTGTTAGCCCGCGGGCATCGTTGGCATATCGGGCCAGGTGCTGCGGAGTTTTCCAGGCATCGATTACGTGATAGCGCTTAACGTAAAAAATGTAAACGTTTTTTCCGTCCTCGTCTTCTACCTCTTTCCAGGTAGTGATTTTACCCTTGTACTCCACAATACGGGTTCCTTTCGGAATAAATACTTTAGTAAACAATCCCTTACCTGCGTTGGGTATGGTTGACTTTTTAACGTACAAATGTTTTTCGAGCAGGGCCATAAAAAATAAACGGGCGTGAAGATAGGGGAATTGAGGCAGTCACAAAAAAAGCAGATTTTCAAACAAACGCTTATCATGATACAAGATTGCCGACAACTACTTACCTTTGCACACCTTTGGAAAGATACCCATCGGGGTGTAGCACAGCCCGGTTAGTGCGCTACGTTCGGGACGTAGAGGTCGGTGGTTCGAATCCACTCACCCCGACAAAACCTCATGAGCAGGCTGATTTATTCGTGCTTGTTTCTCTCTACATAAGTATCCAACCCGATTAGTATCGCTTCCATGCCTGAAACCGAACGAAATATTCGGTGATTCCAGGCTGAATGCACCTAGAAAACAGTGAGCGCGCTCATCTCATAAAAAAATTCTTCCTTCTGGGGTTGGCAAAAACTGGCGACACACTGGGTTAAAGCTTGTCTGACTCAAAATTGTTTATTAAATTTGAACGTTCAGGAATTCCTGAACATATAAAAATATTGAACATGACCGAACCAGAAATCATTTATAAGGCACTGGAGAAACTAAATAATAACCTGAAAATCAGGGGAAAATGGAAGAAAACACACTATACTAAACTGGATGGTCAGCTTGATTTAATTATTGATAAGACCCGTCTTCAATTTAATGTTGAAATAAAACAGGAGCTAAAGAGTCATCTACTTCCACAAATACTCCGGTATCATAAAGATCATCAGCCCTTTATTCTGGTTGCTGGCAGATTGTACCCTAAAATGAAGGAACAGCTGCGTCAGTATAATATATCTTACATTGAGAGCAACGGGAACATTTTCTTGAAAAATGAAAACATGTGGTTATTTATTGATTCTTATCCTCCTCTTGAAATTAACGAAGAAAAGAAAGGTCGTTCTTTTACCAAAAGCGGGGTCCGGTTTATATACGAATTACTTCATAACCCGGAGATGATTAACAAATCCTATAGAATTATAGCGCAGGAAACCCAAATCTCTGTTGGAAATATTACTAATATCATACACAGTCTAAAAAGAAATGGTTTTATAATAAACCTGGATGACAAGAATATGATTCTAGTTAACAAAGAGAAACTTGTGGAAAAATGGACCGAAGCATATGAAAATTCACTTAAACCAACTCTAAAAATCGGGACATTCCGGTTTATCAACCAGAATGACTATGTCAATTGGAAAAAAATTCAACTAAACAAAGAAAGTGCATGCTGGGGCGGAGAGCCGGCCGCTGATTTACTTACGAATTACCTTCATCCTGAAAAATTTATTCTTTACACAACCGAAACCTACGAACAACTGATAAAAAACTATAAACTCATTCCGGATGAAAAAGGAAAAGTATGTGCATATCAAAAATTCTGGAATAGCGGTGAGGTAATACCGCTAGCTGCGCCGCCATTGATTACCTATGCTGATCTTGTCCATTCTGAAAATCCCCGTTGCATAGAAACCGCTCATAAAATTTATGAACAATATCTCAAACCCATTCCTTAATGAATTCCATGATGAATTTCAAGTCATAGAAAAGTGCTGTAAAGATCTTCGCATTGATTTTTATGTGATCGGTGCCATTGCAAAACAAATCTGGTTCTTCAGAGAGAAAATCAGCACGAGTCGAACTAAGGACATTGATTTCGCTGTGTTTATTACCAATGAAGAACAATTTAGCGAATTAAAAACAAGGCTAATAGAACATTATCAATTTCGTGACTCTAAAGATAACCCCTTTGTATTACACTCACCGAATAACAAACAAATCGATATTTTACCATTCGGTCAACTTGAGGTTGAGGATGGTGTCATTGTTCCGGGAAAAGGTCTTTCAAAAATAAAAGTTAATGGACTAAAGGAAGTTTATCTGGAGTCCGTGGTCGAAGTAAAAATTTTCGAACAAAACACATTAAAAATAGCAACTCTTGCGGGAATTTTTTTGCTCAAACTTATTGCATTTGACGACCGTCCTGAATTTCGAGGTAAAGACTTGGATGATTGTGTTGAAATTATTTTACACTACTTTGAACTTGAAATTGAACTGATTTATGAATCTCATTATGACTTATTTGGATATTATTACCCGGATCAAAATAAATTATTAGGAGCCAGAGTATTAGGTAGAGAAATTAGCAAACCCATAGCTAAGAATGACGATTTAACTAAACGTATTACGGAAATTCTTCAAATGCACATTGACCTGGGTGTAAAAAGCGAGTTCATCTCAAAAATGACACAATCAGGTAAGCTGGATGTCAAAACCTGTAAGAATTGCCTGATTGAAATATTGAATGGAATCCATGACAAAAGTTAAAACAGTTTCTTTACTACCTTTGCCCCTTTATTTTTAAATATGTCCGTCCGACAGATTCCGCTGCATTCGTTGCACGTTGCCCTCGGTGCAAAGATGATTCCCTTTGCCGGCTTCGAAATGCCTGTGCGTTACGCTTCTGATATTGAAGAACACCTGACGGTCCGCCAGTCCGTGGGCGTATTCGATGTCTCCCACATGGGCGAGTTTATCATACAGGGTAAAGGCGCACTACCGCTTATTCAATACGTTACCTCCAACGATGCTGCAAAACTTTCCGTTGGCCAGGCGCAATATTCCTGTTTTCCCAACGATACAGGCGGCATTGTGGATGACCTGTTGGTTTACCGCCTGGACAATGAACAATACATGCTGGTGGTTAACGCTTCCAACATTGAAAAAGACTGGAGCTGGATCAATCGCTTTAACTCCTTTGGCGCAGAACTTCAAAACATATCCGACAGCACCTGCCTGTTTGCTATTCAGGGTCCGCGCGCTTTGGATACCCTGCAAAAAATCACGCCGGTGAACCTGCGTGATATTCCTTATTATCATTTTCGTTCCGGCGAACTGGCCGGTGTTCCGGATGTTATCCTGTCGAATACCGGTTATACCGGTGCCGGTGGATTTGAAGTATATGTGCCGCGGCAACAAGCTGAAAAATTATGGCACGCCATCTTCGAAGCCGGGGCAGAATATGGAATAAAGCCCATCGGATTGGGTGCGCGCGATACCCTTCGGCTGGAAATGGGTTTTTGTTTATACGGAAACGATATTGACGACACCACTTCTCCACTTGAAGCCGGCCTGGGATGGATTACGAAATTCACCAAAACCTTTGTAAACAGCGAAGCGCTGCGAAAGCAAAAGGAAGAAGGTGTAAAACGAAAATTGATTGGCTTTAAGATGATTGAGCGCGGCATACCGCGCCACGGTTATGCCATTATTGATGAACAGGGCAACAAAATCGGCACCGTTACTTCCGGCAGCCAGTCGCCTTCCTTAAACATAGGCATTGGTATGGGTTATGTGCCGACAGAGTTTTCAACTCCCGGAAAAGAGATTTTTATTGACATACGCGGAAAGGGGGTACGTGCCGTTGTTCATAAGCCCCCCTTTATTGAAACGAAATAAGCCGATGAATTCACTAGACGTATGCCTGAGTCCGGAATTAATGCATCTTTTCGATGTGCGTAGTAAAACCGTAGTGGTAGCCGACATTCTGCGCGCCACCTCGTGCATGGTTACGGCTTTTGCACACGGAGTGAAAAGCATTAAGCCTTATGCCGATTTGGAAAGCTGCCGCAACAGCAAAACACCCGACATCTACATTGCCGGAGAGCGCAACGGTGAAAAGGTGGAAGGTTTTGACCTGGGCAATTCACCGTTTGAATACATGGCTCCGGAACTTTACGGGAAAATCATTCACATGACCACCACCAACGGCACACAGGCTATTGAACGCTCGAAGGAATCAGCGCGGGTTTTTATTGGCGCCTTTCTTAATCTCAGTGCCCTGGCAGCTGCCGTGCAGCAGGAAAACCGGGACGTGTTGATTGTATGCGCAGGATGGAAAGGAAAAGTAAATCTGGAAGATACCCTCTTTGCCGGTGCATTGGCACATTTATTAAAAAGTCATTTCAACTTTGCCTGCGATGCTCCGTTGCTTGCCGAAGCACTCTATCTGCAATCGAAAAACGATTTAACAGAAGCCGTGAGCCACGCCTCACATGCCCGGCGTTTAAACCGCCTCAATATCTTCAAGGATATTTCCTTTTGTCTTACAGCCGATCAGTATGCAGTTGTGCCGTATCTGGAGAATGGAATTCTCCGGGTATAATTACCTAACCCGAATATCCTGAATTTTCAGTTCCCTGATTTTTGCAAGTCGGCTTAACTCATTTATGTTAAAACGCTTTTTGTCGCCTACAATGGAATAACTGACCGTGTAATCTAAGCAGACGCTACATTTGATCTAATGTGCTTAATATGCAGCCTTTTCAAAAACCACTTTACCACCCACCACAGTCCGCAATACGTTAACCTGCCGGATTTCGGAAGCCGGTATTTCAAAAATATTCTTCTCCAGCACGACATAATCAGCCAGCTTACCGGCTGCAAGACTGCCCTTTAGGTTTTCTTCAAAAGCGGCATATGCCGCATGAATAGTGTAGGCCTTTAGCGCTTCTTCCACAGAAATTTTTTGTTCGGGCACCCAACCATCCGGATTTTTTTCGTCCAGCGTACTTCGGGTAACCGCAGCATAAATGCCATACAGCGGGACCGGTGGTGCCACAAACCAGTCGCTGCCAAAGGCTACGGTTGCTCCGGCATCGAGCAGACTGCGAAAGGCATACGTGGTTTTACAACGTTCGTACCCTATAACCTTTTCGGCCCAGCGCCCGTCATCAATGGCATGATAAGGCTGCATGCTGGCAATAACCTGAAGCTTAGCAAATCGGGGTATATCGGCAGGATGAATATGCTGGGCGTGCTCTATGCGGAACCTGCGATCGCGATGACCGTTTTCATTTGCCACACGTTCATAAATATTCAGCAACACATGAATGGCTTTATCGCCTATGGCGTGGGTCATGATTTGCAGCCCGGCGCTGTCGGCTGATTTGATTCTTTTGTAAAGTTCATCTTCCTTAATCACGAAAAAGCCCGAATCATTCGGCGCATCAGTATAGGGTTTAAAGAATGCAGCGGTGTGCGAGCCCAACGAACCGTCAACAAATTCTTTCAATGTTCCGATGCGCAACCATGCATCGCCCCTTCCCTGTTGTTGTATTTTATCAGCCAGAAGTTTCCAGTCACTCAGCATCATACCTGCGTAAATGCGTGTTTTGAGCAGGCCCTGGCGATGCGCCCGTTCAAAAGTTTCGAGGTAGCCGCTCATGTTATGTACTGAAGTAACACCGTGCGATGCCACAAAATCCATGGCTGCCTGCAGGGCTGCATCTTCCTGCTGCGGTGTAGGTGGCGGCACGCGCACCAGGCTCATAGCATTGTCTTTAAATATGCCGGTTAGTCTTCCGCTTTTATCGCGAACAATGGTTCCTCCCTGTACATCCTTCACCTTATCGGTTATACCTGAATACTTCAATGCAGCCGTATTGGCGAGGGCCATATGCCCGTCCAGCCGGTTAATCCACACAGGGTGTTCACTTGTTACGGAGTCAATCCAAAAGCGGGAGGGCAGTTCACCGCCCCAGTTTTCATGGTCCCAGTCACCGTTGGTTATCCAGGTTCCTTTGGGTTGTGTGCGGGCAAAATCGGCAATGCGCTGAATAAATTCCCGTGGTGTCTTTGCATCGCGAAGCTGTACTGAAGCCAGCGCAAAGCCACCGTCCACAAAATGGGTATGACAATCGATAAACCCGGGAACAATAAGATGTTCGGATGAGGTTTCGTATAACCGGGTGTGCTTCCCTCTGTATTTCAATATTTCGTTGCGCGTTCCAACAGCCAGAATGGTATCACCGGCAATGGCCATCGCCTCGGCCCACGGTTGCTTTTCGTTGGCGGTCCAGATTTTACCTATGATTACTTCATCGGCTTCGGGATAACGGGTGCAGGCGGTGTGCAGAAGCAACAGGGCAGTAAAGAAAATAATCTTTTTCATTTCAGTTTCGGGTTTTGCTGGTGTCGGGCGATGTCGCGCAGGGTTTTCTTTTCCATATTTTTCTGAAAGGCCTCTGTCAAATCTACGCCGGTTTGATTGGCCAGACAGATGAGTACCCAAAGCACATCGGCCATTTCATCGGCCAGGTTTTTTTCTTTGTCACTGTCCTTTTCCGATTGTTCGCCATATCTGCGGGCAATAATGCGGGCCAGCTCACCTACCTCTTCGGTAAGCAAGGCCATGTTGGTAAGCTCGTTAAAGTACCGAACACCGTGTTTTTTAATCCAGGCATCTACCTGTTGCTGGGCTTGGTGGATGGTCATAGTATTCAATGAATTTCAAGTATACCCAGGTCATCATCTGAAAAAAAATCCTGTATTTCATCTCGTTTTTTATTCAAAATCTTCAAAATATTTTGTGTTGACGTATTTCCTGTTCTAAGCCAAATTATTTTTGGCGGACACCCCAACAACGACTGAAGTTCCCTGAAGTCTTCGTCAAAAGTTACGATAATAAATCCATGTTTTCTGGCATATTCAAAAATTGATACATCTTTAACAATCCGTGTATCAACTGAAGATATGTGAATGCTTCCCGGAAAGAGTTCCTGAACCTTTTTTATTATCCGATATGATATGTTTTCATCAAAAAGGAGCTTCATGAGTGGTCAGGAAGACACTACTTTAACTTTTCGCTCCTTGTTAGCAGCAAAAGCCAGGCAGGCCAGAATGTGATCCTTGTTCAACTGTGGAAAATCGGATAGTATTTCATCATACGACATCCCTGAAGCAAGCCAGCCCAGCACATCACTAACTGAAATGCGCGTACCCTTGATACAAGGTCGGCCGAATCTTACTGCCGGGTTAATTTCGATATAGTTTTGATAGTCCATTTCTCAAATTTAACCAGAATTACAAACTTATCAATATCTATTCCAGCTCCTCAAACGCAATATCCAGCACTTCAAACTTTTCCCATCCGATGAAATCAAAGTGCCACCACTCGGAAGCGTTTACTTTAAAACCGTGTTTTTGCATGATGGAAATCAGCAAATCGCGGTTTTTGCGTACCAACGGATCGCGAACCGGGGTGGATGGCCACGCATCGCGTGTAAAGGCATCAAAAGCCGTAGGCATTTTCAGTTCTTCACCGGTCTTCAGATCAACCAACGTCATATCAACTGCACAACCGCGGTTGTGGCGTGAGCCTTTGTAAGGCGAAGCCACGTAGGTAGTGTCGCGGTACACTTCATAAAATTTTACCGTTGCCCGATACGGGCGATACGCATCGAAGATTTTAATACCGACACCATGGCGGGCAAAATCCTGCTGCGCGCGTTTTAAAGCCTCGGCTACCGGCCTGCGCGCATAAGCGCGTGGAATGTTGTAGATCTGCTCACCTGTGAAATTGTTTGTAGTGGCATATCGAATATCCAGCACAATGCCCGGTATAAATTTTTCCAGATTAACCAGCTCCTTATCCGGATTTTGTTTAACCTGTTGCTGATAGTTGGCAAATGTTGATGGTATAAGTCCGTAGCGATATTGGGCTTGTACAGCTAAGGGAAAAGCAAGCAACAGAACAACGCGTTTCATAGGCCGAGCTGGGTACGGTAAATATTCAGATTCTCTTCATCGAAGCAGCAAAAGATAACCTGCCTGGGAAATTCATGTTGCTCAAGAAACTCCTGTACAGTACGAATGGCTACACGGGCTGCCTGCTCTTTCGGGTAACCGTATATGCCCGTGCTGATGTTGGGAAAAACAACCGACTGCAACTGATGAACCGATGCGAGCTTCAGACTGTTGCGATACGCGCCGGCCAGTAACTGCTCTTCCTTATTCTGACCCCCTTCCCACACCGGACCCACAGCGTGAATGACATACCGTGCCCTGAGATTACCACCGGATGTCAGTACGGCATGTCCGGTAGCACAGTATCCAACCTGTTTACAAGCCTCCTTCAAAGCCGGTCCGGCTGCCCGGAATATGGCGCCACATACTCCACCACCCGGAATTAACTCATTGTTTGCAGCATTAACGATGGCATCAGCATCCAGCGTGGTGATATCACCCTGGATTAACCGTATTCGGTCGGTCATACTTTATTCTTTGTGTCGATGATAATCGTTACCGGACCATCATTTACAAGTTGCACCTTCATGTCGGCACCAAACACGCCGGTTTGAACAGGTTTACCCAGCTCGGCCTCCAGTGCCTTAATAAACCGTTCATATACCGGTATGGCGATGTCGGGTTTTGCCGCTTTGATGTATGAAGGGCGATTACCTTTCCTGGTACTGGCGTGAAGCGTAAACTGACTCACCACAATCAAATCACCTCCGGCATCTTTCACACTCACGTTCATCACACCGTTATCATCATTAAAGATACGCAGGTTTACTATTTTTTTCGACAACCAGTTTACGTCCTCATCACCATCGGCATCTTCAATGCCCACCAATACCACTAAACCGCAGGCAATAGCCGCAACATTTTGCCGATTAATTTCTACGGAAGCTGAACTGACACGCTGAATGACGGCTATCATAATCCGAAGGATTGCATTTCTTGTGATTCATGAACGAACACCCCGGTTGCCGGGTCATGGGCATAATGCAGCATAGCCCTTGCAACCGTATGGGCATGGATGGCTTTATAACGTAAGGGAATTAGCCGGTTGAAAATTTTGTAAAAACATTTGGCTGCGTCTTCGGCTGCCCGCTGCTCGTTGCGCGGACCCAGCAAAAGTGACGGGCGGAAAATATGCACGGCTTCAAAACCGGTTTTACAGATAGCCTGCTCCGTTTCTCCCTTCACACGATTATAAAAGATGCGTGAAGAAGCGTCTGCGCCCAATGCCGAAACGAGTAATAACTTTTTTGCCCCTTGCTGATGGGTTAAGCGGGCAAGTTTCACCGGGTAGTCGAAATCCACCTTACGGAAATTTGCCTGCGAACCGGCTTTACGTATGGTTGTACCCAGACAGCAGAACACATCATCAGTCGTTAACTGAGCAGCCACTTTATCCAACCGGTCGAAGTCGGTTACCATGTTTTCCAGCCGGTCCCGGGTAATTTCCAAAGGTCTGCGTGTAACGGCAATAACCTTTGCATATCCTTCATCTTCCAGTAACAACTTCAACAGGTAGCTGCCTACCAGGCCGGTTGCACCGGCTATTAATGCCCGCTTTGCCATTCAGAATGTTTGCTGAATTTCCTGTTTAACCTGTTCAATGGCATGCTGAATGGCATCGGGCTTGGCCAGGTAGCGCTCAAAAATTTTCCGCGACAAGTCCAGACTGGTAGCTTCGCCATTCAGTTCGGCAGCCGCTTCGTTGATGGTAAGTACCAGATCTTCTTTTGCGTTTCGGATGAGTTCCCATACCTGCGAACTCATGAACACCTGTTGGGAAACATTGTGATTGTATTCATTTCGTATTTCACTCAACAGCAGTTGCTGAAAGTCGCGAGCCGGTATATTTCCCGGATTTACGCGTACCAACAGGTTGTGGGGATGAATGCGCTCCAGAAACAAGGTCATGCGTTCATAGGCCTGCAGACGCAAGGGCAATACAGTTTCGATGCTTTTGTTTCGTACTTCCATTCGTTTCAGTTCCAGGTCGCGTACAATAAAGCTGCGCACCAGCAGGTAGGCCGCATACACCACAAGGGCGGCGGGTATCAGAATTTTCAGCAGTTCAATCCAGGATTCCATGGCAAACTAATCGGTTCGCAAAGGTGTTGAATTTTAGTCTAATTTTGATGCGCATGATGAATCCTGCTTTCCGGCCTGTTAGCCTGTCACAAAAGGCTATTGAAGAAATCAAAGCCATTATGCAGCGCAAGGCCATACCGGAAGGTTATGGTTTACGCGTAGGCGTACGTGGTGGTGGATGTGGCGTATCGTTTCTTATCGGGTTCGACAAACCGAAAGAAAACGACCTTACTTATGTTATTCAGGATATCCCGGTTTATATCGACAAAAAGCATACACTGTTTCTTGTGGGCAAGCAGGTGGATTTCATTGAAAGCGAAGAAGGGCGCGGTTTTACCTTTATTGAAGAAAATACAGAAGCCGCCCAAAGCTGACACAATTTGTCAAATTCGGTCCGCACCTTTACATTGTTAAATCAACCTCGTTATGCGCACCGTAATGACTTCCCGTTCGCCTGTCCGCTTAAAAAAGAAGCTGCTCGACCAACGCCAAACCGAGTTGTGGTTTACGATTGTACCTCCGCCTCACATCCGGAGCGATGTCTCGGTACTTCGCGATGACATCCATTATCTCATGGGTCATGGCTTTGAAGGTCAGCGTTCCATGCCATTGGTTTCATTGTTTCGTTACACAGGTGAATACGGACATGACCTGATGGATTTGGTGGAAAATCGTGCAAAAAAATGGGAGCCGTTTAATGTATTTCTGAAAGATTTTGGTTATTCCGTGCAGGGCGACAGGCGCAGCATCTACATCGACCTGGTTAACCGTTACGCCATTACCGAATTGGTAGAGCATCTTACCGGTTTTTCGGAAAATATATGGCCGGTGCTTCCATTGGCCCGGAACCTCTCTTCCGGTGATTTTCTGAAGTGCTGGCCCTATCTGAAAGCCTTGAATTACGGCAACCAGCATTTTCCGTGCACGGAGATTACGATATTCAAAAAGGAAAATGGAAAGTGGATAAAGGAAAGAATCATTAGCCTGGGGGCAGAGTAGCCTAAAAGTCAGAAAGTTTTATCTCTTTCAGTTCAATTGAAAAGTTCAGCTTCATGAAAACGATGAGCCGATGATGGCCTGGCAAAAAAGCGAGTTCCTTATTATCGGTGTTTGTGTTCGCGTTACTTAGTTTCAGCGTGCGCAATTGTAGCGTTTTATCTCCGAGCCGAATCAAAAAGCCGGAATATTCAGATTTTGCATAGAACATTACTTCTTCGCCATCCATGATCATACGCGTTGACCGGTTTGGTGTATGCCAGACTTCGTTGAAATTCTTCGCACTGACAAAAACCGTAGAAACATCTGAAAGCTTCAGATACGTGCCATCCTTAAAATAATTTAAATACAGTTCAGATTTTTCCAGACAATCTGCACCGAGCTCTATCAAACCTGAACTGTTCAATGGTTCACCAATATCCCACCTGAAAGCAATGGGAAAATCAGCTTTGCCGGGATAGTTATAGTGCATCAGGGTTATTACAAAATCGTATTGGCTGCCATCGGGATAAGTCACCATATAGCGCAACTCATCACCCTTTGCAGGGGTGTACTCAAACAATCCGTCATCGCCTTGAACAAGTCGGCCTGAATACGACAGAGGTTGGGCGTAAACCGAAAACAATGTCGAAAACCACAGAAAACAACAAATCTGTAAAGCAACAGGCCGAAGCATCATATCAATTCAGTCTTTATACTAGTTTAAACTTACCTTAAGACACGGGAATTTCTATCACTGTTATCCGTTAATTTTTACCTGTAATCCGGTAGTTGATCGAAGAAATATTTAGCAGAATTTTCGAAAAAGTATTGATATGCGTACCGTCCTATTCTTTTTCGTGCTTGCACAGGTGATGTCTGGGTTTGCTCAAAGTAGCAAACCGGATAACCAAAAATTTTTCGACTTTGTTGAAGTCAACTTTCCATTTATGGAAAAGCTGCTTTCATCTGTTCCCGCCTTTGTTGATTATGACGGTTATATGCTCAATGCTTTGCAAGCACAGGCCCAGGATAGGTTTACTCAGTTTTTGCGTATTGCATCGCAAATGGCCACCCGCGATGCAGGCAAGCTCCAGCAGGTCCTAACCGAAAGTGAAAAGTTAGCCGCACAGTATGATGATTTCTGGTGGGCATATTATCTGAAGTTTTTGGCAGCAATTCGGGCCGATAAAAAAGATCTGGTTCAAAAATATTTTTTTGAGCTTCAAAATAAGAAACCCGACAGTCCGCAGGCATGGATGGAGCTATTCCGACTACAAAGTGCATTGAACATGAAGAACCAGCTCACATCAACCTTGCAGGAATGCGTTCGGACCTTCCCCAAATATGCACCGGCTCATTATGAACTCGGTGTTATGTATATGCAGGATGGCCATAACGACCAGGCCATGGAAAGTTTTCAGAACTGTATCAATTTAAATCCACAATCCAAGGAGGCGTATAATAACATCGGATCGATTTACATCCAGCAAAGCGAACCTTTGAAGGCCGAAGAGTCGTTCAACAAAGCACTTGCCATAGACAACCGGTTTAGTAAAGCCTGGAACAATCGGGGGTTTGCACGATACTTAAGGGGTTCGTTCAGTGAAGCTCTTTCGGATTTTAACAAAGCCATAGAAATCGATCCGGAATACGGCTATGCTTACTACGGGCGTGGATTGGCCAAAATTGAACTGAACGATAAGAAAGCAGGATGTTCCGACTTGCAAAAAGCTATTGACCTGGGCCTGGCCGGTGCTCAGGCCGCTTTGTCGATGTATTGCAGATGATTTACTCGCCTATTAAAATAAAAGCACCCCAGTAAAAAGGGTGATCGTATTTTTTTCGTACCAGATTGCGTGCCTCATCCAGTGCATCGTGTTTGGTTTTGCCTGCAATATAAGCCCGATAAAAAGCTGTCATTAAATCCACAGTTGCTTCATCTGAAACCGGCCACAGACTCATCAGGATAGCCCGGGCACCAGCCTGCTGAAAACTGCGTTGTAAACCATACACTCCTTCACCGTTCATGATTTCCCCCAGGCCGGTCTCGCACGCTGACAGTACAACCAATGCAGTATTTTCCAACGACAGCGTTGTCACCTCATCTGCGTAGAGTATTCCATCTTCTCCCTGCACGGGTAAACCTTTCAAAGCCAGTTCTGCATGCGCCAGCACGAGGCCACTGCGCCTTAACGGGCTTTGCATGATGCGTTCGTTACGCAGATTGTCAGCTACTTCATCAACAGGCCAGAAAAACCCGTGGGTAGCAATATGGAGAATATCCGGTTGTATTAGCTGCTTAACATTCTCTTCGCTGGCATCGTTGCCCATCAAAATTTTCACTTGTGCTACTTTATCCCTTAACAAGGAAAAAATAGTACTCACCTCCTTCCGTGTGCCGTCAAGAACCGTAATTGTACCGGTGGTTTCGTCCCAGAAACGGGAGGCTTTCTTTTCGGTTTCGCCAAAGGAGTCTCGAACTTCACTTGTCTTTTCTTCTCCGGAATAATTGGGGTAGCCAAAGCAATACACACGGTATTCCCGCATTAACCGCTTTGCCAGTGTTGAATTTCGGTAGGCTATCAGATCGGAAGCGTTTCCCAATAACCGGATTTTAACTTCATCGGCAACATAGTTTCCTGTATGAGGGTTATACAAGGTTTCTACATTAATCTGATGATACAGTCCATCCGGTACAAAATACACGGTACGTATGCCGGTAAGCGCATCTTGTATTGGTTTCCAGAATGCGGCATACGAGCGATAATCTTTTCGCCCTGAGGTTACGGTTTTAATAATGTTATCGCGATAGAAAGCAAGCGATTGCTGTTCCATTTTGTTTCCCTCTGGTAAAACAACCAACTCTGACTGCGTCTGCCCTGTGGGCTTTACAATGAAAGCCAGGTAAATCACCGAATCGCCCAGGCCATGAATCGGCTCTTTATAGCGAATACGCACTATATCTACCAGAGCCTCATCGGGTTTAAGCTGCTTTCGGATGTCATTCGGTGTGATTTTTTTGGTGCTTGTTTCCTCCCGAAATGCAGCCGAGCGCAAAGCCAACTCTTTTTCGAGTTGATTTACCTGCTGCGCAAGTGTTTCAATATCTACACCTTGTTTTCGGATTTCTTCTGCAGTAAGTGATTCTGCCCTCATAAGCGTCTTTTTTGCACGAAGCCACTTTTCATACATATTTAAAAGCCCTGTGTCGCCCGATTTCCTGATGTGATTGTCCATCCTGCGATAGGATTTCAGTAACAGGCCTTTTGTAGTAATGCTGTTCTGAATAGCCCAGTCTTTTAATTCCGGAATCCGGTTGTGATGAGCAAGAACAAATGAATAAAACGACTCAAAGTGGTAGGAAAGCTGACGATAAAACGATTCGCGCTCGTTTTCAGACAGGTAGGAGAAATTATTCAAAACATGGTATAAAATTGCATCAGCGGCATTTTTCAGGAATGAATAGGCCCTATCCGGATAGCCACTGATTTCTTCCAGGTCGGCCATGTTGATAACTGCACGGATATAATCAGGATGCCTGGTACCGTATGCCTGCGTAAAGATGCGCAAGGCTTCTTCCATCTGGTTACGCGCCTCGTCAATCCGGTTCTGCTTAAAGTAAAGCGAGGCAAGGTTACTGCAACTGGCTGCAAACAACGGATGACTTTTTCCGTACGCTGCCTGACGAACATTTTTCACTTCCAGCAACGCGGCTTCTGCTTTTTGCCAATCCTTCATAACCTGATACAGCATAGCCAGATTACCCAGTGTAGTGGCGTAGTCCGGGTGCAGCTTTCCAAGCGCTTTTTCACGGTTATTAAGTGCCCTGACAAGCAGTGCAGTAGCCAGTATATACTGGCCCTTGCGATAGTACAAAGCTCCCAGGTTGTTGCAGGCAAGTCCGTAGCCGGGATGATCGCGCCCGATTACCGTTTCGAATATTCGTTTCGACTCAAGGTAATACTTCTCAGCCTGGGCAAACTGCCCGTATTCGTAGTACAATGTGGCCAGGTTATTTACCATAACTGCATACTCTTCATTATCTCTGCCGGATATTGCACCATAAATCTCTCTGGCTTGCTGATACAAGGGCTCTGCCTTGTAAAAATCGCCTAACCGCTGATATAACCTTGCCAGGTTGTTGGCGGTAAGTGCATAGGTTTTGGTTTGCTTGGCATCAATTTTTTCAATAAGCAAAAGAGCTTCTGTAAACAAACCTTCAGCTCGTGCCGGTTCATCGCTTTGGGATATCAGATTAGCCAGTGTAGTAAGCAGTAATACATATTGGCCGTCTTTTCTGCCTTCGGTATCGATATATGCCTTAACAGCTTTTTCCAAATCATCAATGGCCAGTGGTAAATTATTCTCCGATAAATGAAGCTGTGCACGCTCTTCAAAAATTCTCCATGGCTGCGCAGGCAGCCAAACTGTATGAAAAAACAAAATTGAATAAAAAATATAATGCGCCACCCGGGCCATGTGCAGGCTCAGAAATAGTACTACCGAAGCGTAGCGTATTCAATTAAAAACTGGTCATACCGAACACCGGCCTGGTCAGCCAACGCTTTGGTATCATGGCAACCTTTCTTGTCTATCAGGTAATTCGATTCCGAATAGCCTCTGAAATTTCTCTGCATGGCCAGTTCACGAGCCTTGCCTGCCAACCTGCTTTCAGAGGCCGATCCGGTTGCATCGGTTATCTGAACAAAGAACAAAAATCGAGAAGCACGCGCTGAGCCAAAATTGGTCTCAGTTTTATCGAGCACCAGTGTTACACAATAAACGGTTTGGGTGCCACCCTGGGAAGAAGGTGTATATCCACCTGACGTGGCCTTCATTATTCGATTGTACTCACGGCCTTGTTTATCAACCCGCGCTGTATATTGATTCGTTTCCACATAAGCATATCCGTCCGGGGCAAACAATCCTATGCTACTGTATTGTGGTGGAATCACCAGTCTGCCTTCGGTATCGGCAAAACCCCACAATCCACTTTTCATCAGCGGCCCCATGCCATTGGTAAAAAAACGGGCGCTGTCGTATTCAGTCTGAACAATTAACTGGCCGTACTTATTCAGGTAACCAAATTTTCCATTCTTTTTAACTGCAACAATACCTTCATTAAATACATCCATATAATCGAACTGGGGCTCAACAATGAACAGGCCGTCTTCATCAATCAGACCCCATTTTCCGTTCTGCGCCCGAAACTTTTGTCCTTCGCGTTTAACATATTGCAGGCATGAATTATCGGTCATCATCTCTCCGTTCAGATTAAACAACATCAGATCGGAAGCGTTGTACCTTTTTGCAAAAGTGTACTGGTCGCTGATATTAAAAATTATTTCAGAGTACGGAGTGATAAGCGATATGGGTTCCCACTCAAACTCGGTGAGCTGCTTGCCTTCTTTATTGAAAAAAGCGGCACCGCGCAAATAATCTCGTTTAATCCAAAAACCTCCTGATGCCGGCTGAATATAGGCAAACTCTGTAGGCAGCAGCACTTTACCCGTTACCGAAAGCAGGCCCTGCCGGGCATTTGATGGTAACTGTTGTTTAATAATAACGACATTATTGTGATAAAGAACCGATTCTATTCTGAATTCGGACGTTGGTTTAACGATAAACACACCTTTCTTATCCATGATTCCATGTTTTTCAACTCCGGATGAATTGTCAATAACATGGAAATAGTTATCTGACAGGTAACGCAGATGATACGGAGTTTCGAGGATTTTATTCTGCTTTTTATCTGTTACAACCGTTACACCCATTTTGCGTGTGATGGTGTAGGTTTTATTGGCTATAATGGATTGGGTGAGGGTCCAATCAAAACCCTGTTGCATTTCTTCGGGAAAAACAGCGTTTCCCCTAGTATCCACCAGTCCTCTTACCCTG
Source organism: Cyclobacteriaceae bacterium (assembly GCA_025055435.1). Classification (GTDB taxonomy): domain Bacteria; phylum Bacteroidota; class Bacteroidia; order Cytophagales; family Cyclobacteriaceae; genus UBA2336. The sequence continues at coordinate 15,452 of JANWWN010000016.1, read as the reverse complement.
GCCGGAGTAGCCACTTCAGCCCAACCGTTTTGAAATGAAAGGGCCATGTTATAAACGGGCTGAATAACCCACTCGCACCTGGTGTTGACAAACCCATATTTACCGTTTTCTTTAGCCATGGCCAGTCCTTCCCTGAATTCATATATGTATTCAAAATCACGGCCACAAGCTTTCCTTCCCAGTGTATCCATCAGGAAGTAAACATTATTGTCCTGAACGGCAAAGAGTCCCTCGGTACAATCCGTTATGCTGTTATAGCGTTTATCTGTGATTATTTTCCCATTTTTATTCAGTATAACATACTGTATGGTTGATTTCTTGTTTGGATCACCATATCCGGCAACGGCAAAGCCTTTTTTAAAAGGCCGGGCCAGGTCGAATTCAAAGTCAGTTAATACATCGCCCTTGGAATTGATGTAGGCTATTTTTTTGTCTTTTCGTACTGCAGCAAATCCTTCACTAAAAAAAGAGGCAGCTTCATACTGAGGTGCAATCACAATATTACCCTGCAGGGTACGATAGCCCCACAGTTTGCCGCATCGAAAGGGAATTAAACTTGCCGGCTGCGACCAAAGCGATGAGGAACAGAAAAATGAAAGCGAGGTAATGAGATGAGTGTATTTCATGACTCTGATTATTTTTCAATGTATTCTTTACCGGATGAATCCATATAAAAATATTGCTCTCCTCTTCTTACCCTGATGAAACTGCCTACCCGGCTGAATTCGTCAATTTCATCGTAAGGCAGGTTAACAATTTCACCTGCTTCGTTAACTGCATACCATTTCTGATCGCTGACTTCGTAAGCAGCAGGTAGCCTGCGGGTTCCATCCAAACCGAGATAGCCAAATTTTCCGCCTTTATTAAAGGGTATGAGCGAAACCTGCGCCTCAGCGCTGAGATACAGTAACAGCAACCAGATCGGGTATTTGATCATCTGATAATTATCTTACTAAGCAAGAGTAAGATTATATATGCGACACTACCCGAAAATGGTCTGTTTACTACCTGTTGACAGGTAATTTATTTTAATGCCAGCTCATAAGCCTGCCGGTAATAGCCGATGAGGTTCTGCCAGTCGAACATCGCGGAACGTATCTCCACCTGGTTGCGCTGTATAATCCGTTCACGGCGGGATTGCTTCAGGAACTGATACATTACATCCGCCAGTTGATTAGCCGACCAGTCGAATGTGCGCCTGCTTCTTTCAATTACAAAAATTCCGGCCTGCTCGGGTTGCGGCATGTGGCGCATGGCGTAATCGCCAAATCCGGAAAGATCGCTGGTAACAGCAGGAACACCACTGGCAATGCATTCAAGCGGTGTATAACCCCAAGGCTCGTAATAGCTGGGGAACACCCCCAAATGACAACCGCGTACAAACTGACTGTAGTCCATACCAAACAACGGACTGGTGGCTGTGATAAAATCAGGATGATAAACAAATTTGACCTTGTCTTCAGGATTGTTCAACAGGTTATAATGATACAGGTATTGAAGTATTTCATCTCCCTCCTCATTCTCCAGCTTATGCGTGTACACCAACGGAAGTTTTTTCGTTTTCCACGACTGCACGGTTCTGCGGTAGCGCAGCTTCCAGTACTCATCAACAAATTCATTTAAATCAGGTAAGCGGTGGTCGGTACGCATCGTACTCGAATAAAATAACCGCCTCCCTACCTGTTTTTCAATCGCCTGACAGGTCTGTCGGATTTCTTCCATCATCACACGCGACTGCAGTACTTCGGGCTTGATGCTGTAGTACTCCCGTTTGGTTACAAAGAACATCACCACGGTAACATCCATGCGTTCTTCCTTCAATACGCGGTTAAGCCGGTTAAGGGCATCAAGGGTTAAATCGAATCCTTTGTTTTTAAACTCATATCGGCCGGATGTGAAGAAATAAATGGTTTTATCCAAATCCCAGGAATACGACTGGAAAAAGTGGCCCATGACAAACTGATGGATTTCTTCTTTATATGTGGCATGCAGGTTTTGCACTTCATGGCCGGCCACAAAGCGTTCGATGTTTAAACCGTTCGGTACGATTACATCCGGTTTGCGCTTTAAAAGATGTTCGCATTCGCGTGCAGTAACTTCACTTACCGTAGTGAAAACATCTGCATCGCGGGCACACGCATGTTCAATACTGGCTTCGGTTTTAATGCCGAATTTCGGAGCCTCACTCTGCCAGTCAAAAAATGCGAGATGATCATAAAACTGCGGAGAATTAATAGCCAGGTGTCGCCCGAGTTGTGTAGCATGTGTGGTAAACACCGTACGAATGGGTGCTTTTCTTTTTTTCAGATAAATAATGGGCAGGCCCGACATCCATTCATGGAAATGGCCGATTACGGGAACATCTTTTTCCGCCAGCGTTATAAACAATTCAAGGAAGCGCGTGGTGAGGTGCGCAAAAGATATGACCTGATTGATCAGCGTATTATCCGGAGGTGTCTCGATTCCGAAATCCTTCCATAACAAATATTTGATAACATTAAGTTGTTCAACCTTAACACTGGCCGGATTAAGCAACACCACGCGGGGCCGGCCGGTAATCAGCCACTCCGCGTAGTACGCCTCAATCCCTTCCTCCCTCATTTTTTGTACAGCCAACCCTGCCGCATCACTGGCATCTTCCAATAAATCAATTTCCGCCAGGATCTGCTGCGACATATAGGGACCCACCATGAAATACGCTCCCGCTTTGTGGCGCATCACAGCCGGAACTTTGCTGCGGATAACCGTGTAAATGCCTCCCAGTTGGTTGCACACCTCCCAGGAAACTTCAATTAGGGTAGCAGAGGGAAAGCGGTTCATATTTCCGGTAAAATCGTGTGTCATAAGCAAGTCAATTTGTCGGTTTTATCGTGTTTAAATCTACACTATTAATGACAAAAATGCCGGATTTTGAAGTGGATTATCTTTTGATGAACAAGATGAAAAAATATCACGAGACTGAGGCGCTATGAACTTCGATAAATTTACCATCAAATCGCAGGAAGCCTTACAGAAATCGGCTGAGATAGCTACCGGCCTGCAACAACAGGCCATTGAGCCGGCCCATGTACTGAAGGCTATTTTGGAAACAGACGAAAATGTTTCCGGATACCTGCTTAAAAAATTGGGTGTAAATACACCCTTACTTACTTCCCGACTCGAGGAAATACTGAATTCTTATCCGCGGGTTTCCGGTCAGCAACCCTATCTTTCTTCGGCTACCAACACATTACTTCAACAGGCTGATAAAGAAGCAAGAGACCTGAAAGATGAATTCATTGCCATAGAACATCTTTTATTGGCCATGCTGGCCGTAAAAGATAAAACTACCACCCTGTTACGCGATGCCGGCGTTGAACGCGCTGCCCTGCTCAAAGTGGTACGCGAGCTGCGCGGAGGCAGCAAGGTTACCGACCCCAATGCGGAAGCCAAATACAAATCGCTGGAAAGGTATTCCAAAAACCTGAACGAACTGGCCCGTCAGGGCAAAATCGACCCGGTAATCGGGCGCGATGAAGAAATCCGGCGCGTACTTCAGATTTTATCGCGCAGAACCAAAAACAACCCCATCCTTCTGGGTGAACCCGGCGTGGGTAAAACCGCCATTGTTGAAGGCATGGCCCAGCGCATCGTTAATGGCGATGTACCCGAAAACCTGAAAGACAAAATTGTGGTTTCGCTCGACATGGGTTTGCTGGTGGCCGGTGCCAAATATAAAGGTGAATTTGAAGAACGCCTGAAAGCAGTTATTAAGGAAGTAACCGATTCGAACGGACAGATTATTCTGTTCATCGATGAAATTCACACGCTGATAGGCGCCGGTGGCGGAGGCGAGGGCGCTATGGATGCCGCCAACCTCCTTAAGCCTGCACTTGCACGTGGTGAATTGCACGCCATCGGCGCAACCACACTTAAAGAATACCAGAAATACATCGAAAAAGATAAGGCACTGGAGCGCAGATTTCAGGCCGTAATGGTCGATGAACCTTCTGTGGAAGATTCCATCTCCATTTTGCGCGGCATTAAAGAGAAGTACGAATTACATCATGGCGTACGTATTAAAGATGACGCGGTGATTGCTGCCGTTGAACTCTCGCACCGCTACATAACCGACCGCTTCTTACCCGATAAGGCCATTGACCTGATGGACGAAGCGGCCGCTAAACTGCGCCTGGAAATGGATTCGCTACCCGAAGAACTGGATGAGCTTAACCGGAAAATCATGCAGCTTGAAATCGAGCGCGAAGCCATACGCAGGGAAAAAGATAAAGACAAAGAGGCCGTTCTGAGCCGTGAAATAGCCGAGCTTACCGAGCAACGCAATGTGCTGAAAGCCCGGTGGGAAAGCGAGAAGGAAGTAATTCACGGCATCCAGAAAATCAAAGAAACCATCGACCGCCTGAAGTTTGAAGCCGAACAGGCCGAAAAAGCAGGCGACTACGGCAAAGTGGCTGAAATTCGCTACGGTAAAATAACCGAAGCCGAAAAGAAGCTGAACGAACTGCAGAAGAAGATGAAAGAAATGCAGGGCGAAAAGTCGCTGCTTAAAGAAGAAGTCGACAGCGAAGATATTGCCGAAGTGGTGGCCCGCTGGACCGGCATACCGGTGTCGAAGATGCTGCAAAGCGAGCGTGAAAAGCTGTTACATCTGGAAGAAGAACTCAGCAAGCGTGTGGCCGGCCAGGAAGAAGCCATCCGGGCGCTGAGCGACGCCGTACGCAGAAGTCGAGCCGGTCTGCAGGACCCCAAGCGTCCGATCGGCTCCTTCATCTTCATGGGTACAACCGGCGTTGGAAAAACGGAGTTATCGAAGGCCCTGGCGGAATACCTGTTCAATGACGAACACGCCATGGTGCGTATTGACATGAGCGAATATCAGGAACGGCACAGCGTGAGCCGCCTGATCGGCGCGCCTCCGGGCTATGTGGGCTATGATGAAGGCGGCCAACTCACGGAAGCCATCCGCAGAAGGCCCTACTCGGTAATTCTGCTGGATGAAATTGAAAAAGCCCACCCCGATGTGTTTAACATCCTGTTACAGGTGCTGGATGATGGCCGGCTTACCGATAACAAAGGTCGGGTGGCCAATTTCAAAAACACCATCATCATCATGACGACCAACATCGGTTCGCACATCATCCAGGAGCGGTTTGAACACATTACACCCGAAAATTATTTCGAGGTGATGGAAAGCACCCGCGAGGAAGTGATTGCCTTGCTGAAGAAGACCGTGCGGCCGGAGTTCATCAACCGCATTGATGAAATCATCATGTTCCGTCCGTTGTCGGATAAGGACATACGGAAGATTGTGGACATCCAGGTAGGTCTGATCGCGCAGCGTTTAAAAGATTCCGGTATCAGTCTGGAGGTTACCGATGCAGCGCGCAACCGCCTGGCCAAACTGGGTTACGACCCGCAGTTTGGTGCCCGTCCGCTGAAACGCGTGTTGCAGCGTGAAATTCTGAACGAGCTGTCGAAGCAAATTCTGGCCGGGGTAGTTCAAAAAGACTCCACTATAGTGGTTGACGTTAAAAATGACGTTGAATTCACTTTCGAGAACCTTACGGACGTAGAAGTTGTTAATTAGTCAGGTTTAAGGATTGGTTACTCTCCGTAGGCGGCCTAACCTGCGCGCCAACCGCAGGCGGCCCGAATGCCCCTCGCGGAGAAGGCCTCCGGAGCCCCTCCGGGGGAAATGAGGGTTTGGTTTGAGGGGTTAATCAGAGTGCCTCGTTCTCGCCAGGGAGCGGGGCATTCTTGTTTTATGCCAATTACTTTTCAGGTAAACCATCAACAAGGCGGAAGCGCAAAAATGAAAACTTAATTACCCCTAAACTCGCAATAAAAGCCAACCACCAAAAAATCGCGCCCGATTTCATCCGTAAGCTTATAATCATATTGGTACAGATACAATGTAACCCATGAAACCGACTGCGATATCCTGTAGTTAAAACCTGCTGCAGTACGGATGCGCTCAAAATACGGTTCGCGGTTGGTAAAAAATATCTCAGCAAAACCGGTGATCTGCAACTTTTGCTGTTGACTTAATCGGGCTAATGGTGCATTGAAGCCAAAACGATAACGGTAGCGGTTTCTGTAGCCTTTATCGGTAAAACGAAATTCAAACCGGTACCGATGTTCAATGTTTATTCCGTACAATGTTTGCTGTAAGGTAACCTGCGGCCACAACCTCCACTCTTCCTGGTTCTTTGGACGCAGAAAATCTCCGCCTTCCGCATAGGTTTGATAACTTCCTCCACCCAGCGTCCAGCGAAGCATCGGGCCCGGCTGGTACGTTACTGCTCCGCTTACTTCGTAATAATGAAAATGGTCATAAAATTTGAGCGACCGAAGCTGCGCCTCGCCAGCCATACTCCATTTATTGTTCAGGCTGTATTTCAGATTAAGGATATTCCAGCTTCCCAGGTCTTGCGCAGAAGTCATCAGCGCGGCAAGCAGGTAAACAGATAGAAGAGCCGGTCGCTTTTTCACAAGCGGAAATTACCTTTTTTCGCTATGCATTTATTTTTAATCCCAGGCCGGGACTGTCGGAGCAATACATCACCCCGTTCTTCAGAATAAAGCCCCCGTTCACCACATCGCGGGCCAGGTCCAGGCTGCCATCCAAATCAATGTACTTTGTATTGGCACAGGCAAATGCCGCATGCAGTGCTGCCGTTATACTTACCGCGCTTTCATCGTTACAGCCCCAGAACAAATCGATGTTTTCGTGCAGGGCAATGTCGGCAATTTTCAGTGCCTGACTTATGCCTCCGCACTTCATCAGTTTAATGTTGAAAATACCCGATGCGCGCGGAGGCTTGATCAGGTTGAGCGCATCGGCCGGTGTGATTAATGATTCATCGGCTGCCAGCACATTTTTTACTTCTTCGGGCAGTTGTTTCATTTCGTCAACGGCCTTTGCGGGCAATGGTTGTTCAATCAGTTCAATATTGAGGTGCCGGGTACGCTGATAAAAGCTGATGGTTTGAGCGGTATTGTAACCCTGATTGGCATCGATGCGGATGGTAAAATAGTTGCCATACTTCTCGCGCAACTTTACCAGTCGCTCAATGTCTTCTTCCAGATTTTTGCCCAGTTTGACTTTAAGCACAGTGAAACCCTTTCCGCGATATTCCCCGGCTTCGGCCAGCGTTTCCTCAACGCTTTTAATACCGATGGTTATCGATGTAGGCAGGGATGCTATTTTCTGGCCGAGATATTTTACCAACGAAACACCCAGGTATTGGGCAAACGTATCATACAGGGCGATATCGAGTGCAGCACGGGCAGCTGGATTTTTTGGAAACTTTTTCCAAACCTCCCAGGTAAGCTGGTGGATTTCACGAATATCGCGGCCGATTAAAAAATCCAGATTATTTTCGTTTAATGCCTCAATGGTCTGATTGAGGTTTTCACCCACAACGTATTCACTGGGGTTACCTGAGCCGATTCCGGTTATGCCATTCGCCAGTTTTATTTCAACAAAAGCATTGCGTACCTCATCAACCGTTTTAAAGGCTATGGTATAAGGCCGCGTGTTGCCCAGATCGGCATGCCAGGTTCGAATGGATTGAATTTTCATTTGGTTTACTTCCTTTTGTTTCGAATCATGTTTTCAAAAACAGGTACGAGCCTGTCCACGCCTTCCTCCAGTGGCAGCACCACCGGAATATGTAATTCTGCTTCGTGCTGGCTGGCCCATGCTTTCGCTTCTTCGGTTGTCATTTTCATGGTGTTGACGGTAATGGCTGCCGTAGGAGCACCATAAATTCTGATCAACGCTATTTCATCTTTCACATCCGGAAGATAGGCCGGGTAGTATTCCAGATCTTTGTATTGTTTGCGTGCAGGGTTGTGCTGCAACACCACTGCATCGGCATCGGCCGAAACAATCCATTCTGCGCCGGCCGGTCCGCTTGGATTACGCAGTGAAGACTGCCCTTCGATGAATATGATATCCGGGTTTTCATTTTTAAAGCATTCCCACACAGCATGTTCCATCTCTCCCGAAATGAAATCATTTAAAGTTGAATCAAAGATGAAACCGTATTTTGCTCCCTGCATCCAGCCGGTTTGTCCGGTATAAATCATCTCGGCTTTATAACCGGCTTTTCGCATGGCCTCTGTTAAAAACCGTGTGGTGGTGCGCTTACCCAGCGCGCAATCGGTTCCCAGCACGGCTATCTTTACACAGGTTACTTCCTTTATTTTTCCATTCCAGAAATGCAGGTCTTTGAATTTCTTTGGTTTACGCACATCAATAATTTCCAGACCGCGCTCGCGGGCTAACGAGGCCAGGTCTTCATGATCGGAAACATAATCATGCAAACCATTTACAATGCCCAGGTTATTTTCCAACGCCTGACGCAGCAATGCGCGCAAAGAATCCGGAATCACGCCTCCCTTCGTGGCCACTCCCACAATGCAATACTTTGCTTTCTCGGACGACTTCTGAACAAACTCCGGAATGCTGGCATAAACAGGAATATTACGCCTTTTGCCATCCAGTACTTCACCGGCATCTTTTCCTGCATGTTTGGAATCGATCACGCCAAGAATGCGGAAACGCTCCGTGCCCCGCAGCAGCCCATGGGCTGTCTTGGCGTTAATCGTATCGAGGTAGCCTTCGGTAAGGATTATTGCATTGTCCATAGCCTGAAAAATGAAGCGCGAAATTTACGTGAAAAAGAAGCGTTTACTCAAACCGCCCGAACCCGAAATTTTTCCCTTATCACGGCAGTGGGCTTATCTTTACCTTTGCACAGTGCCAAAGTTGCATGCCTACGGTAGCTGAAAAATCGGTTCTGAAAGATATCCGCAAGATGAGCCTTGCCGAGCTGGAGGCTTTTTTTGTCGCCCATCAGGAAAAACCCTTCCGCGCAAAACAGGTCTATGAGTGGCTGTGGAAAAAATCGGCTACGGATTTTGATCAGATGACCAACCTGTCGCTGGAGCTCCGTGATTTATTGAAGAAGAATTTTTCGATTAACCCGATCAAAGTGGACCGGATGCAGCGCAGTGCCGACGGAACCATAAAAAATGCCGTGCGCCTGCACGATGGTTTAATTGTAGAGTCGGTGCTCATCCCCACACCCGACCGCATCACGGCCTGTGTATCTTCGCAGGTAGGATGCAGCCTGGACTGCACCTTTTGTGCCACTGCCCGCCTGAAACGCATGCGCAACCTCTCGGCTGATGAAATTTACGACCAGGTGGTGGTAATCCGCGAACAGGCCGAGCAGTACTTCGGAAGGCCGCTCACCAACATTGTATTTATGGGAATGGGCGAGCCTTTGCTGAATTACAACAATGTGCTGGCTGCCATTGATAAAATTACATCGCCCAAAGGGCTGAACATGGCACCGCGCCGGATAACCGTGTCAACCGTGGGCATTGCCAAGATGATAAAAAAGCTTGCCGATGACGGCGTAAAATTTAACCTGGCTGTTTCGCTGCACGATGCCATCAACGAAACCCGCTCGCGACTGATGCCCATTAACGAAACCAACCCGCTCGAAGACCTGGCCGAAGCGCTGAAGTACTGGTATAAAAAAACCGGGCGAAAAGTGACTTATGAATATGTGGTGTGGAAGGGCATCAACGATACACCCGAACACGTGCGGGCGCTGGTAAAATTCTGCAAACACATTCCGTGTAAGGTAAACCTGATTGAATACAATCCCATTGACGATGGCCCTTATCAGCAGGCCTCGCCCGAAGCGGTAAAACTGTACCAGGATACCCTGCATGCCCACGGCATCATTGCCCGAATCAGAAAAAGCCGCGGCCAGGATATTGATGCGGCCTGCGGACAACTCGCCAATAAAATCTGAAGCCTGTAACGTGCGCGCATTACTCTACGGCCTGTTTATCGCAGCATCAGCCTGTAGCTGGGCACAACCTGTGCAGCAGGCATACAGTGGCTACGTTTCCGATTCGGTTACAATGGCCCCGCTTGCGGGCGTACACGTAGCCATTAAAAACCGGCTTCAGGGCACAGTTACTTCCGATAAAGGATTCTTCACCCTAACCGCCCAACGTACCGACACCCTGGTGTTTTCACTAACAGGCTATCAGGTTCTGGAACTACCTTTATTCTTTGAGGAAAATGTGATCCTGGTAAGATTGCGCGAAAAAGTTACCTATCTGGAAGAGGTGAAAATTACCGGAAGTCGTCTTCTGGAAACCGTGCGTCCGTCACGGCCTTTACCCAAACCGTTGGATGAACTATCGGCATTTGCCAATCCGATCGAGTATTTTTCGCGGTGGCAGCGGGAAAGAAGAAAACTGTTGAAGCTGGTTGACGAAAACAACAAAACATACGTGTATAACCAGGTGATTAACGATGAAGGCCTAAGGCAGGAACTGTTGCGTGAATTCCGATTAGACGAAATTACCTATTACCGATTGCTTACCCGTTTTAATGAGTACCACCGGGAAGTGCAGTATTTTACCAGCGTAGAAAAAATTATTGAAGCCCTGAAACAGTTTTTAAAAGAACAAACCAACTAGTTATGCAGCCTACACCCAACCAGGAACAACATTTTCAGTCGTCCGAAAAAGTGCGCGACTTTGTAATTGGCATGAGCGATGGTCTAACCGTTCCTTTTGCGCTGGCTGCGGGCCTTAGCGGCGCTGTTGACAGCAATGCCATTGTAATAACTGCCGGCCTGGCTGAAATCGCAGCCGGTTCCATAGCCATGGGCTTAGGCGGCTACCTGGCCGGGCGCACGGAAATTGAGCACTACGAATCGGAAGAGAAGCGCGAGTACGATGAAATCGAAAACCTGTATGAGGTGGAAATACAGGAAACCAAAGACATCTTCGCACAATACGGCGTACCGGAAGACCTGCAGGAAAAAGTGGCGCTCGCCATTGCCCAGGATAAAAAGAAATGGGTTGACTTTATGATGCGATTTGAACTGGGCCTCGACCGGCCAGACAAAAACCGCGCCCTGCAAAGCGCATTCATCATTGGAATATCTTATGTTATCGGAGGCCTTATTCCGCTGATGGCTTATTTCTTCACCCCAACACCCACGCAGGGACTGGTTTATTCGACTGTTATTACCTTATTGTGTCTGATTGTTTTTGGCCTTATAAAAAGCAAACTTACCGGACAGCCTGTATTGAAAGGTGCAATACGTGTAACACTTGTTGGCGCTGCCGCAGCCACGGCCGCATTTCTTATTGCACGGTTTATAGGTTAAACAGAACCGTCCCGGCTACTTCCTGCTGGCCCTGAAAAGTTTTTCTTTCTCTTCGCGTGTCAGGCTGTCGTAACCGCCTTCGGATATCTTATCCAGAATCGCATCAATTTCCTCCTGCGGTACCCTGTCAGCTGTTTCCGGATGACGTTGCCGGGTTTCGCTTTTACTTCGGTAGCTCACCTTTACTTTGGGCCTGGGCTTAAACAAATCCCGGAACCATTGTATGGTTTCCGTAATCCAACTGCCCCAGTTTACCCCGGCCTGCAACTGCTTCATGTAAATAAACCCGATTAATGCACCTCCCAAATGCGCAATGTTACCCCCGATGTTCACACCATGCCGCACATAAATCACGGAGATGATGATGTAAAACAACGCGATGTACTTAATCCGCACCGGCCCGAAGAATAACAGGTAAAACGTATAGTTGGGCAACAACACAGCCGTAGCTACCACCACGGCGTAAATGGCCCCAGAAGCACCCACCATTTCAGCACGACCGAAAAATTCCGGACTGAGGTTGTAGAGCAACAGATAGGCCACACCTCCGGTGAGACCACCCAGGATATACAAAGCAATTAACTTATCGCCTCCCAGATATTCAACAAACAATCTTCCAAACCAGTACAACACAAGCATGTTGAACAGAATGTGGAAGATATCGCGCATGCTGTGCGTGAACATATACGTAATGAGTGTCCATGGGCGGGAGAAAAATTCACTATATCCCGAAGGAATGCTGAACTGACGGTAGATGGCCTGAAACACCGATTCTGCTCCGGCTATCCAGGTAACTAAATCAATTATCAGCAGACCGAGAAAAACAATTACGTTTATCAGAATTAACTGAACGTGCGCATAATTCGGCCGGCTGAATGCATGTTTAAACTCTTCGAACATACTGAAACTTGAACCGGTAAAACTTACCAATAGGTTCCTTTGCTGCGCCAGAATTTAATCAAAATCCAGGCTACAACAATGCCTCCCAGGTGAGCCAGATGCGCCACACTCCCGCTTCTGTCCATGAGAAATGTGAGCCCGCCGAGCACGAAAACCAGGTATTTTGCCTTAACCGGAATGGGTGGAATAAGCAACATCACCTCCAGATTAGGAAACAACATCCCAAAACCCATCAGCACACCGTAAATCGCACCCGATGCACCCAGCATGGCGCCCGCACCACCACCGGTGAGCAGATCAATCAGTACATTAAACACCGCGGCGCCCACTCCGGTTATCAGGTAAAATTGTAAAAAACGATTCGACCCCCAGAACGTTTCGAGCACCGGAGCGGTGAAAGCCAGCATCAGCATATTAAAAAAGAGATGCATGAACCCGCCATGGGCAAACATGTAGGTAAATAACTGGTAGGGCTTGAAAAATGATGTGTTAACATTGTAAAGTGACAGATAGCCCGTTACTTCCGGAATGAACAACTGCAGAATGAACACCCCTGAGTTGATAAGGATAAGATTTCGTACGATTGGCGTGAGATTAAACATATCAGCGATTAAGAACGGTTAAAGTACGCGGCAATTTTTTCTTCTTCCAAATGAAAAAAGGTCATCTGGCCTGATGGACTATATTGGGGTGTTTTACAACGCATTAACTGCTGAACCAGAACCTGCATTTCTTCGGCCTGTAACACACTACCTGATTTAATGCACGATCGCCTGGCCAAAGCACGGGCCAGCCGGTCGGCAACAGGCAGCGACAAATCCGATTGATTTTTGAATTGCTCCATCGTCCCCTCCAGCAAATCCTTACCACTTGTTTCGCGCAGGCCCGGTGGCATGCCGGTGATGAGGAACGTATTTTTACCAAACGGTTCCAGCCTGAATCCCAAAGCCTCCAGCTCGGGCATCATTTCCGTGATCAGTGCGCAATCGCCTGCAGACCATGTTATGGTTTGCGGGAACAACACCTGCTGACTTTCCCCTTTGCGTTGCCGCATGGCCAGTTGAAATTTCTCGAATAAAATGCGTTCATGAGCCGCCTGCTGATCAATGATCAACAATCCGTTTGACGAGGCCTGCACAATAAACCGGTTGGCAACCTGAAAAACCGTTGAATTGCCCAAAATAGCCGGCTTATCCTTCTCCGGTTCAACAACGACCGGCTCATCTTTCCGTAAACTTTCCGGGACGCGAGGCGATAAATCATCCGGAAAAAGCTCTTTCCACTGTTGTTTACCGGACGATTGAAAACGCTCCTCTATAAAAACCTCATGGGCAGACTGCCCGCGCGATTGCAGTTTGCTAACCAGATTTACATCCACGCCAAAATCGAGCGAAGGGGCAAGGTGATGAACGCCGAGTGCCTGACGAACAGCCGCACGCATAACGTTGTAAACCATGCGTTCATCATCAAATTTTATCTCAGTCTTGGTAGGATGAACATTCACATCAATATGTTTCGGATCGAGCTCCAGAAACAGCACATAAAACGGATAGCTCTGTTCAGGCAGTAAGCCTTCAAAAGCACTCATCACAGCATGATGGAGGTAATTGCTGCGGATAAAGCGTTGGTTAACAAAGAAAAACTGTTCTCCACGCGTCTTGCGCGCAAATTCCGGCTTGCCCACGTAGCCGGTTATGCGCACATAATCGGTCTCCTCCTTGCATGGTATAAGCTGCGACTCAAAATTTTTTCCGAATAGATTAACAATGCGGTGACTGAGTTTGCCGGGCGCCAAATCATACACCTTTTCATCTCCCTGAAATAAGGTAAAGGCTACTGAAGGAAAAGCCAGGGCCAGCCGTTGAAATTCATCCATCACATGCTTCATTTCTACGGCTGTTGACTTAAGAAAATTTCTCCGGGCCGGCACATTGAAAAAAAGATTTTTTACAACGATGCTCGTACCTTTTTCGCAGGCCACCGGCTCCTGAATTTTTACTTCCGAGGCCTCCACCACCAGGCGTGTACCCAACTCGCGGTCGGCCAGCCGCGTTTTCATTTCCAGTTGCGACACCGCTGCAATCGAAGCCAACGCCTCACCGCGAAAACCCATGGTGCGCAGGGCAAACAAATCTTCAGCCTTGCGGATTTTGGAGGTAGCATGGCGTTCCAGGCTCATCCGTGCATCAGTTTCACTCATGCCACAACCGTTATCGATTACCTGAATGAGCAACTTGCCGCCCTCTTTTACAATCAGCGTTACAGATGTGGCGCCTGCATCGAGCGCATTTTCCATCAACTCCTTTACAGCCGAAGCAGGCCGTTGTACCACCTCACCAGCGGCAATCTGATTGGCAATAGACTCGGGCAACAGTTGAATGATATCGGCCATGCTTACCGTTTACGGAATTTTAAAAGGAAATAAAAAGGTACAAACAACAATAATCCGTAAAGTGCATCTGCACCGAACTGAAGATAAGCCATTAACATCAACACCAAAAAAAGAAGGATAGCCAGCCGCAACATAGCGGCCGATGTATCAGCCTGTTGAGTGGTACGCCTTCGCGAAGAACGAAACGAACCCGCGATACGCTGACGATAATCGTTGCTTATGATATCATCTTCCGCATTGGATGCCTGCATTTCCTTACGCAGTCGTTCCAGCCGTTCCTTACGTTCTTCCTCCTGCGGGTCATAATATCGCGGCATGAAGTTAAAATGCTTGTGCCGCGGGGTCTTAAAAAACAAGGATGGAAATTTCATGGGCCGGGATTACGGTTGGATTGTATATTGGACGTACAAAAATGATGGGATTGAACCTGAATTACAACCTGACTAACAATTCCGCCAGCCGGAAAGTTGTCCTTTCGATTGGTTTGGTTTTCATTGCGCTTTGTTCCCTTTATTCACAAAATAATAAGGCCCGGTGGGTGGACAGCGTTTTTTCCTCGTTAAGCCGAGAAGAAAAAATTGCACAGCTTTTTTTCATTTCGGTACATCCCGAAGATGATGAAGACAAACGCGAGCGCGATCGGCAATGGATAAAAAACCTGGGTGCAGGTGGTGTTTTAGTAAGCGGGGGAGGCCCCGAAGGTGTGCGCAAATGGATAAACCACCTTCAGCAGGAAGCAAAAGTACCTTTATTAGCAGGCTTAAACGCGGAAGAAGGTTTGGGCCTTTCATTGGACAGTTGCATGGAGTTTCCGCCCATATTATCGCTCGGTGCAATACAACAGGATTCCCTGCTCTTTTTTATGGGAACAACCATTGCGCAGCAGTTGCGCACGCTGGGTATTCATTTTAATCTTGCTCCCTCGGTCAATCCCTCGTCTGTTTTTC
>JANWWN010000015.1 GCA_025055435.1 Cyclobacteriaceae bacterium | reverse complement strand
GGGCGTCAGGTACCATCGCCAAAACCATCTCGGCCTACGACATGAAGTTTAGCGATGCCATTTACGGCTATTGCGAACGGTACGTATGCGAGGAGCGCCTTATGAAAATGCTTGACCACGAATATGTATTACTACCCGAACGGTTGCCGCACCGGATTTCCACTACCCGCTTCTTCAGTTTTGCCGATACGGTTGAAGTACTAAACTACGAGCGCACCAATCAACCTCACGGCTGGATGGGATTACGCTTTCAGCTGCGGCCTGAATCCGAGCCGAATGATTGTGTGATTCACGTCCGGATGCACGATAACGACCCGCTTCAGCAACAGGCTGCACTGGGCGTAGTAGGGGTGAATATGATTTATGCCTGTTCATATGAAACCGATCCGGAGAAAATTCTGATGTCGCTGTTGGACGGTTTGTCCACCCGCCGGATTGAAATCGACATGTTCCGGCTTACCGGTCCTGACTTCCGGCATGTAGATAACCGCCTCATGGCGCTTAAGTTGGTTAAGAACGGTTTTACCCGTGCTGCGATGTTTGGTCCCGATGGTCAGGTGCGTCAGCCATCTGATGAATTGTATAAGAAAAATATTCTGGTCTTGCGCGGCCGCTTCCGTCCACCTACCCACGTAAATGTAGATATGCTGCTTACCTCGCGCAGACGGTTTAAAAATGAACCTGATGTGGACAAGTCGCGCATGGTGCTGCTAACCGAGCTTACCTTAAACGACCTGGGCGTGGAAGGAAACATTGATGAGCGCGATTTCCTTAACCGGGCAGATATTCTCTGTTCGCTCGGGCAGAATGTGCTCATATCCAATTACTACGAATACTATCGCCTGATGGATTATTTATCGCGAATAACCAAAGGCAAGAAGACCGGTATTGTAATGGGTATTTATGCCCTGCAGAAAGTATTTGATGAACGAACCTATTCCAACCTTCGCGGCGGCATACTGGAATGTTTTGCTTCGTTATTTGGAACCAATGTAAAGTTGTACATATACCCTGCCTTGCTTCCCGAAGGCAAACTCTTTACGCTGAAAGATTTTGAATCCACTCTTCCGGATAATCTGAAAAACCTCTTCCGCTACCTGATGGATAACAATAAGCTGGAAGATATACACGATGCTAACGTGAACAATCTGCATATCATCAGCGATAATGTGCTGGCCATGATTAAGAAAGGTGAGCCGGGCTGGGAAAAATTTGTTCCGCATAAAGTAGAAGAGGCTATTAAGAAGCACGGTCTGTTCGATTATCCTATGGCGGCAGGCCGCATGCCGGCCTCAGCCGAATTTTTAAAATAATTTTTCAGGAAGTTTCCAACCATCCGCTTTTTCCTTTTGTCATTAACTGTTTACACTCGTTTTTCAGAAGCGAGTAGTCCGTAAAAATAGGTTACCATATTTTTTTAAATTCCATTTAATACAGAACATGTTTAACTAAACTTTACAACTATGTACAGGAACAGTTGGTTTGGTTTTATCATTTTCGGATTGGTTGTCATTGCCGGCTGTGGCGATGACGAAACAGGCCCTTCTTTTCCGAATGCACCGGAAGCACGTTCCGAGAACGACAACAGCAGTAAAGGAATTTACAAAGGCGTGCTGATCGGTTCATCCGGTTATGTTAAGGTTAATATCGACAACAATGGTGATGGGGAAATTTCCATGACACTTAACATTGACAATGCAACGTATGAACTCACTACCGAGCAGAGGTATAACAGTTCGATTGGTGGTTTTCAGGGTTATTTCCGCGGCAACGTGCACGGAGGTCAGGCATCCATTGGTTTTTACGTACTGAACAATGGTCAGGAGTATGGCTTTTTCGAAGCGGATATTCCAGGCCATCCCAATGTTTGCTTCCAGGTTGTCAAAGAGAAGTCGAATGCCTTAGTTCGTTGCTATGCCGGAACATTTTCCGGTTCGGAAACAGGGATTATCAACTTTGTATTGATTGATGATGAATGGTGTGCGGTTGCACGCGAAAACGATGAAACAGGCTGCAGCGAACTGGAAGGTGCACTCAATGGCAGTACGTTGGTTTGTAATTGTGACTTTGATGGTGATGGGGATAATGATGTGGATTTCACCGGAACCATCAACGGAAACTCTTTGAGCGGAACCTGGAGTGCAGGTGATTCTTCAGGTACATGGAATGCCTCCCGCATCTTCTAATTATTTCAGTAAATTAAGTATTAAGATTAAAAAAGGCTGCTTTCGGCAGCCTTTAATTTTTTTAAGCACGCTGCAGTCTTTCGAAATACCTGCGCGCCTCTTCCATGACATGTGGTGCCAGAATAAAACCCGATATCATGGTAGGAAAAGCCATGATGGCATAGGCAATATCAATAATATTAATGACGGTTTCCATACTCACTACCGCTCCGAAAATGATGGTCGCCAGGTAAAAGTAGTTGTAATACTTGCCATATTTTACGCCAACCAGAAATGCCATCGACTTACTTCCGTAATAACTGTAAGAAAACAACGAAGTGATGGCAAAGAAAAAAGCGCACAACAACAACAGGTATTTACCTACACCTGGTAGCGCACTCTGAAAAGCAGTTGAGGTGAGCGTAACCCCGTTGGTGTCGCTGGTTTGCCAGACACCGGTAACCAATATGGCCAAAGCGGTAAGAGTGCATACTACAAGTGTATCAATTGCAGGACTCAGCATGGAGACCAGTCCTTCGCGTATCGGCTCCCGGCTTTTTGAAGCGCCAAGGGCCAGTGGTGCCGTTCCGATTCCGGCTTCGCTCGAAAAGGAAGCTCTTCTTACCCCGGTTAAAATTAATCCGCCCAGCGCACCACCAAACAACGGTCCTTTGTAGAACTCAGCCTTAAAAGCATCGGTTATGATCAGCCATAAATAATGCGGAACAACCTGAATGTTGATTATCAGAATAATGGCAACACTCAGGAAATACAACACAATCATTAGCGGAACCATCCTTCCGGCCCAATTACCGATACGCTGAATACCTCCGATGATAACAATTCCGGCCGTGATGGTCAGGATAATTCCGGTAACCAGGTTAAATACCGAAATATCGGTTCCTGCAAATTGTATAACTCCCCAGTTCACATCGGGAAACCCTATTTCGCGAATAGCTTGTGTAAGCTGGTTGGCCTGAAAAATGGGTAAGCACCCGATTAGGCAACACAAACTGAACACTACCGCCATCCAATGCCACTTTTTCGACAACGCTTCGCGGATAACATACATCGGGCCACCCTGAATGTTTCCTTCCGAATCTTTTCCGCGATACATCACGGCCAGCGCACTGGTAAAAAAGTTAGACGACATACCCACAAATGCCGTTACCCACATCCAGAACAAAGCGCCTGGTCCGCCTATGGAGATTGCATAAGCAACACCGGCTATGTTGCCCATGCCTACGGTAGAAGCAAGTGCGGTGGATAGTGCCTGATAGGCGTTAATGTAGCCCGGGTCGTTCGGGTTATCATATTTGCCGCGCAAGATGTTAATGGCGTGTCTGAAATATTGATAGGGGATGAAGCGGCTGTAGAAAAAAAAGAACAGGCCGCCTAAAATCAAAAGAAACAATACAGGAGTCCAGATGCCATTGGCCAGAGTTCGTATGAGTTCAGTCATGCAGGGTGATTTAGAATCTGCAAAATAGGAATTAAAGTGAGTTTCGTTTTATCTTTTTGGATGTTTGCCCTGCGATACGGCCATCCAGTTGCAAAGCTGATAAAGCAGCCGGGCTCCCACATTCGCATCCCAATCCGATTCACCGGGAGCTACTTCGTTTAAATCGAAACCGATTATTTTTTTTCCAGACTCAACCAGCTTACGGAGCAGATAGAGCACCTGATGAAACTCCAATCCTCCGGCAACGGGCGTACCGGTGTTTGGACAAAGGCTCGGATTCAGACCGTCTATATCAAAACTGATGTACACCTTTTCGTTGAGCTCTTGAATAATGTCATTGCACAGGCTTTGCCAGCTGCGTCCCTCATACATACTGTTTTTAATGTCTTCATCGTAAAATGTTTTAATGCGTCCCATCGATCGCTCAATAACCTGCACTTCTTCTTCACAAAAATCGCGAATACCTACCTGAATCAATCGGTTTACGGCAGGTAGTTTCAAAGCGTTGTACATGATAGATGCATGCGAATAAATAAACCCTTCGTATGCCTTGCGGAGATCGGCATGGGCATCAATCTGAAGGATGCTGAAGCGATCGTGTTGCTCACTTAATGCCTGAATAAATCCCAGCGGAGTGCTGTGGTCACCTCCCAGTACGGCTACCATTTTGCCTTGCGCAAGATAATTCCGTGTAGTTTGTTTTACATACCTCACCATCTCCTCGCATCCCTGGTTAACCGCATCCAGGTGTTGGGTGTTGACATCCGCTGTTTCCGATGTTAAGGATTGAATATGCAGGGCGGCTGTTTCGCGTAACTTCCTGTTATCTTCTTTAAGCTTTTCATTGATGGCAGCCAGGGCAATTCCGATCTGCCATGCATTGGAAATATTGCGGTCGTACAGATCAACCTGAGCGGAAGCTTCCAGAATAGCCTCCGGTCCACGTGCTGTTCCTTCATGGTACGAAACCGTTACTTCCCAGGGAACCGGCACAACAATAATTTGTGCAGTATGTTCATCAAAAGGCAAGCCGAACAATGTTCCGTTTGTTCCTGGTGCATTTGGATTGAAGGTTCGGATTATTTCTTCGCGTGTCATTGTTCTATGAATTCGCACAAAAATACAACGGTATTGAATGAATTGATTACTGCATACATGGCTGTTTAAATGTTATCGTTTGAAAATCCGGTTAACCGAAGTTAAAATTTGTTTTTTTGGAATTTTGCAGATATTTGAGCCCTTCACGAAATAAAAACACATGGCAAAAAATCTGGTGATAGTTGAGTCTCCTGCTAAAGCGAAAACCATTGAAGGGTATCTGGGTAAGGATTTCAAGGTAGCTTCCAGCATGGGGCATGTTCGCGATTTACCGAAGGGCGACAATGCAATTGATATTGAAAACGGGTACGAACCAACATACGAAATCAGCCCGGATAAAAAAGATGTAATTGCCAAACTGAAAAAACTTGCCGAAGAAGCTGAAACCGTATACCTGGCCAGCGATGAGGACCGGGAGGGTGAAGCGATTTCATGGCACTTAAAAGAAGTGCTGAATTTAAACGATGCCAAAACACGCCGGATTGTATTTACCGAAATAACCAAACGCGCCATTTTAAACGCACTTCAAAATCCGCGCGGTATCGACCTGGATTTAGTTAATGCCCAACAGGCACGAAGGGTGTTAGACCGGCTTGTGGGTTACGAGCTTTCGCCCATACTTTGGAAAAAAATAAAAACAGGCTTATCAGCAGGACGGGTACAATCGGTTGCCGTTCGACTGGTTGTTGAACGCGAAAGGGAAATATCAGAATTTAAACCAACCAGCACCTTCCGTGTTACGGCCATCTTTGATGTTGGTAAGGGTAAAACACTAAGTACCGAGCTATCCGAACGATTTAATACCGAGCAGGAAGCGCTTGAATTTCTGGAATCCTGCAAAGGAGCAACGTTTACCATTACCGATTTACAAACCAAGCCGGTTAAGAGAAGTCCTGCGCCACCGTTTACCACATCAACTTTGCAACAGGAAGCTGCACGCAAGCTTGGCTTTTCTGTTTCGCAAACCATGGTTGTTGCGCAGAAACTGTATGAGGCCGGAAAAATCAGTTACATGCGGACGGATTCGGTAAACCTTTCCGATGAGGCCCAACTTGGTGCTAAACAACAGGTACTCGCTGCATATGGGGAGCAATATGTTCAGCTTAGGCAGTACAAAAATAAAAGCACGTCAGCCCAGGAAGCGCACGAAGCTATACGTCCAACCGATTTTTCGGTGCTCGATCCAGGCATGGATCGTAACGCAAAACGGTTGTATGAACTCATCTGGAAGCGCGCTATTGCTTCGCAAATGGCCGATGCCGAACTCGAAAAGACAACTGCCACCATCTCTATATCTTCCAGTCCATATACCTTTACCGCAACCGGTGAGGTAATCAAATTTGATGGCTTTTTAAAAGTATACATGGAGTCGGCTGATGATGAGGAAGAAGAAGAGAACGGCAAAATGCTGCCGCCGCTGTCAGTGGGCCAAACGGTAAAGCCTGAAGAAATTACTGCCCGGCAGACCTTTTCCCGTTATCCTTCGCGTTACACCGAAGCCAGCCTGGTAAAAAAACTGGAGGAGCTTGGCATTGGGCGGCCTTCCACGTATGCGCCTACCATCTCAACCATTCAGAAGCGCGGTTATGTGGTAAAAGAAAGCCGCGAAGGAACAGAGCGTGAATACCGTTTACTTAAACTTAAGAATAACGCTATTGAAAAATTAACTGAAAAGGAGATTACCGGAGCGGAGAAAAATAAGTTGTTTCCCACCAACACCGCCATGGTGGTGAACGATTTTCTGGTTGAGCATTTTCCGGATATCACCGACTACTCCTTCACCTCGGAAATTGAGCTGGAATTCGATGAGATTGCTGCCGGAAAACTGGAATGGCGTAAAATGATAGATAATTTCTACAAGCCGTTTCATAAAAAAGTGGTACAGACCGAACAGGTGGAACGCTCGCAGGTGGGTAAATCCCGCGAATTGGGTGTTGACCCTAAGACAGGAAAAAAAGTCTATGCCAAACTGGGCCGTTTTGGTGCGTACGTTCAGGTTGGCGAAAACCCGGATGACAATGGTGGTGAAAAACCAAAATTTGCCAGTCTGCGACCTGGTCAATTTATTGAAAGCATTACACTGGAAGAAGCCCTGGAACTGATGAAAATGCCAAGACAAATGGGCGAGTTCGAAGGCAAACCAGTTGTGGTTGGCATTGGTCGGTTTGGTCCCTATGTTCAGCATGATAAGAAATACGTATCTATTCCGAAAGAAGAAGATCCATACTCCATAACACTGGAACGCTGCATCGAGCTGATTGAACAAAAACGCCATGCCGATGCGAATCGCGTTATCAAGGCATTTGATGAAAACCCGGAAGTGCAGATCCTTAATGGGCGTTTTGGTCCGTACATCAAAGCCGGAAAGAAAAATGTGAAGATTCCAAAAGACAAAAATCCGGCCGAACTTACCCTCGAAGAGTGCCTGGCACTTGCCGAGTCGGCACCGGAAAGAAGAGGACGGGGATTTTCACGAAGAAAGAAAGCTTCCGAATAAAATGAAAAAACTGGTTGTCCTTACCGGGGCGGGCATTAGCGCCGAAAGCGGAATACCCACCTTTCGTGATGCTGGCGGACTATGGGAAGGTTATCGTGTTGAAGATGTGGCCACACCGGAAGCCTGGCACCGCAACCCGGCCCTTGTGCTTGATTTCTACAACCAGCGTAGAAAACGTGCGCTTGAAGCACAACCCAATGATGGGCATCGCATACTGGCTGAACTTGAACAATACTTTGATGTAACCATCGTAACGCAAAACGTGGATAATCTGCATGAGCGTGCCGGCTCAACAAAGGTTATTCACCTGCATGGCAGTCTGTTTGAGGCACGCAGTACCGTTGATGAGTCGCTGGTTTATCCTATTGAAGGCTGGGAATTGAATATCGGACAGCTTTGTGAAAAAGGTTCCCAGCTACGACCCAACATTGTTTGGTTTGGTGAGTTGGTACCCAAAATGGATGAAGCCATTGTTCATGCAGCTCAGGCTGATTTATTTTTAGTAGTTGGGACATCATTGGTAGTTTATCCGGCAGCGGGTTTAATACATTATGTAAGGAGAGATGTACCCAAATATCTGGTGGACCCTAAACTACCTGAAGTGCACGGTGTGAACAATCTAACCTGCATTGCCCAAAAAGCCAGCACCGGAATGGCCCAACTTAAATCACAATTACTTCAACTTGCATGATACTTGTAATTGATATCGGCAATTCCGACATCACCCTTGGATTATGGCACCAGGCGAAATGGGCACACGTTTGGCGAATACCTGCAGTGGCTGATCGGCCGGAGTTATTTTACGGAATTAAGATACGGGATTTTTTTAGTGAGGCCGGTTTAAATCACTTTGATGTTGAACGCATTGTGCTGAGCAGTGTGGTGCCCGACCTCACTGGTAAAATCATTAATGTTACCGTTCCCTTGTTTGAAAAAAATCCCGTGGTGCTTGGCCCTGAAGTTTACCCGAAGTTACCAATTAAAGTGCTTAATCCGTATGAAATTGGAAGTGACCTGGTAGCCAATGCGCTTGCGGCATATATGCGCTTTAAAACTAACTGTGTGGTTGTTGATTTCGGCACCGCGTTAACTTTTACGACCGTATCTGCTTCAGGTGAAATTTTGGGTGTAGCCATCACGCCGGGCTTGAAAACGGCCGTTCGTGCTCTCGCACAAAACACCGCCAAGCTATTTGATGTGCCGCTGCATTGGCCCGGTACGGTAATGGGTAAAAATACGGTACATGCTATTCAGGCTGGCGTACTAATGGGCTATGAAGGTCTGGTAAAATCCATGTTGCAAAAGATTCGCAATGAACTGCACGATAACCATTTGCAATCCATTGCCACCGGTGGCTTGGTAAGCGCCATTCCATCGCTTGCCGAAACTTTTACTGCAGTGGAACCACACCTTACTCTGGAAGGTTTGCGCCTGGTTGCTGCCGGTATTTCGAAGGAATAGAAATACTTTGAATACTGTGAAATTTTATTCAGCCTGAATAACTCATATTAGTTTTTGGTAGCCAATTCTTCTAACAGTCTTACATACTGCCCCGTGTTGTAGTTGGTCATGCCTGTTTTTTTTCTTACCACGTTGCCCTGTTTGTCAATAATCAAGGTAACGGGTATAGACGGTACCTGTAACTGCTGCGGCAAGTTTCCGGAGGGCATGAAAACCGGAAAGGTGTACCTGTTTTTTTCGATGAATCGGCGGACCTTTTGATTATCCAGATCATCATCTATTGACAATATGATGAATTGGATTTCTTCTCGATTAACCTTTTGATATAACGCTTCAATCGTAGGCATTTCGGCGCGACAGGGTCCGCACCATGTAGCCCACAGGTTGATAAACAGGACTTTTCCTCTGAACTTTTCAACGGGTATCTTCCGGTTGTTTAAGTCTTTTATGGTGAAAGCATAATCAAAACTCTTTTCTTCATTGACCGACAGTGTTGCATGGGGTTGCAAAGCATTGTTTGGCATCAATCGGTTAAGTAATTCAAACAGCGGTTTGCTTGCTAAGGATATAAGAAGTAGGACAGAAAGGATAACTGCATAAGGTTTTATCAAGCCTAACCACTGCTTAACCTGTGTTGCGTCCTTTAGCATTCTGCTTTGGTCTGAATTTTGTATAAAATTAGTAATTTAGACCCGTTGGCTTTAAAATTTTTAAACCATGCGATTTTCTGTAGCCCTTCTTCTTTCCTGCTTGACTTTTTTGGCATTTAGTCAGAAAATTAAATACAAGGATATCTATAATCTGTTAAGCACCAAGCAGTATGAGGCAGCTGAGCCGTTTTTAAAACGATACCTCCGCGAAACCACCGACAATACCAATGCCTATCTGTTCATGGGTATCATCTATGAAAATAAAACAGCAAAGGATGATATACTGAAACATACCGAGCAGGCGCTCAATCATATTGATTCGGCCATATTGATGTTTAATAAGGCTTCTTCCATGCTGAATGAAAAAGATCTGAAGAAAAATGAAGAGTATTATGCGATGTACAGCCGCACCGATTTACGAACGGGTAATTATGGCGTTAAAATTTCGGATGTACAGTTCGATCTGCGTAAGCGAAGCGAATCCCTCAGAGAGCGCGCCGATAAGATAAAGATGGTTAAATACTTTTTTTCACGGGCAGAATCGGCTTATAATCGTGCAAACAATCTGTTTATTACCATACAGCAGGGCTATCCGGGTACCCGCGAATTTTATTTACGATCGGATGATCAGCTAGTCGCTAAACTGAAAAATCTTTCATTGCATTACGATTCAGCAGCTAAGGATTTTGATAATTATCGGGTTAGCATCAGCAGCCTGGATAAAGTAAGTTATAAGCCGGTGTGGAAGCCACGTACAATAAAAGACTTTAAAACAGAGGGGTCGGAGCCGGCAGACTTTTACTCCAATGAACCGCTGGTTTGGGACTATAAAACATTTGCAACAGAATCCATAAAGCGCATGGAACAGGAGCTTAAACCGATACGTCAGGAGCTGGTTGCGTATGATATTGAAATTAACAAATTGGGCGAAAAGCTGAAGAAAGATTCGGTGTCTGTTCGCAGTGATTTAACGCGTCTGGTGCAAAATTTGCTAAGCGATAAGCTCCGCAAATTTGATGAGCGCCCTATGCCACTGGATATTCTTGCGGTTAAAGTGGCCGACCTGGAATACCGGTCGGCCCGTGTTGATACGCGCAGGTACCGTGATTCAGCGAATGTATTTTTCCAGGTTGATTTGATACAGCGCGAATTGCTGGCGCTGAACCGACTGGACAGCGTACTTAAAATTGCAGCCCAGCGAAACCTCGATGAAGAAGCAATGAATTATCAGGATTTTGTTAACCAAACATACAATAGTACTGCTCTGCTGAAAAGTTATGTTCGTGCGCAGCAGGAGTATGCCCAAAAAGAAAGAATACGTGCGGAAAATGAATTGGTCAGGCGAAATGCAGCGTTAAAATGGCTCATCGCCGGAAAAGATTCCATACCGCTTACCGATCAGGCCAGGTCGGCTTTTAGGCCGTTGGTTCTGGAGTCGCAGTACACGGCCGGTTTATGGTTTGGCGATAAGGGAAAGACGGAAGGCTATTTCTATGATATTCCTCCTTCACACCGACCCGCAATCCGCGTGCGTTTTCCCGTTGACGCAACTGCCTTTAATGAGTCGCAGATGCAATCGGTGAAAGCATTGGTAACATCTGATGGTAAATCGCAGATTTTCTTTGTGCTGCTGTATAACAGCACACCCCTTAAAAACAAGTACAATGTTACGCTGGCAAAAATTTACCGGCTTGACGGACTCGCGTGGACAATGAACTATGCGCTGGATTTTATTCCGCAATCAATGAGCTATCAAATTGAAAACGGAGAGTTGCGGATTGATTCGGGAACAGGCCGGACCGTAACGGCCGATAAAAGCGGCAAGCTGAAATAAATCTATCCGGCTCCAACCAGTTTTTTCCAGTCCTGAAAACGCATGTCAATGCGTGCACTTATCTTTTCAAAGTTTTCCCAGCTGTCGGTAACATGGTAGATGGAGGGAAGAGATTTAACCAGCACCTCATCGTAATCGTTCCGGTAAAGGCCTCCGCCATAGTAGTAGTAGGTGAACATATTTCCCTGACGGTTGAATAACTCGTACCCAAGATAGCCGTCCCAAATTTCACTGAGTATCGTGCATGAAATTTCTCTTCTTTTGAAACGAAAAATCTGAGCCGAAGCCTCTTCTTCAAAGTAATCGGAATACAGATCGTTGTCAATTATCCATCCCAGATACATCCCGATATGAACATAGGCCTGTTCGATAGGCAGGGTGTCGGGAAAGTTGCCGAGGAAATGGGTTTTGGCATTGTCGTAGATGGTCTTTTGAATGTCTGCTTTTCGTTCCATGTTACAATGTTAAGCAATTTTAATCATGTTCAACTCCGGTCCGAGCAGGTATTATTCAAGCAGAAAAAGCGGCTGCTATCGTGGTGGCGGCAACCGCCGCGGTTTCCGTGCGGAGCCGGTTGGGGCCGAGATTTACTGATAAAAAACCGGCATGGCGGGCACGTTGAAGTTCCTCAATGGTGAAATCTCCCTCTGGTCCGATTACAAAAACAACATGCGTGGCGGTGTTTGTCTCTTTAATCCATTGTATCGGTGGCATTCCTTCGGCCGTGCAAATTAGTCGCGCGCTGTTTGGGAATTGGTTTAATAGTTCATCGAACTGCATTGGCTCCCGAATTTCGGGCAACCATGGCCTGAGCGACTGTTTCAAGGCGCTGATAGAGATTTTTTTCAACCGGTCTATTCGGATGTTACTCTTCTGAGTTCGTGTGCATAATACGGGTATAAATGTGCCGGCTCCTGCTTCGGTACATTTTTCAATCATCCACTCGAACCGGTCGGCATGCTTAACCGGAGAAACGGCAATAGTAATATCGGGTTTGGGTTTTTGAAAAGTTGTTTGGTCAATCACCTTAAACCGGCAGCCGGAGGGACTGGCTGAAATAAGCCGCGCGGTATAAAATGAACCGGCTCCATCCGTAAGCGTAATCAGTTCGCCCGCTTTTTTTCGTAGTACTTTGACGCAGTGAATGGCTTCTTCGGTTGACAGGGTATCTGCGCCATGTAAAAGCTCAGGCTGATAAAAAAGATAATCCACCTTAGGCTACTTGTAAATCGACAGAAGCGTGTTGACCAACGCAATATATTCTGCCATGGCTTCTTCGCGCGGTTTACCTTTTAAAGACTGCCAGGCATCATATTTGGCAATACCTTTAAAGTCGAACCCACCGGGCCGTTCGCCCGTAACATCGCCTTCGGTTGCCTGTTTAAACAAGGCGTAAAGTTTTAAAAGTTCTTCATTCGAAGGACGCTTTGTAAGTTCCTCTACACGCTTTACCGATTCTTGAAATTGCTGTTCAAGGTTGCTCATGTGTTCTAAAAAATAAAAGAAGAAAGAAGGCTGAGTTTGCCCAGCCGTGTAAGATGAAGATTTAGTTCTATTGTCTTTGGTCGATGGGTACGTATGCCCGTCTTTTATGACCGATATATATCTGCCGTGGACGTCCGATGGGTTCGTTTTGGTCGCGCATTTCCTTCCATTGCGCTATCCAACCCGGCAGTCGGCCCATGGCAAACATAACCGTAAACATATCAACGGGGATACCTAGTGCACGGTAAATAATGCCTGAATAGAAGTCAACATTCGGATACAGTTTGCGCTCAATGAAATACGGGTCTTTCAACGCCACTTCTTCAAGTTTTTTGGCGATTTCCAGAACCGGGTCGTTTATGCCGAGTTTATTCAGTACATCATCAGCTGCTTTTTTAATGATTTTGGCTCGCGGGTCGAAGTTTTTATATACACGATGGCCGAAGCCCATCAGGCGGAACGGATCATTTTTATCCTTTGCTTTGGCAATCCATTTATCAATGTTGCCGCCATCTTTCCGTATGTTTTCAAGCATAATGATTACTTCCTGGTTGGCACCACCATGCAGTGGACCCCACAAGGCATTGATTCCGGCAGATATGGCCGAATAAATACTGGCCTTGGATGAACCGACAATCCGCACCGTTGAAGTCGAGCAGTTTTGTTCATGGTCGGCATGGAGTATAAACAGCTGGTCAAGTGCCCGGGCAACGACAGGATCAACTTCATAATCCTGGCCAGGGAGGGCGAACATCATCTTCAGGAATCGTGCACAATAATCCAGTTTGTTATCCGGGTAGTTAACCGGATGTCCGATAGCGTTTTTATAGGACCATGCCGCAAAGGTGGGCATTTTACCCAATGACCTGATGATGCTCAGATAAACACCATCGGGAGGGCGGTTTGGATTTAGTGATTCGGGATAGAAAGCGGTCTGTGCACAGAAAAGAGACGACAACACACCCATCGGGTGGGAGGTGGAGGGAAATCCGTCAAGGATTTTCTTGATGTCTTCATGTACTAAAGTGCGTCTGGTGATGTCATCTGTAAACTTTTCGTACTGTGCTTTTGTGGGTAGCTCTCCGAAGATGAGCAGATATGCCACTTCAAGGAAGGTTGATTTTTCAGCCAGTTCTTCAATGGGATAACCGCGGTAATGCAATATACCCTGTTCGCCATCCAGGAAGGTTATGGCGCTTTTTGTTGAACCGGTGTTTTTGTACCCGATGTCCAGGGTAATGTAGCCTGTTTTATCGCGAAGCTCGCTGATGTCGATGGCCAGCTCATTTTCTGTACCTTCTACTACCGGGAAAGTATAGGATTTACCGTCAATAATCAATTCGACTGTTTTACTCATGACAGGAAAAATTCAAATCGCCTAAAGATAAGAGGTTTAACGGGCACGGTAAAAGATTTTTATCCGTTGCCAGTTATTTTAATTGTTGCCCAAAATGAGCGGCATACCGTCTTTGCCCGAGCCCACCACCACTACCTTGGTGTTGGGCGATTTGGCCAGTTCCAGGGTGGCTTCTATACCCCGCATCTTCAGTAACTTATCGGTAAGGCTATTATTAATGATGCTGTTTGCTCTTGCCTCGCCCTCGGCCTGGATGCGTTTGCGCTCCGCTTCACTTTTTTCTTTTTCCAGTTTAAACTGATAAGCAAGTGCTTCCTGCTCCTGTTGCAGTTTGTTTTGAATGGCAATGCGTATTTGTTCGGGCAGTTGGATGGATTTGATGAGTAAAGCCGCCATATGTACATTGTTTTCGCTCAATACCTTTTCGCATTCGGCTTTGATGGTGTTTTCGACCTCGGCCCGTTTTGTTGAGTAAATTTCCTCGGCAGTATAACGGCCCATAACCTGGCGGACAGCCGAGCGGGCCTCCGGTATAATCAGCGTAGTTACATAGTTGCGATTAAACTTCTCGTGGATGTAACCAATTTTTTCGGGCACAGGGTAGAACCGGATGGTCACATCAACGTGAATCGGCAATCCGTTTTTATCCAGCACATCCATGGTTTCATCCGCAGCCGTCTCGCGAACGGTGTATATGAAGACATCGTTCCAGGGTGCCTTGGTGTGAAAGCCGGGCGCAATAACATTTTCCTTATCCAGTCCTTCGCCAAACTTGTAAAATATCACCGCGCGTTCATCCGCCTGAACGGTATAAAACAAACTGGATGAGATGCTGATTAAGACAAAAAAGGCGATTACGCCCAGGATAATAAAAGGTAAAATTTTTCGGTTATTCATATGGTTCGGGATTTTGTTTACTTTCTTTTGGGTCTGTAGGTTTAGGCAGTCCGAGCAATTTACCAATAATCAGTACGGTAAATAAACTTCCCCACAATCCCTCAATCACACCCAGATTTTTAATCAGGTACGAGGCTTCCGGATAGCGGGAATCTATTCCGCCAAGCAGGCTAAGGCTGTGCCCGACACACTCGGCATAGTTCGGAATGCCAAGCTCCAGATCCACTCCCAGGCTTCCTAAACCGCTTATACAAATCAGGTCATACAGGCTGCCAAACGATATGCCGGTCATTAGAAAAACACAGGCCGAGCCCCAGAGTTTGTCAGGTGTGAGGAATTCGGAAAAGAAAATATCTCGTATGGTGAAGACGATAACCAGTACTTCAATCGGAAAAAGAATACCGTGAATGATGAACAGAGCCAGGCGCCGGTTTTCGATTTGAATGATTTTGAAATAAGGAAATTCGATGAGCATGCCGAAAATCACAAGCGCAATGAGTATCAGTAAAACACTGATTATGAGCGTGTTATTTCTGGTAAAATTTCGTAATAAATCCCATAGTAAAAAGGCATACAGAGCACCGAAAAAAGAAAAAACCGTAATGATTAACTTCGAAACCTCGCTACGCGGATTTTCCAGTAACGGTCCTGACAATAAAAGGCCCAACACGATAATGGTAACCTGAATGATTACCACGTTGCGGTAATCTTTTTGCTTTTCCTGTTGTAATTGGGAACTGCCGATAAAGGAGAGTTTTTTCAGCATGCGTTCGTAATATAAAAATTACAGGTTAAACAGTTGTTGGTCAATACATATAAATACTTTAGCTTGACATCATTAAGTAGCTATAAGTGAAGTTATTTAAGCTATTATCCCTATTCTTCTTTTTCGCGGTTTGCATCGTACAAAACCTTTGTGCCCAAACTCCGCGTGCTGACAGTTTAAGAACGGTTTTGATGCTGGAGAAAGACCCGGTTAAAGAAGTCAATATTTTGAATGACATAGCGTATGAACTTTTTGACATTGATGACAGCACAGCAGCGGTATTTGCCAGCCGGGCCATTCAACTGGCGCTGAAAGCAGGCTATAAAAAGGGCCTGAAACGGGCTTTGACCTATGTTGGAGTAGGTCTGGTAAGTAAAGGTGACTTCGTTGGTGGCCTGCGCTATTATCACTTTTCTGATACGGTTAAAGCACCGGATGCAGAGGATGTTACCATCTATAACCATACTATGATGAGTAATGCCTTCCGCGACCTGGCGATGTTCGATTCAGCCATGTATTACCAGCAAATGGCCATGCGCGAGGCAAAAGCATACGGAAAGCCTAAATACCTGGCTACAGTTCATAAAAATATGGCGTTGCTTGAGATTTATCAGTTTAAACTCACCGAAGCCCTGGAAAATTTAAGGTTAGCGCAGCAATACCTCGACCGGGATTATGAAAACTACCTTCAGGCTGAGATATGGACCAACACCGGCAAGACCTACTTAAAGTTGGGACAATCGGAAAAGGCCCGGGAGTATTTTCTTAAGCAATGTAGCCTGGTAAATAAAATGCCCGACCGGTTTTTAAAAATAAAATGTAAAATTAACCTATCCGAACTGGCTCAGGCAGAGAGCCAATATTCGACAGCTCTTGAAGAAGCTTTTGCTGCCTTTGATTTATTGCAGGAATATAGCTACCCTCCGCAGCAGGTCGAGATTTATCAGCAAATCGGAGAAATCTATTCCGAAACAGGACAATATGAGTTAGCAGCTAAGTTTTTATTCGAAGCCCTTAAAATTGCACAGAAAAAAAAGTTACAGCAAAGTCAGGGCGTTATTCTTAGTGAGCTGGCGTGGGTTTATAAAGAAATGAGCAACTACCCATTGGCACTTGACTACATTAACCGTTCGTTGAGCTTGCGTGAAAGTATAGGTGACCTCCATGGTATTTCAAACGCCCACAACGTTCGCGGGCTGATTTACATGCTTCAAAAAAAATATGATGAAGCCATTAAAGAGCTGGAAAAATCGCGTGCTATTCGTGAACAAATTGGCCATCTCGAAGGAATCGCTGCCAGTATATTTAACCTCTCACTTGTTTACGATGAGCTGGGACAGCTCGATAAGGCCATCAGTTTAAAACGACAGGCTATTGCCATTGAAGAACAGCTCCCTAATAAACTAAACCTGGGTATCTCAATCAATGGATTAGCTAAGACGCTTATTGCACAAAAGCGATTTGATGAGGCGCTGCCTTATTTGAAGCGGGCCGAAGAAATTGCCAGGGAGATGAATGCCCGCATAATGCTGCGAAATGTGTACGTCAATTACGCCGATTATTACGAAGGCATCGGTAATTACCGAAAAGCAACGGAGTATCTGCGGAAGCATCAGCAACTTTCCGATAGCATTTATTCAGCCTCATCACGTGCCAAGCTGGCCGAGATGCAGGCGTTATATCAGGTTGAGCAAAAGGAGCAGCAAATTAAATTACTGCAACAGGAAAGGGAGCTCCGCGAAAGCCAGGTAAACCTGCAGCGGGCACAAATTAATAACCTGCGTATCGTGTTAGCTGCCGGTTTACTAGTCCTTATTTTGGTTTCAGCCCTTGCCTGGAGCATCTATAAAGCGCACAAAGACCTTCAGCGGGCCAACCGGGAAATAAAAGAGCAGAATGAGGAAATACAGGCGCAAACCGAAGAATTGACCGAAGCCAATAGGGCATTGAGCCGGTTGAACCGGGAACTGGCCGAGAAGCAGGAAGAAATCCAGTCGCAGGCCGAGGAACTGTTGGAGGCCAATCAAACCATCAATGAAATAAACCGGAACCTTGAGTCGGAAATAGAAAAGCGTACGCAGGAACTAAAACAGGCCTACAACGAGTTAGATACTTTCTTTTATCGCTCGTCACATGATTTTCGCAGACCTCTAACTACGTTCATGGGTCTGGCTGAAGTAGCTAAAATAACCGTGAAGGACCCCAACGCGCTTGAATTATTTGCAAAAGTCCGCGAAACCGCTCTGAGTCTCGATAAGATGCTGGTTAAACTTCAGTCCATCAGCGATGTGGGCGCGCAGGAGTTGTTTTACCGAGAAGTGCTGGTAAAAGAATTATTCGATTCCATTTGCGATACCTACCGCGATGAAATTGAACGGAAGAATATCCAGATAAGCTGTGAGGTTAAACTCATCCGCCCTTTCTATTCTTACCCGGCGTTGGTAAAAGTTATTCTTGAAAATCTGTTGGAGAACTCCATTCAGTTCAGTGCACCGGTTAATCCGAAAATCAGCCTGACTGTTGATGAAGCAAATGATGCTGTGGTTTTTGAACTTAAGGACAACGGTCATGGAATACCCTTCGAATTTCAGGACAAAGTTTTTGACATGTACTTTAGAGGCAGCCACTACTCCAAAGGAAACGGGTTGGGCTTATACATCGTGAAAAAAGCAGTAGAAAAGTTAAATGGCGAAATCATGTTTACCAGCGAAGTTGATAAAGGAACGACCTTTATTATACGACTTCCACGTAATTCCCGCGTAACTACTGTTGCAGCCTGAAGCATGGGGTTCTTCTCAAAACTTTTACTCAAAATCATGGGCTGGGACCCCAATCCACATGGCGCCTTTCCGATCAAGCCGCGCAAATGCGTGATTATCGTAGCGCCACATACCAGTAACTGGGACTTTGTCATCGCCGTTCTTTACCGCAGTGCGTTGGGTTTGGAAAAGGCCCGTTACCTGGGGAAAAAAGAGCTCTTCACACCCTGGTTCGGATGGTTTTTCCGTTGGCTGGGCGGAACCCCCGTTGACCGGCATGCCAGCCACAATGTGGTCGAACAGGTTGTCGAAATTTTTAACCGCCATCAGGATTTTATTCTCGCCCTTTCTCCGGAAGGAACACGCAAAAAAGTTGAACGACTGCGAACTGGTTTTTACCAAATAGCCCTTCAGGCAAACGTGCCAATCGTCATGGCAGCACTGGATTTCGCAAACAAGAAGGTTACATTCTCTGAACCTTTCAAACCGACAGGCAACCTGGAAGAGGACTTCAAATACATCATTGACTTTTTCAGGCCGGTAAAAGGCAAGTATCCTGAACAGGGCTTGATGCACCTGTAAAATAAAAAAGCGACCCAACCAGGTCGCTTGTAAATAACTGAAAGCCAATATTTTACAATGAGCTTCCGCCGCTTTCCCCGCCTCCAAAAAGCGGCCCCGGAGAGGGTGCAGAAGGAGGAGGAGCGGGAGCCGGGGCAGGCGCAGGCGCTGCCTTTTTCGGAGCGGCCTTTTTAGCAGCTGCTTTTTTGGGGGCTGCTTTCTTTTTAACTGCCTTCTTTGCCGACTTCTTTACTGCCTTCCTGGCTTTGGCTGCTTTCTTGGGTTTGGCTTTCGCTTTCTTAGTAGCTTTTTTCTTTGCCATAGCAACAATGGTTTTATGAACGAAAAGTAAAAAATATTTGCGCACTTCGCATGACCGCCTCTTAAAAAAATTACATATCGCATACAACTTGTACGCATCAAGAATGCCTGTTTAACTTTAAGGTATCATAGCCATGGACACATCGATTCAAACCCTGACCGAAAAGCACCTCGAAGCGGCCTGTGCAGTTAATCCGGAGGCATGTGTCTATGTGCATCTAACCTTGTTTACAGGCCATCAGCCCATGTTGGTACGTATATGGCCGACCACTTACCTGCTTGACCAGGCATCAGCCCACCGCAGCATTTTATTGCATGCTGAGAACATCTCCTTTGCTCCCATATGGACGCCCGTCCCGGCCGGAATCCGATATGACTTTCTGCTTGTCTTTTCCGGCCTTCCGGCAGGCTGCAGGATTTTTGACCTTGTTGAGCAAACCGAGGGAACAGATGGCGGGGCATTTGTGGTAAGGGATATTAACCGAAATGAAAACGATGTGTACCGGATAACTCTTTGAGTGTTGATCAGCAAGGTTACAGTAAAGCAAATAGCACCTGAACTGAAATTTTTATACTCCCGGAGCAGCGGCCCAGGTGGCCAGTACGTTAATAAGGCAAACACCCGCGTTCAGTTGCGTTGGAATATCACAACTTCTCAGGTACTGAATGAAGATCAACGCGCCATTTTATTAAAACGACTGTCGCACAGATTAACGAGAGGCGGGGAACTTGTTCTGAATGCTTCATCATCCCGGTCTCAATCGGCAAACCGTAAATCGGCTTTTCAAAAGCTGGAGAGCATATTAAATCAGGTTTTTACATTTGCCCGACCGCGCAGGGCCACCACGCCCACTGCGGCATCGCACAAAAAAAGGTTGGAAAAGAAAAAGCATCATTCCGAAAAAAAAGCATGGCGGAGGAAATTAAAACCCGGCAGGGCATCGT
This sequence comes from Cyclobacteriaceae bacterium, assembly GCA_025055435.1. Lineage (GTDB taxonomy): Bacteria > Bacteroidota > Bacteroidia > Cytophagales > Cyclobacteriaceae > UBA2336. Next base: position 34,484 of record JANWWN010000015.1, on the reverse strand, counting down.
GAAGTTGGGTGGTTATCTTGCCGATGATCAAACCCGGTGCATTCATTATCATTCCAGGCTGGACATTATTGCCATTAAGTTTAAATGTTGCGGCATCTATTATCCGTGTTATGACTGCCACCAAGCCTTATCCGGACACCACGCTGAAGCATGGCCTGCGTCTGATTATGACCAACTGGCGGTGCTTTGCGGTGCCTGTAAAAGTCAGCTTACCATCAGACAATATTTAGATTGTAAGAACCAATGTCCTTATTGCGGTGCCGGCTTTAATCCTAACTGTTCGAGGCATTATCATCTGTATTTTGCAGGCTGAAAGGCTTTAGCTGCCGGAGTGTATATTTGCGGAAATTCTGAAGATGCGCGTCAGTCAGCTTGCCCGTAAACTCAATGTACTCCCTGCCGATGTGCTGGCGGCCCTGCCGCAGGGTTCCGTTTCGGTCGAGGGGTCATACAATGCGCGGCTTACACCGGCGCAGGTGGAGGAGGTGGTTCGTTTTTTTCGTCCGGTTAACTGGGAAAGATTTCTGGCCGAGCTCAAAAACCTGCCCGAAGAAGTTGAAGCGGTTTCACAGCCGGAAAATGACCTGAAACATTCCACGGTCAGTCAAGAATCATCATCAGAGCCTTTAAAAGATAATGAGGAATCAACTGTTGAACTTAATCAACCAACCGGCTCATTGGTTGAGCATCAGGATGCCCCTGCTTTTCAGGAAGTCGAAGTAATCCGCGCACCCAAAGTTGAACTGCCCGGACTTCGCGTAGTTGGTAAGATTGAAATTCCGGAGAAGAAAAAATCAGAACCGCACACTGAAAAAGAGGTTAAAGAAAAGCCGGTCGAAAAGCGGGCAGATCGTTTTCAAAAAGCAAGCAAAAGCAGAGCCAAACTGCGCCCCGAAAAAAATCCAATTGCTATTGCGCGCGAACGGGCCCAACGCGAAGCGGAACGGCAGCGCCGGAAGGAAGCTGAGCTCGAAAAGCAACGGAAAACCGCGCAGTACCTGAAAAAAATTTCGAATCGCAAATCACAACTTGAACAGCAGTTGCGGCAGAAACCAAAAAAGGAAACGAGGGTTAACCAGCAAACTGCTAATCCAACAGTTACGGGCTCATCAATTCAGCTTAGTTGGTGGCAGCGATTCAGGAAGTGGTTATTCCGGGAGTGAGATAACCTTTACAGGGACCTGGGCTTCAATCCGGTTTTCCGGCTTCTTCTTATCCCAGATTTTAATTTTCATGGTGTAGGTCTTGCCGGGCTCCATGGGGTCGCCAATGGTAAGTGAGCCGCGTAATATCGCAGCATCTTCAGCCGGAAGGCCGTCTGTTTCTGCCAGCAAATCCGGTTCATCTAAAACCAAGGTACCATTTTCACCGGTAACGGTAAGGCTTAATCCGGGAAAGGCCTTGTTATCTTCCAGAATATAATTGCCAATGCCTTGTGCCACAAGGGCTACCGAAGTGCCATATTCTGCTTCATTGGATGATAACGGAGTGTTTTCAGGTCCTACGAAATACACTTCATCCAGACTAAGACCGTAATACGAATAGGATAGACCGGTTTTTAAATCGGATTTTGTACCGGCGCTGAAGGAACAGGCAGTAATCCCCAGTACCACAGCGGTAAGAAAGATGTAAGAAGATGTTTTCATGGCAGTTGGATTATTTTGATAAAATTAAAGATACGATATATAGGCGAGGAACGCGTATGTGACAATAATTAATGCCCTTGTTGCACCGTTAATAACTTAATTCCACAACCTTTCGGTTGTGAAGTTTTTGCATACTCTCCGGTACGATAGATAGGATGGCATCCTTAACTGTGCGAATGAGGCGGGTTTTAACCTGATCGCGATGGGTTATTAAGCTTACCTGTCTTACAGGAGCGGGTTGCTTAATTCGTTTAACCTGTTGCCACGCCTGCCTGCCCAGTTCCTGAACGGCCAGTTCCGGCAGTATGGTCAGGCCATCACTTTGTTCGACCATGCGCTTCAACGATTCAATGTTGCCGGTTTCATAACGACAATGAAAAACGGGGGTGTGTTGTAAATCGCAAAGGTTCAGCACCTGCGTACGGAAGCAGTGACCCTCCTCAAGAAGCCATAGCTGGTCGGGATTAATTTCATTGGGTAAGATGTACTTTCTGTCGTAGAGCGCGTTTTTGCGCGATACGTACACAAACATCTCTTCATAAAAGAGCGTGTCCTCGTGTATTACCGGGTCGTTCAACGGCGTGGCGGCAATACCGCAATCCAGTTTATTGCTTTTCAGGTCGTTGATGATTTCACGGGTAACGGTTTCGCGAATGTTCAAGTCAAGTTGCGGACACGTACTCCGTAATTTTTTGAATAAGGGAGGGAGAAGATAGGGAGCTATGGTGGGAATGATTCCGATTCGTACTTCTCCGGAGAGAACGTTTTTTCTGTCGTTAATGAGTTGCTGAATGTTTTCTGCCTCCCGTAATATGGATCGGGCACGGGCTATGATTTCAGCACCCATTTCAGTGGGTTTTACCGGCTTAACCGAGCGGTCGAATATTTTCACGCCCAGCTCTTCTTCCAGCTTCTGAATCTGCATGCTCAGCGTGGGTTGCGTAACAAAACACTTTTCTGCCGCCAATCCAAAATTCCGCCAGGTGTCTACGGCTACGATATATTCCAACTGAACCAGAGTCATAGATAATTTCTATTCAAAAATAATAAAAATCGATTTTACCTATCGGTAGTTTTATCCTACTTTCGGGCATTCATTCAATTCGTATCAGCTAAACTCAACATACTGCTTATGGAAAAAAGTGTTCACAACGGAACAGCCACGGTAAACGGTCAGTCAAAGTGCCCGTTTTCCAATGGCATGCTGCGTAAGGTCGCAGCAGGAGGAGGGATGACCAACCGCGACTGGTGGCCTAATCAGCTGAAGCTGAACATCCTTCGTCAGCATTCGGAACTTTCCAATCCAATGGGAAAGAAGTTCAATTACCGCGAAGAGTTTAAAAAACTGGATCTGAATGCGGTGAAAAAAGATTTGCATGAATTAATGACCAAATCGCAAGATTGGTGGCCTGCTGATTATGGTCACTACGGGCCACTCTTTATTCGTATGGCCTGGCACAGTGCAGGAACTTACCGCATACATGATGGCCGCGGTGGCGGTGGCACCGGCGCACAACGATTTGCTCCGCTAAACAGCTGGCCCGACAACGCTAACCTGGACAAGGCGCGTTTTCTGCTCTGGCCCATCAAGAAAAAATACGGTAAGAAAATTTCGTGGGCTGACCTGATGATTTTAGCAGGTAACGTGGCGCTTGAATCCATGGGCTTTAAAACCTTCGGCTTTGGTGGCGGAAGGGAAGATGTATGGGAACCGCTTGAAGACATCTATTGGGGAGTTGAAAGTGAATGGTTGGGTGATAAACGCTACACCGGTGACCGCGAGCTGGAGCGACCGCTCGCAGCTGTTCAGATGGGTCTCATCTATGTGAATCCGGAAGGTCCGAACGGCAAACCGGACCCGGTAGCAGCTGCCCGTGATATCCGCGAAACATTTGGCCGTATGGCGATGAACGATGAAGAAACAGTAGCTTTGATTGCCGGCGGTCACACCTTTGGTAAGACTCATGGAGCAGTTGATGCGAAGTACCTTGGTCGCGAGCCCGCTGCTGCACCCATTGAAGAGATGGGCATGGGTTGGAAGAACAGTTACGGTAAGGGCCACTCCGAACATACTAATACAAGTGGTCTGGAAGGAGCCTGGACAACCACACCAACAAAGTGGAGTAACGACTATTTTAAACACCTGTTTGAATACGAGTGGGAATTGACAAAAAGCCCTGCCGGAGCGTGGCAATGGAAGCCAAAAGGAAATGCTGGTGAAGGCACAGTGCCCGATGCCCACATACCCGGTAAGCGCCATCAGCCTATGATGCTCACCACCGACCTGGCACTGCGCTTTGATCCGGTCTATGAAAAAATATCGAGGCACTTCTACGAAAACCCGGATGCTTTTGCGGATGCATTCGCGCGCGCCTGGTTTAAATTAACTCATCGCGACATGGGTCCGAAAGTACGCTACCTGGGCCCGGAAGTTCCGGCCGAAGACCTGATCTGGCAGGACCCGCTTCCCGCCCGCGACTATGATCTGATAGATGAAAAAGACATAGCCGAGTTGAAAGCGAAAATTTTAAGTTCCGGATTAACCGTTTCCGAATTGGTTTCAACAGCCTGGGCATCGGCTTCAACCTTCCGCGGGTCCGACAAGCGGGGCGGAGCTAACGGTGCACGCATTCGTCTGGAGCCACAGAAAAACTGGGAGGTGAATAATCCGGCTCAGCTTTCGAAGGTGCTGAATAAGCTGGAAGAAATTCAGCATGCATTCAACGCAGCGCAGAAAGGCAACAAGAAGGTTTCACTGGCTGATTTGATTGTGTTGGGAGGTTGCGCAGCAATTGAAAAGGCAGCTAAAGATGCGGGTTTCAACGTTCAGGTTCCGTTTACGCCAGGCCGCGTTGATGCCCGTCAGGATCAAACCGATGTAGAATCGTTTCAGGTGCTCGAGCCGGTGGCAGATGGATTCCGTAACTACCGTATGAAGGACAGCCAGGTATTGGCTTCCACTGAAGAGTTACTGGTAGATAAAGCACAACTGCTCACGCTGACTGCTCCGGAGATGACTGTGCTGGTTGGTGGCATGCGTGTATTAAATGCCAACTACAACGGTTCTAAGCATGGCGTGTTAACCGATAAACCGGGAACGCTTACAAACGACTTCTTTGTGAACCTGCTGGATTTCAGCACGGCGTGGAGGCCTGTATCGGAGGATAACGAGTACTTCGAGGGATATGAACGGGCCACCGGTAAGGTTAGATGGACCGCTACCCGTGCCGATCTGATATTTGGTTCCAATTCCGAACTGCGCGCAGTAGCAGAAGTTTACGCCTGCGATGACGGACGGGAAAAGTTCGTTCACGACTTCATTGCAGCCTGGAATAAGGTAATGAACCTGGATCGGTTTGATTTAGAATGAACCGTGAGCCAGTTATAAGAAAAAGGGAGGCCAAGCCTCCCTTTTTTAATTTCTATTTCGGAAAAGTGTATTAAAAATCATCCGCAATATCCTGCACCTTTTTTTTCTTGTCTTCTTTCATTTGCGCATGAATGAGGTAGGAAAAGTACCGCAGTTCCAACTGATTTTTTCCTACTGGCCGGAAGGTGAGTGATAAATTTCTGCCGGTCCATGTGTAGCGATCGTTGCGCACATCGTAGGCTGGAGGTCCGAGATTGCTTTCCAGTGCTTTCATCAGGCGCGGATCTTTATCGGTGATTACCACAATTTCATATACCTTACCCTGATAGGCCTTCAGTTCAATTTTCTGAACCTTGACTTCGCCTATGTTTTGATAATCGGGATGAATGACTTCATACAAAACAGCCGGATGGTTGCCCTTTTCGGTAAATGTTTTTTTCAGTTTAACACCTGGAATGGAATCTACCGGCATGCCAAGTTTAATCTGTTTAAAGCCGTTTCGCTTATCCAGTTCGGTTAAGTTGTCCTGGGCATGCAACGAAGAAGTAAACCCGATCAAAAGGAAGAGAAGTGCTTTGTAATTCATGATTTAGGTTCAATAAACTGCACCGGAATGACGACTTTTACGGTATCCCACATTAATATCAGGTCGGCTGTATTGTTCTTTTGTTCAAACTGAATGGTGAATGACTCGACCGGCGGTTCTACGCTTTGCGCTTTCACATCAAACCGCAAGATGTCCATTTTCGGATTGTAGTTATAAGCGCCCCACAATCCTACATCTTTGTTGACGATGATAGTCCATTGCTCCTTTCGGGGAATGGTGAACAGCGAGTAAGTTCCGGCAGTCAGCAATACTCCGTTAACGATGAGGTCGCGTGTCGTGGTGATTTCGGTGGCTTCGTTGGCACCTGTTCGCCATACTTCATCGTAAGGAACCAGCTTTCCAAATATTTCTCTTCCGCGCTTTTGCGGACGTGAGTAGGTAATCTTTACATAGGTATCCTTGTAACGAACTGAAGCAATAGCCAGTGGACTGGGGCGCGGGCGTACGGATTCCTGCGCGTAGGCAAGTAAACTGCACACGAAAAAGAGCGGAACAAAAATCCATTTTGCGTTACTCATGACGTGCTATATCTTGGGCGAAGATAACCGGTTAATGGATACCGAAATGAGCCGTCCTGCATTCGATGATATTTTTATGGAACTGGCCGTTAACCTGGCCCGTCGGTCGCATTGCGTAAAGCGACATGTGGGAGCCGTGCTAACCAAGGATACACGCATTATCTCCATCGGATATAACGGGCCGCCTGCCGGTACACATAACTGTGATGAGGAATGGCCGGAAAAGGGGTGCCCGCGCGATTCAAAGGGAGGGTGTTCGCTGGCCATCCACGCCGAGCAGAATGCTATACTTTATGCGGTTAAAAATCACACATCCGTCGAAGGTTCCACATTGTATGTAACCCTTTCTCCCTGCCTGGCCTGTGCGCGCATGATTTTTACCATGGGCATACGCCGGGTTATTTATTTGCATTCGTATGCCGAACACAAAGGGCTGCCGGAAGATGAGGGTGTTGAATTTCTTAAGCGCTTTGGTGTGGAAACAGAAAAGTATAAAGGACAACTGGCAGTGGTTAGTCCGTTGGTTTAATTCTGCTTCCTGCTATTTGTTTTCCAGAGCTTTTTCGATGTCGGTGATGAGCTTAGCGGCAACCGATCGGGCATTTTTTTCGCGCTGCGTTTTTAATACAGGCAAAGCTCTGCCGAGCATTTGGTATAATCCGACCGGGTTTTTATCGTGGCGATAACTGCCTATACACCATTGTATATCGGCCTGAAGGCCATGCTCAATATCGAGTGCCTGTAATTTAGAAAGCACCTGCTCGCTGATTTTCTCGATATCAACAATAACGGCTTTTTTGGCAGGCGCTTTTGCTGTACTCTTCTTTCGCGGTGTACCTGATTTTTCCTTTGCCATAACTCTGAAATTTAGTTGTTGACGAAGTAAAAGTAGTACACAGTTGTGTTGAATACATTTAGTTAAAACGAATTTATTCGTGCAATCGAATGAACCAATTGAAAATTGCAACAAACAAAAAGGGAAGCAACACGTGGTTACTTCCCTTTGCAAAGTCTTTAGGCTCGTTCGCCTAAATTACTTCTTCTTCTTAGCGGCTTTCTTTGCCTTTTTCGCTTTCTTTGCCATAGCGTTATTGGTTTAGTGGTTGAAAAATATGTGAAAAGTTATAACAAAAATTTAATCTGCAAAAATTTTTTAAGAAAAATTTTCATTTCGTATTCTTCACTCTTACTCATTTCACTTCGATGTCATGTCATCCGATTATGTTTACTTCAGTTTGCAGATCGATGTTGAACTTATCAACAACTGAGTCGTGAATCTGGTGTGCCAGTTGTAAAATTTCTTTTCCGGTTGCACGTCCGTAGTTGACCAACACCAAAGGTTGATGAACATGAACACCGGCATCACCAAATCGCTTTCCTTTCCATCCGCATTGTTCAATGAGCCAGGCTGCCGGTATTTTAACTTGTTGACTATCAATAATAAAACCAGGCATATCCGGATGTTTTTCTTTTAATAGATGATAATGTTTCGACTCGATTACCGGGTTTTTGAAGAAGCTTCCTGCATTGCCCAGTTGCTGGGGGTCGGGAAGTTTTGATGTGCGTATTTGTATTACTGCTTTACTAATGTCCTGAATGGTAGGTTGGGAGATATTCAGGCTCTTCAGGGTATCGGTGATGGCACCATACGATGTGCGCAAGCGATGATTTCTTCGGGTTAATCTTAAAGTAATACTTGAAATCAAAAATTTTTCTTTCAGTTCGTGTTTGAAAATACTGTCACGGTAACCGAAGCGGCAATCAGCGGCACTCAAAGTGTGTGTGCTTCCGGTAGTAAGATCAAAACCCTCGACCTCTTCCAATACTTCAGTCAGCTCAACACCATAGGCACCAATATTCTGAATGGGTGCTGCTCCGGCTGTTCCGGGTATCAGCGAAAGGTTTTCGATGCCGCCATAGTTATTCTGCACACAAAACATCACCAGCTTATGCCAGTTTTCTCCTGCGGCTGCTTTTATCCATACGTATTCATTGTCTTCCCGAATAACTTTTATTCCTGCAAGCTCAATCCGGATAATCAAACCTTCAAATGCTCGGGTAAACAATACATTGCTTCCTCCTCCCAGAATCAGGTGAGGACCGCTACTGAACAGAGCATGCTGCAATAATGCCGGTATTTGTACGGGTTTTTCGATTCGTGTAAACCAACGGGCATATTCGGTTACTCCAAACGTGTTAAAGGGAGCGAGGTTCACCCTTTCCTGAAAAGTAATCATGCCCAAAATTGGTAAATATTTTTACCAGCGAAGTTCTTCCTGAGGAATTTTGGTTAGGAAAATGCGGGCAAATCGCCCGGCCACATAGGTTGTTCCGCACAGCAACACATCGCCTGATGATGATTGTTTCAGCGTTGAGATTCTAAACGGATTACCGAAACCTTCGTAACGGGTTGTGAGCAGTGTGCCGGATGTTTCATCATAGACATATAAGCCAACTTGCCCGCTGCGTGTGTCGCTTCCAAAAACAATAACCGGTGTATTGTTTAAAGTCCCCCGGAATATGCAGACTGAAGCATCCGCTGGTATTTCAGGAAAACGGAATCCTCCTAAATCGGTGGCTGATGAAATACCGGATGTCGAGAGGGTAACACCCGGTAAAATGTAATTATCTCCATAATTAAATCGTGCAGCAGCAAAAGTGCTTCCCGCAAGAGGAAGGAGGGCCTGAAATCCTCCGTCATCCTGATTGCCCTGTACCACGCCTTGCGGATTATTGGTGACAAGATTGGTAAACACAAGGGAGAAGGTGTAATTATAAAATCCGTTGAAGTAATACAGACTACCCGTTTTCCCGGTGAAGAAGGGAAACTGTTTTCCGGTACGCAGAAAATGATTGATTACCGGTTCCTCCACACCTTCGCCCGCGCCAATACTGAAGGCTTTCGATGAAGTAACCGTGCCGGATGTATTCAAAAGCGAGATGACGGTTTCGAGTGTAACGGAATTATAGCTGAGCAAAATGATGGTGGTATTGTCCAGCGAGGCGGCGGCAGGGTAGGTAATACCACTGACAGGTGTTGTGGTGATGCTGGTAAGTGCAGCATCGGTTCGAACCAGGTAGGCCTGAACGGTAAACGGGTCCATGGCAAAAAAGTAGAAGTCGGCCCCGATTTTCATCAGATTACCTATGGGATTCACCAGGGTTTCATCCGGTTCCAGGTCACTTATAAAATTTCCCGACCGATCAACCCGAAGCAGGTAGATGCCGGCAAATTGTCCGTTGTTCAGGTTTCGTTCGGCAAGAATCAAATAACCGCCATCGGACAATTCCTGCAGGTCGATGGGTTTGAACCGCGCACCAAAATCATTGTGGTCGTAAATTTTGGTGAAAGCCCGCTCATCATTTTCAATTCGGCTTTCTTCCAGACATGCGGCAAGAAGAAACGATAAGAGAAGGATAAAATATCTTTGCATAGCTGAATTATCGGGTATTCATGGACTGAAAACTTTTTGAGAGGAACTTCATCGGAAACAGCGCCCCCAAGGTTATCAGTGCAGAGTTGATTTTTATGTCATCCATGGCGTCTCCAAAGCTGCTGAGCCGGGTATTAGCGAATCGGTTTTCGGTTGAGTTGGCCAGGCTCATGCCTTTGCGATATTGAATGTCCAGTGTAAAGCGCACATTTCCGGCCTGATAGTTAACGCCCAACCCGCCCAGCAGACCCCAATGCCGAGGTGCAAACAAGTCGGTGGCACCTACGCTTACCGCAGGATTGGAGAATTGATTTACTCCGCCCGAGGCATAATCCGTACCTGAACTTTGCAGTGATTTGGTGGCCTGAATGAGAAGGGTGTAGTAGGCTCCTGCCTGGATATAGGGCCGCAGGCGTGTTGTGGTGAAATCGTAGCGCAGTAGTAAAGGAAAGTCGGCATACTCAACACGCTGCCGCTGCAGATAAGTCAGCTCCAGCCGGTTATCCGGATTACTGTAATCGGTCCACAAATAATCGGTGGTGTAACTGTATCGCGCACTGCGGTATCCGGGTTGCAGTACGATGGTGAACTGCAGGAACGAAAAAGCAGCTTCCAGAGAAGCGGTAAATCCAGCTTCAGAATAATTATCGTACACCTTTGATGGCACATCGTAGTTAACCGGTGAGAGGCCGGAATAAGCCTTTTCAGCCACTGCACCTGCAAGGGTTGTCCCTGTTTTCAATCCCAGCCACCACTGTTTTTCCAGAAATTCGGCATTGGCCATCCTCGCATTTTTGTATTTGGTAGGTGTGTTGCGTTTCTGTGCCCACGTTGATAAGCAAGCCATCAGCAGGATGAGCAGCGTAAGCTTTTTCATGATTTTACTTTATTGCACGATAACAAGTTTTTTCGACCTTTCAAAACTTCCGGCCTTCATGCGACAGATGTACATGCCCGGCTTCAAGCCCTGCAGGTTTGCGAGGATGCGATGTTCACCCGGCTCGCTTACTCCGTCTTGTACAAGCTTACTGCTTCGTCCCTGTGCATCCAGTAATTCAATTTTAACATGAATGGTTGCATTTACCCGATAGGGTATATAGACGAAAGTTTCGGCCTTCGCAGGATTAGGGTAACAATCGCCCAGGTAAAAGCGGGCGTCAATAAAGGAGTCATTACCGGTGATGGTGTCGCGTGCCAATGAAAGCGGTTCGAAGAATGTACCCGGCTCATCGGGGTTTTCACCGTCAATAAAGTTTCCAAAGAAAATGTCGTTGGTGATTTTGTTTTTATCCACCAGCATCCAGTCTTTTAACAGGTTGGCATATACCTGGCGGTAATCGTATTGCATTTCCACATTATCCTGAGTCAGATCCGGATTTGTACCCACAACACCGGGCTGTACGTGCTTCCCAAAAATAAGGATGGGTCCGCCGGTACCGTGGTCTGTACCATAACTGCCGTTGGAATGAATACGTCTGCCAAACTCAGAGGTGGTAACAGTTAACACGCGGTCTTCCAAACCACGTGCCCGCAAATCATCCTGAAATGCTTTCATCGCAGCCGAGACATGGTAGAGCAAAGCGGCATGCATGCCCATAGTTGGGTCGTAGTTTTCCACCTGCTCGGCATGCGTATCAAAACCACCGATGCGCACCAGAAAAACTTTGGTTTTACAACCTCCAGCAAGAAGGCGGGCCACCAGCTTAAGCTGGGGTGTAAGTGGATTTCGTTTTATTCCGCGTGGTGCATTGAAGGGATAAATCTCCGGATAAGTTACCGATGTGGCTCCCCCTGCCAGATATACCTGATACAGGCGTTGGGCGTAGTCATCGGTTTTCTTTTCCAGGCCCAGTATCCAGTTCAGTTCATGCCAGTAGGGTGAGTTGTTCACAATAGCCGGTGGTCTTCCGCGCGGGTCGATTTCCACGTCCTGAAATCCTTCGAGTTCTTCCACCAATGCTGCAAAGCCTTCGGGGTCGTTTAGTGAAATGGATGTAGGTATGTTGCCCTGTTGGTGAAAGATCAGTGATACATCGTTACCCATTTCAATGCCTAACGGGTCTGGCATATCGGGATGGGGAAAATCTTCCGGATAATGACCCAGTGCGGCATATTCCTGTGCCAGGTATCTTCCAACCCACCCGGAAGGGTAATAGTCGTCAGCGCCTCCGCCCATAAACCATATGTCGCGTCCGCGGAAATGGGAGCCGTTGTTCTTCTTATAAGATACGCCCTGAACAAATGCCGCCCGTCCGTTATCATACAAGGCTTTAATGGCTGTCATGTCCGGATGCAAACCTACCTGCTTGTCGGACGGTAATGTGCTGTCCAGCGGTATCAGTTTTCGCAGGCTGTTGTTTTTAGGTATGGCAATGTTGGCCCTTCGGCTGTAGTACAAATCGTATTGTTCAATGGGAATCAGTGTATTCAGTCCATCGTTGCCTCCGTGTAACTGAAGAATAATCAATACACGGTCGCTGTTGCTTTGCTGAGCCAGCATGGTAAGCGGGTTCCATGCCATGGCCTTTAAAGGAATGCCTCCCAGCGAGATGGGTAAAGCGGCCGCGGCAGGTATGTGTTTTAAGAAATCTCTTCTTTTCATGGCTTCGTTATTGAAGTTGGTACTCGGGCGATTGCATCAGGGCATTGAACAAACTTTGCAACTGACTGGTCATGGTGCCTATTCCGATTTGATTGGTCCATCGCGTGGTCCACGCTGCTTCCGGGTCGGGGTCGATGTCCGAAAGAAAACTTCGGAGAAAATAATTCAGCCGTTCGGCCGTAATGGTTGCATTATCATCTGCATTAGGGTCGAAAGTCAGGTTATCGGCCCACGGCAAAAGATAACGCACCAGTTCGATCACCAGGTTTCTGGCGTTCGATGCAAGTGCGTTGTTGATGTTGCTGCGTACAAAGTTGTACACATTGACAGTGAAAGGTCCTGTACCCTCTACATTCACCACGCTACGGATAAATGCATAGCGGTTGGCTAAGTAATTCACGGTTATCCATGCACGGTTGTAGATGGGAAACTGATGGTAGGCATCATAACCGGCAACATCAAAGGGCTGATAGAAAATCATTCCCTGATTTTCCATGGTGCTGTTTATGGCTCCCGTAAATTCATAAAACTGTTGAGGTTGTGAAGACATGTTTGGAACTGAAATCTGGAAGAATTTCAGGGTTCCGGTAATCAGTTCAAGCGGTGATTTAATGATGCCACCGTATTTATCATCACTCAGACCAACTGCCGCATCATAAAAGTGTTGGCTTCGCAACAGGTTTTCCACTACGGGTTGCAGTTTGAAGTTATTGGTGCGGAAGGTGTTGGCCATCTCGGCAATGATGGTGTTTTCAATGGTGGTGTCAATCTTGTGATATACGAAGAAGCGATATATCTTCCGGCAGATGTGTCGTGCGGTTTCTTCCTGAGTATAGATCATGTCAATTAATTGACTGATTTCGTCCAGTGCACTTTGCTCGGTGGCGCGTCCTCCGTTCAACAAAGAAGGATTAGGCTGAATAACCCAGGGCTGACCGGTGGAGGGGTTAATAAACCGGTTGCTAAATGTTTTTACGCCGTTATCGTGTGAAGATGCGTTTGTTGCAGAGCCGCGCACGATGCCGCGAGGTAGTTGTGTATCGGGGTCAATGCTCGAAAAAGAGTCATCAAAATTCCATCCCGACAATACCCGTGCTGCCTGTTGTACATCCTGCTCGGTAAATAAAATATAATCACCCTGTCCGGTAGGAGGAGGCAGACTGTTTTCCAGACCGCGGCCGATGGAATACAGTTCAAACAATTCCCGTGCATAGTTTTCATTCGGGCTACCATTAACGTTCAGGTTGCCATCCAACAACCTGAGCATGGCATTATCCACACTCACCTTTTTTGTAAGTTCCTTAAAGTTCAGTTTATCGTACGGTACTACGGGCGATAAGAGTAAGTCAATGGCATATAACCTATAAAGTTGATTTTGATAATAAAGCGCGCGACTGGAATTAATTTTTTCGGCAATGGCTGTAAAATGCGTGTGCAGAAAAAACACAAGTTTTTCTCGTGCCGAGTAGGCCAGCGACAAGGCAGGCGGTACACCCGCACTCATCATTTGCCCGATAAACCAACGCTTGAAAAGTTCGATGTATTCGAACTCCATTTTTTCAGGGTCGGTATTACCGGTAATAACCCAGGGCTCGAGTGTATCCGGGTCGATGGGTGGCGGAGTTGCCGGCAACGCCTGTCGGTACAGCTGCTGGATGGCCTGAACGGGATTTAAATTGGCAAAGGCATCAATCTGCGCCTTGGTGGCTCCGAATGTTGCTCTCCGAAGCAGGTGAGCCGCCCTTTTTACGCCCAGTGTTCCGAAAAATTCAGGTAACGGCATAGGTTTGGTTTCGGTTGTGCTATTTTATTCGTCACTTTTATTAAACTTTTTCAATTTACAGATGAAGTGCAATATTTACCGATGATTGCAGTTTTTTTCCTTTATATAATCGTTACCTGATTGTTGTTAAATGATTTTGACAAATGATTAAACTGATTGAATGCCCGCGTGATGCCATGCAAGGCTTGCATGCATTCATTCCGACAAGCGAAAAGGTGAAGTACTTGAACCAATTGCTTCAGGTAGGTTTCGATACGCTGGACTTCGGAAGTTTCGTATCGCCAAGAGCCGTTCCTCAAATGCGCGATACCCCGGACGTTATTGCACAACTTAACTGGCAGAGTAATTCAACCAAATTGCTGGCAATCGTTGCGAATTTACGCGGTGCCGAACAGGCAGTTCAGTTCGAAGGCATTACTTACCTGGGTTTCCCGTTGTCTATTTCCGAAACTTTTCAGCAGCGCAACACCAACAAATCCATAAGTGAAGCGCTGGACACGGTAGTTGATATTCAGGAGCTTTGCGCAAAGCACAACAAAGAACAAGTGGTCTATATCAGCATGGCGTTTGGCAACCCATATGGCGATCCCTATAGCGATGATGCAGTCATTCAGTTTGCCGGTATCCTTGGCGACCTGGGCGTGGGTATCGTATCCCTTGCCGATACGATTGGTGCGGCTGCACCGCATGAGGTATCATTTTTATATAAACAGGTTAGCCGGGCATTGCCTGAACTTGAAATCGGATTACACCTGCACGCACGTCCGGATGAAGTATCCGATAAAGTCAGCGCTGCATTGGAAGCCGGTTGTAAACGGATAGATGGAGCATTGAAGGGATTTGGCGGTTGTCCGATGGCCCAGGATAAGCTGGTGGGAAATATTCCCACTGAAAAAATTATTGAATGGATGGAAAATAAAAGAATCGAAACAGGTTTGAACAAAACTGAATTGAACAAAGCCTTGGCGATGGCTTCAGAAATTTTCCCAAATGCATGAAAATATTACACGCGCTGTGAAGGTGTTATCCTTACCGTTAAGTTTGTACCTGAAATTTTGATTTATAATGACACGCTTAGCCATTCTGTTTTGCCACATCAGTACTTTATTTTTTGTATCTGCACAAAGTACACGGGATTTGCTTCAGCGAAGCAGGGATTTGATGGAAAAAGGCGAGTACGTGGAAGCACTGCTCAACCTGAATAAGATTATTGAAAATGATGCCAGCAATGCTACGGCTTATTTTCTGCGCGGCAGCATCAAAGATCGTTTTGATGATCGCCACGGTGCAATGAAAGATTACAACATGGCGATTGAAAAAAATCCCAGGTTTACCGAAGCGTATTTTACCCGCGGTAATGTAAAAATGAAATTACAGGATTATTATGGTGCCATTGACGATTATTCCAAAGCCATCAGCATAAATGAAAATTACGTGGAAGCCTATTTTAACCGCGGTAAAGCCAAGCAGTATCTGCAGGCATATGAGGATGCGATAAATGATTGTTCGAAAATTATTCAGATCAATCCGAAAAATTATGATGCCTATTATATGCGCGGATTGCTGCGCATTGAATTCGGTGATTTAAAAAACGGATGCCTGGATTTAAGCAAGGCGGGTGAGTTGGGTGATCTGCGCGCTTACGAAATGATTAAAGAAAAGTGCAATCAGAAAAATGAACATTGACAGGTGAAAGAAATGCAACACTTTGTATTCGATGAAATTTACTTTCTGCCTGATTTGATTTCGAAGGGCCCGCAAAGATCAGGTATGATACTAATTTGTGAGCAATCCTGAAGGGATCGCATGTTTGTAGAAAATATTTTACACATACCTGCGACCCTGAAGGGGTCGCACTCTTGATGTTATTTTGGCATTATTCGGCCAGGGCATATTGCCTTCCAGGAAGGGCTTTCACCCACGAACCGAATTCCAGATTCAATAATATACCTGCAAGCTGATTGACGGGAATATTTGTTCGCCAGCTCAGTTCATCAATTTGAATCGGGCTTTTCGTTCGCATGGCTTCAATAACGCATACTTCGGATTCGCTAAGGGATGATGTATCGCGCAATGCGGCCTTGCTAATTTCGGGTTGTGATTCTGTTTTCCAGTTCATCACATATTCCAGGTCTTTAACTGAGGTTATCAGATTTGCCCGGTTGGTTTTAATGAGGTAATTGCAGCCTTCCGATGTGGCTACACCCACACTCCCCGGAAACGCAAATACATCGCGGTTGTAGCTGTTGGCGAGTTCGGCCGTAATCAAAGCACCTCCCGTTGCGGCAGCTTCAACTACCACTATGGCATCGCATAATCCGGCAATAATCCGGTTGCGCTGAGGAAAGTTGTGTGCATCGGGCGCGGTGCCGAACGGATTTTCGGAAATAAGTCCTCCGTGTTCAATCATTTTTCGCGCGGTTTCACGATGTGCAGCCGGGTATATCACATCAATGCCGCTTCCCATCACTCCAACCGTGGGCAGGCCACATCGCAGTGCGGCCCGGTGCGCATGAATATCAATACCATAGGCCAGTCCGCTCACAACCAGAACGTCATGCGGAACCAAGCCTTCTACCAGTTCGTCCACGCGTTCCTTTCCGTAGGCAGTTGCTTTTCGTGTTCCGACAATTCCTACCGTTTTTGGATTTTCCAGGTGAACATTACCTTTTACATAAAGCAGGGAGGGGGCATCTGAAATTTCTTTAAGCCGGGAGGGATAATTTTTATCGGTATAAAAAATCAGTTGAACGTTTTCTTTTGCAGCACGCTTCCATTCCTTTTCAGCTGCTTCAAAGGGCTTACCGTTTACAACCTGTTCAGCCGTTTTCGGTCCGATGCCCGGAATATTTTGTAGCTTTCCTTTAGGTGTTTTAAAAACTTGCGAAGCCGAGCCGCAATAACTCACCAGTTGTCGTATGGTAAAATTTCCCAGACCGGGTATAAAATGTAAGGCGAGCAGCGCTAAACGTTCATCGTCAGGCGTGGAGGCATACACGGCAGCTCAATCAAATTAAAGTCGGTCGCGAATTTCGACCAGAAAGTTTCTCACGGACTTCAGGGAATCGATTAATTCGATTTTATTTTTAACGGCCATGGAATTATTCTTCAGCATTTCCTTGGCACCCTGCAGCGTAAAGCCTTTTTCTTTTACCAGGTGATAGATGATCCGGACGTTTTCAATATCCTCTTTTGTAAACTGCCGGTTACCCTTGCGATTCTTTTTGGGTTTGATGATGTCGAATTCCGATTCCCAAAACCGGATTAACGATGGAGCAACATTGAAGATTTCGGCTACTTCTCCGATGGAGTAGTAGAGTTTTTCGATTTCCTTTTCTTTGTACGCCATGTTATCGGGCAAGGTAAGTAATATTTCCTTTCTCGTCAATGTGCAGCGGTGTTTCCGGAAAATCTTTTTTTGTCAGCTCGGCAATTCGTTTTGCAGCACGGTGATCCGGATCGGGCTTCACCCGGTCGCGGGCAACCTGAAAGGCAGAAAAAATATTTCCGCGTAAAAAGCTGCCATCCGAAGCAACGATAACCTTAACAATGGGCGCAAGTCCGTTGATGCCGCTGACATTGATGCCGCCATACGTGCAAAAATTTCCGAGGCTATAGGCTATAAAGCGACCCTTATACAACTCCACTGCCCTTACCACATGCGGGCCGTGCCCGAAAACGATGTCTGCCCCGGCATCAATCACTGCATGGGCAAAAGCATATACATCACCGCGATTTTCACCATGAAACATTTCGGCTTTTCGCGGAACGTGTTCATGCTGAGGTCCTTCAGCACCGCCATGAAACGATACAATCACAATGTCGGAAATGGAGTCGAGGTGCGCTACCAGTTTTCTGGCGCCTTCCAGGTCGTTAAGCGGTACACAATTGCTGTTGGGAGCAAATGCAACAAACCCGAATCGTATTCCGTTGCGAACAAACACAACAGTTTTTTGCTGCAGCTGTCCGGCATGAACAATTCCAGCCTCCTCCAAAGTCTTCATCGAGCTTTTTCTTCCGGCATCGCCAAAGTCGCCAGCGTGGTTGTTGGCCAGACTCATTGCATCGAAGCCGGCATCTACGAGGTTTTTTACATACCGGGTTGGTGATTTGAAAACATAACAGACGTTGGGGTCGCGGCAGGTTTTCGGGGTACCGTCTTCATCCAACAGGGTACCTTCCAGATTTCCGATGGTAACATCGGCATTACGTAAAACATCGGCTACTTCGTGCATCAGCCATTTCCCGTCATCCGGCGGAAGCACAGGCTTGGGATAGGATGATCCCATCATAATATCGCCAACACCGATCACTGAAATCTCTTTTTGGGGTTTGGGTTGAGCGAAAACGAAGGCACAGTATGAAAATAAAATGAAAACCAGAATGCGCATGCGGCAAAGATAATGCTGAATGATAAAGTTAATAACCATCAAACATGAGCATGGGTAACCAGATTAATCAGGCAAAAACCCGAAATACCGGGTTAGTCCAGCGAATGCGGGGCCTGTCCGGCTCTTTCAATTAACTTCAGGTATTCTTCTGAGCTCAGGTCGCGCTGGAAGAAATGAATGGGGTTAACGGCTACGCCTCTGTAATACACTTCATAATGAAGATGAGGAGAAACCGAAACGCCGGTGTTACCAACATATCCAATGATTTGCCCGCGTTGAACGTATTGTCCCGGATGGACGATAAATTTTTGCAAATGGGCGTATCGTGTTTCGTATCCGAAGCCGTGATCAATGTACACCACATTGCCATAGGATGGTGAGTAGTGGGCCTGAGATACGCGGCCATTGCCGGTGGCATAAACAGGTGAGCCTTTCGGCAGGGCAAAATCCAGTCCCTTGTGGTCCATGAGCACACCAAATATCGGATGCATGCGCAGGCCGAATGTGGTATGCAGGCGGCTGAGTTCCCGGTTGTCAACAGGTTGTATGGCCGGTCGTGATTCTTTCATCCGGTTTTTACGGTCTGCCTCTTCATGCAGTTCATCGAATGACTGCCGGGCTACTTCCAACCGGTGCTGCAACTGAAGAAGGCGGATGTAACTCGCTTTCAGCTCATCATAGTGCTGTACATCTTCAGGCAGCGGTACTGGCGCACCACCGCTTCCTGCTTTTAACTGGTCGGGCGATAAAGGCGCGAGGTCGAGCATCAAACGGTAGTTGGTATTATCGCGCATGAGTAATGCGGACAGTCGTTGTTCGGATTTACCCAGCTCAGTATTTATGAAATGCCATTGCCTGCGATAGTGTGCGTTTTCGGCAGCGAGCCGCTGTTCAGCCGGAAAGCCAAAATGCCGGGTGTAAATCAGAAAAAACCCGAAAGCACCGCAAGCCGACAGCAACGATACAACCAGCAAACGCCTCATCCACGCAGTTGGCGAAGGGTGCACCGGTTCAAAACGGCAGGTATCGGGATTATATCGGTATTGCAACTTCATTAATCCAATGACTGATTCAGGTTGTTGCTCTCTTCCATAAGCCGGGCATATTCCCGTGCGGAAAATCCTTTAACAAGGAACAACATCGGGTTCACCGGCCGATTGTTGATAAGTACTTCAAAATGAACATGAGGTGCCACGGCACTTCCGCTTGCGCCAACATATCCGATTACCTGCCCCTCATTAATGCCCTGACCTACCCGAACCACGATGTCATGCAAACAGGCATACCGGCTTACCAGGCCGGTATCGTGGGTAATCTCCACATAGTTGCCGTATCCGCTTTCCAGGCTGTTGCGAAGCACCCGTGAAACTTTTCCTGCGCCTGCAGCCTTCACCTCAGTGCCGCGGGCAGCAGGTATATCAATACCTGCATGAAAGTATTTTCCTTTATGATAAGGGTGGATGCGTTCGCCAAACCCGGAGGCCACAACAGGCTTTGCGCCATCTACCGGCCAGCTCATGGGCCAGGATGTTTTATAGCTTCCTGACCTAAGATATATGACTTCTCCCTGGCGGGTCGCTGTAAGAATACCGTCAATTTTTTTTGTCAGGTGTTGAATAACTTTGTGTGGATTATCTGAATCAGAATAGGCAGTAACCGTTTTCTTCGTTTTGACAGTATTACTTTCGCCAAATAATTTTCTGACTAAGTCTTCCTCGCGCTGTTCACTTCCCGTTAGGAGTTGATTCAGTGAAATCAGTTCGTTCTTCATCTTTATAATGTGATGCGCATAAACGCGGTTTTGTTCCTGTAGCCGCTGCATGCTGCTGGTTGGAAATAAGAGGGATTGAAGGTGAGCAAAGAGGAAGAAGAAAAATCCTGAACTCAGGAGGAAGAAAGTGAACCATCCCAATACATTCCATATCGGGAAGGGTGCTGGCTCATAACGGCAGGTTTTCGGGTTGTATCGGAAAAGTCCCTTGTGCATCGGGTAATTTAAAATTAAAAAAGCGAAACCCTGCTTATCCCTTCATTCTGTTTAATTTTGTCGCTTAATGGCGTAAAATAACTGAACTCCGGTTAAGAAACCAAGCTTAACGGAGCTATTGTAAACGTTTGAACTGATGGAAGCAGGCGATATCCGGCAACAGTTTCTGGATTTTTTTAAGTCAAAAAATCACCTCATCGTTCCTTCGGCACCTATTGTGCTGAAGAATGATCCAACCTTGCTGTTTACCAATTCGGGCATGGTGCAGTTTAAAGATTATTTCCTCGGCCATCGCATGCCCCCTTCTGTAAGAATAGCCGATACCCAAAAGTGCCTTCGCGTAAGCGGCAAGCATAACGACCTGGAAGAGGTAGGAATTGATACCTACCACCATACCATGTTCGAAATGCTCGGCAACTGGTCGTTTGGCGATTACTTTAAAAAGGAGGCCATTGCATGGGCGTGGGAACTTCTGACGGAAGTGTATCAACTTCCTGCTGATAAAATGTATGCCACGGTTTTTGGTGGCGATCCTTCCGAAAATCTTCCCCCGGATGAGGAAGCACTAAAATACTGGAAAGAAATTTTACCGCCCGACCGTATTCTTTACGGTAAAAAGAAAGATAACTTCTGGGAGATGGGCGACACAGGTCCGTGTGGGCCGTGCTCGGAAATCCATATTGATCTGCGCAGCGATGAGGAGATAAAACATAAGCCCGGTCGTGAGCTGGTAAATGCCGACCATCCGCGCGTGATCGAAATATGGAACCTGGTGTTCATGGAATTTAACCGGAAAGCTGATGGTAAGCTGGAAAAACTTCCGGCACAACATGTTGATACGGGTATGGGCTTTGAACGCCTGTGTATGGCCATCCAGGGTAAAACCTCAACCTACGATACCACGGTCTTTCAACCGCTTATTGATTTCATCGCCCGCTCGGCCGGCGTTACCTATCAGGGAACGTCGGGAGAGGGCGCGCTGAAGTCTGATATTGCCATTCGCGTGCTGGCCGACCATATTCGGGCAGTAGCCTTTACCATTGCCGATGGCCAGCTTCCATCCAACACAGGTGCCGGATATGTAATCCGCAGGATTTTGAGAAGGGCCGTGCGTTACGCTTTCACCTATCTTCATTTTAAGGAGCCCTTCTTGTACCGACTGGTTCCCGTGTTGTCGGCTCAGTTTAAGGACGTGTTTCCCGAACTGGAACAACAACGCGATTACGTTACCCGGGTGATCCTTGAAGAGGAACAATCGTTTTTACGTACGCTCGAAAAAGGTTTGAAACGATTTGAAGCGCTGGAACCATCGTTCCAACAGGTTGTGCCCGGTCCGGTGGCATTTGAATTATACGATACCTACGGATTTCCCTTAGACTTAACCGCGCTCATTGCACGTGAAAAAGGATTGACAGTGGATCAAGCCGGCTTTGAAGCCGAAATGGAAAAACAGAAAGAACGTTCGCGTGCCGATGCTGCCCGAGAAACAGGCGACTGGGTTTCGGTTGCGGATGATGTTAATACAGAGTTCATAGGTTACGACACGGTTGAAGCAGAGGTGCACCTGGTAAAATACCGCACGCAGAAAGTTAAGGGTAAGGAGGTTTATCATCTGGTATTTGATAAAACGCCCTTTTATGCCGAGAGCGGCGGTCAGGTGGGCGATACGGGTTATATTGAATCAGCCAACGAGCGCATACGCATTACGGATACCAAAAAGGAGAACGAACTCATAGTGCATGTTGCCGAAGCCCTGCCGGCAAACAAACAGGCAACGTTTCATGCCGTGGTGGATGTGACGCGCAGGGAAAAAATCATGAATAACCATACGGCCACGCACTTACTGCATGCTGCCTTACGGCAGATTTTGGGCAGACATGTTGAACAACGCGGTTCACTGGTTAACGATAAGTTGCTTCGCTTCGACTTTTCACATTTTGCTGCCTTAACGCCCGATGAACTGCGGCAAGTTGAAGATTTGGTCAATCAAAAAATCCGACAGAACATTCAGCGTCAGGAAGAACGCGGGGTGCCGTTGGAAAAAGCGCGCGCCATGGGAGCCATGGCTTTATTTGGCGAAAAGTATGGCGATGAAGTCCGGGTGATCACCTTTGATAAAAATTTTTCAATCGAATTGTGCGGAGGCACGCATGTGCCAGCTACCGGAAATATCGGATTGTTCAGGATTATTTCCGAGGGCTCGGTGGCGGCCGGTGTGCGCCGGATCGAAGCTGTAACCGGAGAGGAAGCACTCAACGTTGTGCGTCAACAGGCTGAAGTGTTGCAGGAGGTTCGCAACCTGCTGAAAAACCCGAAGGACATCCTAAACGCTACACGCAGTTTACTGGAAGAAAAATCAGCCCTGGAAAAGCAGCTAGAGAAACTGCACCAGGAGCAGGTTAACCGTTTGAAAGATGAGCTTGCTTCACGCGCTGTTTCCAAAAACGGTGCGCGCGTCATCATCGAAAAGGTATCTCTGCCCAATGCTGACGCATTAAAAAATATTGCCTATGCGTTGCGCAATCAGTTTGATGATTTGTTGCTGGTGCTGGCGGCTGAAGTTGACCATAAACCCATGGTGGCGGTGATGCTGGGTGAAAAGCTGGCAACTGCCCAAAAATATCATGCCGGTAATCTGGTAAAGGAACTGGCTAAGGAAATTGACGGTGGAGGAGGAGGGCAACCCTTTTTTGCTACGGCAGGGGGTAAGAAATTAAGTGGTCTGGACGCTGTGCTCAATCGGGTGCGCCAGCTTATTGAAAAAGACTGAATGATGACTGCATCACGCTGGCAACCGGTTATCGGACTTGAACTGCACGTGCAGCTCAATACCCGCAGTAAGTTGTTTTGTTCCGATGAGGTGGCCTTTGGCGGAGAGCCGAATACCCGAGTCAGCGAAATATCACTTGGTTATCCCGGTACATTACCTGTATTAAATAAGGAGGCTGTCCGTAAGGCGGTTCTGCTCGGATTGGCCTGCGGCAGCAACATCAACACCCGGTTTTACTTCGAACGAAAAAACTACACCTATCCCGATTTACCGAAGGGCTATCAGCTTACCCAAAGTCGTGCACCTGTATGCGAGGGTGGAAGCATACCCGTTCGGGCAGGTGATAACTATTCTAAAGCAGTGCACCTCATCCGCATACAAATTGAAGAAGATGCGGGAAAGTCCTTGCATGATGTACACGATAAATATTCAGCCTTGGATTTTAACCGGGCGGGCACAGCTTTGCTCGAAGTCGTAACCCGGCCTGAAATTTATTCGCCTGAAGAAGCCGGTGCGGTGTTGGCGGAGTTGCGCAGAATAGTGCGGTACCTCAACATCAGCGATGGAAACATGGAGGAAGGCTCGCTGCGTTGCGATGCAAATATATCCCTTCGTCCTGCCAACAGTTCAGAGTTGGGCAGGCGGGTTGAAATCAAAAACCTGAATTCCATCCGCTTTCTTCAACAGGCGCTTACTTATGAAATCGGGCGACAGATGGAACTGTTGAACCGGGGCGAAGAGGTTGCCCAGGAAACCCGTTTGTTTAACCCTGCTTCCGGTAAAACTTTTGCGATGCGCACCAAGGAAGATTTGAACGACTATCGATATTTTCCTGAGCCCGACTTGCCGGAAGTTGTTCTCGAATCTTCATTTATTCATGAACTTAAATCGGCGTTGCCAGAACTACCGGCTGCGCGGTATCAGCGCTACGTTTCGGAATGGCACCTACCGGCTGCCGATGCCGCAGTACTGGTAGAAGAAAAAGAAATGGCCGATTTACTGGATGAAGTGGTGCATTTGGGTCATCATCCGCGCACAGCAGCCAACTGGATAGTTGGTCCCGTGCGTTCGGGTTTGAATAATACAGGCCTGCTTACGGCTGACCGGTTAAGCAGCATCATCACGTTAGTTGAAGAAGGTAAGGTAAGCTTTTCGGTGGCGGCCCAACAGTTGCTGCCATTTATCATCCGGCATCCCGGTTATACGGCATCGCAGGCCGCCCAACAGTTGGGCATTATTCAAACTGCTTCGGAAGATGTAATTTTACCGCTGGTACAAGCTGTTCTGCGCGATTATCCTGATAAAGTGAAGGCCTATAAAAATGGTAAAAAAGGGTTGGCAGGATTTTTCATGGGCGAAATCCAGAAGCGCAGTGCACAAAAAACCGACCCGGTGCGAACCCGGGAAGTGCTGGAACGTTTATTGCGATAAGATTCTGAAATAATTTTTAATGAAGTTAAATACCTTTTTTCTCTCCATGCTGGTACTGCTGGGCTGCAGTACCAACGGTCAGCAAAGTCGAAAAGTCGAAGGATGGGAAGTAACCGTAAACGGAAAGGTAGGCTTTCCGCAGGCGGGTACCATCTCCATCATGGAGGTAACCCGCAATGGCATCGGCTGGCAGGATACCATTAAACTGAAATCGAATTACACGTTCAGCAAAAAAATTCGGCTAACTGAACCGGGTTACTATAAAATCAATTTTTACAACCGCCAGGTTTTGGATGTTATTCTCCACAAAAACAACCTGGATATTTACGTGGATGGGAACAGTCCGTCCGGTTATTTCGAAATAAAAGGCTCGCCCGACATTGAGCTGATTCAGAAAGTACAAACGCGCACCCAAGCCATTGATAACACGCCGGAGGCGCAGCGTATGATTTCCGAATTTAATAAGGCGCAAATGTCCGGTGATGAGAAAACCATGCTGGCTTTACAGGAAAAGTACATGGCCATGGCAAAAGGCGAGATGGAAAAACTCGTTGCCGAACTGAAGGCAGAACCGCTTTCACTGGGTTTGCTTAATATTCTCGAAGGACAAACATTTGACAAAGACCAGTACTTCGATTTATACGTGCATGTAGCCGAAAAAGCAAAAAAAGAGTGGCCAAATTATTCGCACGCCAAGGCTTTTGTGGAGATGGTGGAGCGCATGAAGAAGCTGGCAGTGGGTTCGGTAGCGCCGGAAATAGCCCTGCCTGATCCGGAAGGTAAAGTCGTTCCGCTCTCATCGCTGCGCGGGCAGTATGTGCTGGTGGATTTCTGGGCCAAGTGGTGCGGGCCCTGTCGTAAGGAAAATCCCAACATTGTGCGTGCATATAACAAGTACAAAGACAAAGGTTTTACTGTATATGGTGTTTCACTCGACCGCTCGCGCGAAGACTGGCTGCAGGGCATACGCGAAGATGGCCTCACATGGACGCACGTATCCGATTTAAAATTCTGGCAGTCGGAAGCTGCACGAACCTACAACATCAATGCCATACCTTTTTCCCTGCTGCTCGACCCGAACGGAGTGATCATCGCTAAAAACCTCCGTGGCGAAGCGCTGGATAGAAAACTGAGTGAGATATTCAGGGAAAAGTAAGCAACGGCATGTAGTGGGATTCAAGTTTAGGTGACAGGTATTAAGTAACTCGAAAAAAATTATTGTGAGAATCAGAAGTTCCAGGCTATTCCGCCTGCCTTAAAAATTCGAAACAGCTACCGCATCTTTCAAAACAACGCGAAAAACCGATCCCTGGCCTTCCTCGCTTTCTATCTCAAGGTATCCTCCGCACCTAACCAGCAGTTCGTTGCACAACCGCAGGCCCAATCCCGTACCTTTTTCGCCCTGGGTGCCCCGGTTGCTTCCGGCTGTGCCGGATAGAACTTCTTCCTTCTGTCGTGCATTCATGCCTACTCCTTTGTCCGCGACTTCCAATACGTAACCTGAATTTAATGGTCTTTCCCGCACAATTACCTCGCCTCCTGAATGGCTAAACTTAATACCGTTATGAATAAGGTTTCGTAAAGTCAGCTCCAGTAAATTTTTATCATAATTAATTTCCAACTGCTGATCGATTGTATTGATCAACGCAATATTTTTTGAACGGGCCATATCGGTAAATAAGTCGAAAACCTTGTTGACCAGATCATGAGGTCTCAATCGCACAGGCTGAAACGACATGATACCCAATTGCGACTGCCCCCAGCCCAGCAGGTTTTCCAGGGTTTCGTTCATGCCGGTAAGTAACTGGTTAATTTTCGGTGCAAACATTTTAAACTCCTCTTCGGTTATCTGGCTTTTTTGCAGTAAGCCCAACAAGCCGCGCAAACTTACCAACGGGCTCCGCAGGTCATGACTGATGATGGAGAACAGCTTATCCCGCAGATTTGATGACTCAAGTAATTTTTTATTCTGTTCTTCAATTTGTCTGTTTTTTTCCTCCAGTGCTTCGTTGGTTAATTTCCTAAGGCGGTTGTTGCGTAAAACCAGCATCAGCACCATGCTCATCAAAATAAACACAATAGCAAAGAACACAGATATAATCAGTTGCTCCCGCTGAGCCTGCCGGGCCGATTGTTCAAGGGCTGCGAGTTGTTTTTTCTGTCGTTCTTCTTCCGCCTGCCGGTTTACCAGTATAGCGCGTTGGGTGGTTTCCCAGTTTAACAGCGAGTCCTTGAGCTCGGTAAACCTGACAAAGTGCTGATAGGCTCTTTTAAAGTCGCCCATGCTCAAATGTGCCTGTGCCATGCTTTTATGGCTTTCCTTGAGTACTTCACGCAGTTTAAGTTTTGAACTAAGGGCCGCCGCTTCGTTAAGCCATTCCAGCGCCTGTCGGATATTTCCCTTCTGCAACGCAACCTCGCCCATGAGTTGTCGGTTGTATGCCAGCACGGCCAGGTCCTGAGCTGCCCTTGCTGCCTGGTTCGATTTTTCAAAGTGATATAACGCTGAATCGAACTGTTGCTGCGCTTTGTATAACAGGCCTTTAGAATTATGATTGTAGCTCAGTAGCTGGTTATTGTGTAATGAGTCCGAAAGCTGTATGCCCCGGTCGGCTAGGCGATGGGCTTCGTTAAGCTTTTCACCGGTAATGGCGTAAATCCAGGTTATGTTTCCGCAAAAAGCTGCAATGCTTGTTGGGTCATTCAGGGTCTTAAAGAGTTCGAAAGCTTTTAACTGATGCCCAAGTGCTTTGTCGTATTGTTTAAACCCCAGGGTGTAGATAAGCCCTAAAACCCGGTGCGACTTTGCCAGGGCAAGGGTATCATTATTTTCACTGGCTTTTATCAGAGCTTCCATGGCACTTTCCACGGCCTGAGCGTAATCGCCAAGTCTGAAGTTATATTGAGCCAAAACAACAAGCGCGAGGGATTCATGGTGTGAATCGGAAATTTGTCGCGAAAGGTTTATTGCATGGTTAATGTGCTCAAGCGATTTCTCAGGTTGGTTGGCCAGGTGTTTCTCTGCCGTTTCGATGTGGTTTTTAATCTCACTAACAGTTGGCTGCGTTGCATTTTCGTCCTGATCTAATCCGGGTTGTGCGGAGAGGAAGAGCGGAATACAAAAGCAGATGTCAATAATTAATTTTCTCATACCGGATTTCGCCCTTTCCATCTTATTCGATAGTTACTTAATCGGTTTTGTTAATCCAAGCGCTTTAAATTCCAGCACGGCAGGCAAACGGATTTTTCAATTTGCTCTTCTTCTTTGTCGGGTAATGACGGGAAAAAATTTAATCCTGTGAATCGTTCCAGGCTATCCACCGAAACGGCAAAGGCTTCAATGTTTTGAGCAGAGCTTTCGTTACGCATAATAAATGCAATGGCTTTTTTGATTCCGGGTTTATAAACCATGATGGATTTATAAAAATATGCCGGCACCGAAACCCTTGAATTGCCCATTCGCGGCAAAGAGTCATGAAGCACCGGGCCGGTTACAACATACAAAACAGAATCCTGTTGGGCCCATGTCCGCACCCGGCTTTCCAGCTTTTTCCAAATGCCGCGGTTAAACTCAGGCTTTTGCGGACTGACATTGCTGTAGTAAAAAGATTCTTTCAGGGTTTCGGCCGACCAGTTCATGTCCGCTGCCGGAGCGAGATGCCCGCGGTCGTATCCGGATTTGCGGTAATCGGAATCTGTGGCTGTGCGGCCCGGGAGATCGGGGTCCGGATAAAAACGGTTAGTTCTTGGTTCCTTTTCCGATGTTCGTTCGGCCCTCAGCACATAGGCCACCCACCGGGCCTGCCGGTGTGCTGTATCGAAAGCCAGGGCAAAGCCCTTGTGCGTCACTAAATTATAATTGTCTTGCAGCTCCGGCCATTCCAATGGGAGATTAGAGGTTGCGCTTATTTGCGCATACCGGCCGGGAGAACAGGTGGTAACGGCTGCGAGGGCGAAAAGAAAAATGGTTGGTATGTGTGAAAGAATTTTTTTCCGTAGATTGGTCAGGATGCCGTTGCGGTTTGTCATTTTTCTGACTTTTGGTGTGGCGCAAATTTACGCCCAGGATATTCCATATAAGAAGGAAGAGCACTTTTCATTGCGCGTTCAACTGGAGTTTAAGAGTCGTCCCCCTGCCGATGCTGAACAGGTTAAGGTATTGGAAACGCTGGCTGAATATCAGAAGCGGACGGCAACAACACCGCTACCATACTTATATCTCTACCTAACCTTTACCCATCTGGAACCTATGGAGGTGAGGTTTTCCGTGGCTAAAGGAGGGAAGGGGTTCATGAATAAAAAAGCCGAACTAAATAAAGAAGTGAAACTTGATTTGGGATTTACCGATGATATCAAAGACCGCACCGCTGACCATGAATATGTAATTACTTTATTTAACGAAGATAAAAAGCCGGTTAGCCGGATCGTGATATTTTTTACCGAGTCAGGCGATTATCTGGTTAATGGAGTGAAGCGGGGCAGAATTTAAACATCCACAAACCACCCGTCAGCTGTTGTCTGCTTTGGTGTAAGTATACGTAAAACGTACAAGGGTATTTTGTTAATTGCGCTTTTGCAAAGTTGCGTTCAACATGCGATTACTGATCATTTTTCTATTCATATCGGTTCATGCCTGGGCCCAGTATAAACAACCCCATGCTTCACAAATTTTATTGAAGTTAAAAAAACTCAACTTCCTGGGCTCGGTGCTCTATGTGGCAGCACACCCCGATGACGAGAACACACGGGTTATCGCCTGGCTGGCCAACGAAAGACTGGCCACAACGGCTTATCTTTCGCTGACACGCGGAGACGGTGGACAAAATCTGATTGGCCCGGAAATACGCGATGAGCTGGGATTAATCCGAACGGAAGAGCTTCTGGCGGCACGTAAAATTGACGGTGGTGAACAGTTCTTCACCCGTGCCAATGATTTTGGATTTTCCAAAAACGTAAACGAAACACTGTCGATTTGGGGTAAGAATGAAATATTGGGTGATGTGGTGCGCATATTCCGGCAGTTCCAACCCGATGTAGTTATTAATCGCTTTCCGCCCAACGAACGAGCCGGGCACGGGCATCATACGGCATCGGCCGTGTTGTCGCTTGAAGCTTTTGATTTGTCGGGTTCCGGCTCTTCCTATCCTGAACAACTTAAGTTGATGAAGCCCTGGCAGCCGGTACGAATCTATTTAAATACCGGAAGATTTTTTAACAACACCGTGAATGAGCAGACGCCTGGCGTGATGGTTATCAATGTAGGTGGGTACAACACCCTGCTGGGTCAGTCGTATGCCGAGATAGCGGCCGTTAGTCGCAGCCAGCATAAAAGTCAGGGTTTCGGGTCGCCCGGCCGAAGAGGAAATGCAAACGAATTTTTCGAATTGGCAAAAGGTAAACCGGCTGAGAAAGACATATTTGATGGGGTAAACACTACGTGGACACGTGTAAAAGGTGGTGAAAAAGTTATTCCGCTGGTTGAAAAAGCCATGCGCGATTTTAATCCGGAATTACCCTATCAGATTGTTCCGCATCTGCTATCAATTAGAAAGGCCATACTTCAGGTTGAAGAGGGCGTTTGGAAGCAACGAAAAATTAAAGAAGTAAACGAACTTATTCGTGATTGCATCGGACTGTTCGCTGAAGTTACTGCTTCACGTTACTGGATTTCTCCGGGCGACCGGGCAGAGCTGAATTTCGAAATCATTAACCGCTCTCCGGCACGTGTGCAGCTCCTCACACTTCGCGGTCAGGGCATCCGCGTGGATACATCGTTAAATCGAAGTCTGGAAAATAATGAGGCCCTGCTATTTAAATCCCGCAGTTTGGTAGTCCGAACCGATTATTCATCACCGTACTGGCTTCGCGAACCGCATGAACAGGGGTTGTTTAGCGTATCCGATGTTGGCTTGATTGGTAAACCGAAAAATGATCCGGCTTTGCAAATCCTGATGGTTTTTAATGTGTTGGGCGAACCTCTGGAGCTGGAAGTTCCGGTGCAGTTTAAGTGGACGGATCCGGTTAAAGGAGAAATTTATCGCCCTGTTGAGGTTACCCCTCAGGTTTTTGTTAATCTGCCGAACGGTACAGTTGTTTTTCCATCCGAAGAGGCCAGGCAAATTCACGTTATCCTTAAAACGGTAAGTGCGGTTAATCAGCCGGGAAGGTTGCGCCTGGAGTTGCCATCTGGTTGGCGCTGTGAACCGGAAGAGCAGCCCTTCGAGTTAAAAGCAGCAGGCGAGGAGCAGGTTAAAACATTTATCGTTTACCCTCCATCTATTCCATCAGTAGGTACGTTGCGTGCCATTGCGCAAATTGGTAATACAAGCAATAACCTTTCGGTAAAAACCATTGCGTATGATCACATTCCAATTCAAACCCTTATGCCACCGGCAGCGCTGAAAGTTGTGCGAATTGACCTGAAGAAAGAAGGACGGCGCATCGGCTATATACGTGGTGCAGGTGATGATATACCCGCTGCCTTACGCAACATGGGGTATGAAGTCTGGGAGATGCGCAACGAAGAAGTAAACAAAGATAACCTGAAGACGCTGGATGCTGTTGTTATCGGTGTGCGTGCAGTAAACACCAACGAGCGAATTGGATTTTTGATGGGCGAATTGCTGGATTATGTGCATAACGGTGGCACATTGGTAATGCAATACAATACCACTGCCGATCTGGAAACCGACCGATTTTCTCCCTATCCAATCTCACTCAGCCGCGATCGCGTAACTGAGGAAGATGCCGAGGTGCGTATTTTGCTGCCTCAACATCCGGTGTTGAACTTTCCGAATAAAATTACCACAGAAGATTTTTCAGGGTGGGTGCAGGAACGCGGCCTGTATTTTCCGGGTTCATGGGACAGTCGGTTTGAGGCGCCGTTATCGATGAACGACAAGGGCGAATCGCCTAAAAACGGAAGTCTGTTGGTTGCGGCTTACGGAAAAGGTTACTTTGTGTACACGGGTTTGTCATTTTTCCGTCAGCTCCCCGAGGGTGTTCCGGGTGCATACCGGTTGTTTGCTAACCTGGTCTCTCTGGGTAAGCCGTTAAATTCTGAAACACCTTTGGTTGAGCCGCCTTCCGTCCAGCCGAATAAGCGAAAGAAAAAAACAAAGTGAGTACATCTTCCCAAAACAATTTTCCGGAAAAGCCGCCTGTTTTTTCATCGTGGCGGGGATGGTATATTTTTCTGATGGTGACGCTGGCGCTTCAGCTCCTGTTTTATTTTTTACTCACCCGATTGTTTGCATGAATGCACTCGACTGGTTGGTTTTATTTTTTACGCTTGCGGCCATTGTAATATATGGTGTTATAAAAACCCGCGGCAGCCGCTCGATGGAAGTTTATCTGCGAGGTGACGGCACGTTAAAATGGTGGATGATTGGCATATCAATTATGGCAACGCAGGCCAGTGCCATTACCTTTTTATCAACTCCGGGTCAGGCCATCGAAGACGGCATGCGTTTTATTCAGTTCTACTTTGGTCTGCCGCTGGCCATGATCATCATCTCAGCCTTTTTTGTTCCGGTGTACTACAAACTGAATGTACTTACCGCATACGAATACCTGGAGCAGCGCTTTGATTTAAAAACCAGGGCGTTAACTGCTTTCCTGTTTCTGTTACTGAGGGGCCTGTCGGCTGGCATCACCATATTTGCTCCATCGCTTATACTTTCTACGGTTTTACACTGGCCCGTTGAAGCGGCCACGCTGTTAATCGGGACGCTGGTAATGATTTACAGCGTATCGGGTGGTTCGCGTGCGGTAAGTTTAACGCAGCGACTACAGCTTACTATTGTTATGTGCGGTATGCTGTTGGCCGGGGTAATTGCTTATTCTTTATTGCCTGACCAACTGGATTTTATCGATACCGTGAGGGTTGCCGGACATCTGGGCAAACTTAATATGATTAATTTCCTTCCGGCCGATGCCGATCAGCACCTGCCTGCCGGTGTGGCATCGGTTGATCAGCTCACGTGGCTTCAAAAAGTGGATTTGGTTATGGAAGACCGCTTTAACATCTGGAGCGGACTCATTGCCAGTGTGTTTTTGTTTCTTTCCTATTTCGGCACCGATCAGTCGCAGGTAGGGAGATACCTGGGCGGGAAAAATCTGACGGAGAGTCGCCTGGGCCTGATATTTAACGGACTGCTTAAAATTCCCATGCAGTTCATTATTCTGTTTATTGGTGTATTGGTTTTTGTATTCTACTTGTTTCACCAGCCTCCTGTTTACCACAATCAGGTGCTGTATCAACGCGCACTGAAAACTGCATCTGAAGAAAGGCTTTTGAAAATTGAAAAGCGTTACGACTCCCTTTATAGCCTGAAACAAAATGCAGTAAACCGGCTGGCATATGCCATTGAGGAAAACGATGAAAAGTTAATATCCGCAAGTCGAACCGAGGTTCGCAGGTACGAAGCTCTTGAAAAAAGATTGCGCCAGGAAGTGCGGGATGAAATTCAACGGGCATTTCCAAAAGCTAAGGTTCAGGACCGTGATTACATTTTTCTGAACTTCGTACTGAATCATCTGCCACATGGTATAATCGGGTTGCTTCTTGCCGTCATGTTTCTTGCTGCCATGTCATCTGTGGCAGGAGAGCTCAGTGCTTTGACCTCGGCTACAACTGTGGATATTTACAGAAGGCTTTTGGTTAAAGATGCGTCGGCACGTAACTATTTGCTGGCATCGAAGGGCTTCTCCGTATTATGGACAGGTCTGGCGGTTACCTTCGCAATTTTTGCCTCGTTTGCCGAAAATCTCATTCAGTTTGTAAATATCATTGGTTCACTTTTTTACGGAACGATTCTGGGTGTTTTTATAACGGCTTTTTTCATCAGGTATGTAAAAGGTACTGCAGTTTTCTTTGCTGCGATTTGTGCCGAGCTGCTGGTGTTATTTTGTTATACATATACCAACATTGCCTTTCTGTTATATAATATGATCGGTTGCGCAGGCGTTGTTCTTTTTGGGTTGTTGTTTCAGTGGTTGATTAATTTAAGACAAAAGGCCGGACGAAGCCGGCCTTTATGAAATGATCAACTGGTTAGTTATTTCTTTTTAGATGGTGTTTTAGGCATTTCGGCATTGATTTTTGCAATCAGCTCCTCATTGAGCTTAATGTAGCCAAAATCGTTATTTGCTTTTTTGGCAAGCTCCAGCGATTGCTGGGCTGTGGCCAGGGCACCTTTGTAATCGCCCAAGGCATGTTGAATTTTTGCCTTGGTATGGATGTTCCAGAATGCTTCACGGTTGCCATTTTCAATACCCAGTGTTATCCATTCCAGCGCTTTGTTTAAATCTTTTTTGTGTTCAAAATAGTAATTGGCGGCTGCAATGTAGTTAGCCGGGTTTACGCGGGTTCCTGCTTCGATCGCCTTCATTACCTTACTATCGTAATCTACAGCTACCTTAAAACGCACCGCAGTGTTTTCCCAAGCCAGCTCAATGTTTGCACTGGTGTTATCGTCGGCTATATCGGTAATGCTCATGGTGAAAGTCTGCACAGGTTCTGCCAGACGAACAGGTTTTACGGTAAAGCGTGCCGCATCTTTCTCCTGTTTGTAGTTTGCTGTGTTCCCTCCGATTGAAGGGTCGCTGTAAAGAATTACTGTCCATTGGTTGGCGTCGGGGATGGTCAGCAGCAAATATTCACCTTTTTTCACATCCTGACCTTCTACTTTAACATCATCTGAGAACGTAATAACTGTACCGGCATTCGCACCCGTACGCCATAACTGGCCATAAGGAACGAGAAAATCAGAGCCGGAGCCAAAAATTTTCCGGCCCTTCATTTTCGGGCGTGAATACTTTATGCTGATGTCGGTAAGGCCCACTACCGAGCTTACCGTGCCGGCGGGGCTGGCGGCCGGCGTTTGAATTTGTGCATATCCAGAAAGAATGAAGCAGGCAAATGCAAATGTTAGCAGTCTTTTC